>JADCEF010000004.1 GCA_020250445.1 Rhodobacter sp.
CGACACCTACGACGATATCGTCGAGGCCTGCTGCACCGCGTGGAACTTCTTCGCCAACGACCCAAAGGCCATCGCTTCCATCACCTCACGCTCTTGGGCGGAGGTCAGTTGAATGGGCCATTGGTATTACAGAAATACGTCCTCGGGAACCCCTGGGATCAGATCAACGGAACGCTGGCATGATAGGTGGCGCGCGGATCAGGGGTGGGCCAGGATGGCACAACACCGGTAAAGAAGATGCCGGTCGCCCCGTGTCGGCAGGCAAGTTATCCGGGGTCGGGACCCGGCCCTTCGTCTGGCCGCTGCGCCTGCTGGCGCAGTCCGGGCGGTATGCAGGCATCGAGCCCCGCCGGCAGCACGAACCATGCGCCCGCAGCATAGGCGCGCGCGGCAAGGCCCGGCATGTCGCTGCGTAAAGTGAGCGAGAAGGACGATGCGCCGGTGATCTCGGCGCTTCCGATGGCGCTGACGAAACCCTTGGACGGGAAAAGCACGACTACGGCCGGTGCCGGTGCGCCAAGGCGAAGGACGAGCGCAAGCAGCGCCAGCCACACGCAGACCAGCACCGGCAGGCCCGCAAGAAGCCGCAGATACAGCCCCGGACCCGGACCGGACTTAGTAGTCATGGATATGCTCCAGTTGAAGACCCTCTGCCCGAAGGCCGCGCAACCGGTCGGCCAGGTCTTCGACGCGCAGAAGGAAAAGGTGCCGCCAGTCGCCATGGCCCTGCCGCGCCATGCTGAGAAGCGCGCCCTGCGCCTGGGGCCGATCCGAAAGGGCGGTGAACATGATCTGGTCGTTGCCGGCAATGTCCGCAAAATCCGCCCCTGAGCTGGCCCAGTCCATCAGGATCAGCGTCAGCGCCCTGTAGCGCGGGGTCTCTACCACGATGCCCGCGCCGGTCTGTCGCAGCACGGTGACGCCACTGGTTGCGCGCAGACGCGCGGCGGGAAGACCCGCGACGACCATCTGCAAGGTGAGGTCATCCTGACCCGTCGCGGCGACCGCGCGTGCCATCAGGTCGGCGTAGGCGGCGCGCGTGCGGTGTTCCAGGCCAAGGGCAAGAGCGCGTTCAGTATCGCGCAGGCCGCCCCCCGAGGCGCGGGAGAGTGCCCGCGCATCCGCACGAAAGTCGTAGCGATACCACGGCACCTGTTGAAGAAAGATCGCATAGGCTGCAGCCTGTTGTGCCGACAGCACGTCGAGTGCGGATCTTTCCGGTCCGCGCACCCAGGCGGTGGCCCGGCCAAGCGTCTCCTCGTAGGCTGCTTTCATCATCATCTCAAAGGTGAAGGAGACTCCGATCACGTGAACAAGCTGACGGGTGGCACCGTCGATCATGCCCAGGTCTGCACTCTTGCGTGTCAGGGTGCAAAGCGAACTCCAGTAGCCCGCGATCGCGCGCAGAAAGCCGAACGCGTGGGGGTCGTCCGTGCCGATGACTGCGGCATAGTCGTCATAGGCGTGGACGATATGCCATTCCGGATAGGTCAGCAGGGTTCTGATCTCGGGGCGGATCTTGTCGACCAGCGGTGCAGAGGGTGCGGGTGTCGCATCGCCCCTGCACATCGTCTCGACATAGATGACGGGGCTTGCCAGACCGATGATGAGGACCAGAACCCCGAGAAGCAGGTACCGGATGGCGGCTGCTATCCGCCTCATGCGCGCCGCGCCGAAACGATCCCCACCGTCAGCGCAAGACCGCCCAGCACGATATGGGGCAGGTTCGCCGCAATGCGCAGGGCCGAAAGGGCGGGGCCCAGTGACGGGTTGGTGAACACGGCGAAGTCGAGAAAGCCCCAGCCGGTCAGTATCCCCAGAAGGCCATCGCCCAGATAGGCCGCGCCGAAAAGGATAAGGAAGAGACGCGCCGCAGGACGCGACCATAGCCCCGCCGCCAGCGCCCAGAGCGCCGAGGCAAGGTGGAGGGCGTCGTCGAAGGGATCAAGGGCGAAGACCCCGAAGGCAAGCCCGTCGGCATCGGTGAGGCCGGGGACATAGTTGATCGCCGCGGCAGCCAGAAGGATCGCGGCATAGACAAGGCAGAGGCGCTGTTCGGATGTCACAAGACCCCCATGTACTGGTCCCAAAGGTTGTTGCGCAGGATGAGGCGGGGATCGACCGAGCGCTTCGCCGCAGCAAAGTCGGCCGCACGCGGATAGGCGGCGGCAAACTGGTCGGGCCGCGCATGCGGCCGATAGGGCAGATAGTAGCTGCCGCCGATCAACAGCACGTGGTCGATCAGTGCCTGCGTCATGCGCCTGTGATCTGCCTCGGCGCGCGCAGTTCTTTCCTGGGTGAAGGACATCACTGCGGCGATACGGGGCGTCGGGGAATGCGCAAGAAGGCTGACCGGGTCGGAATCGACATAGCGCAAAGTCACGTTCAGGAACTCGGCGAAGGTATCGGGGATGATGGCCCGGCAGGCATCAAGGAAGGCACCGAAGGCCTCGGGCGGAACAAAGTATTCATGCAGGATGTCAACCCGGTCAGGATCGCGGCCGCCCAGCGTGAGCACCGGTTCGTTCATCAGCGTATTGCGTGTACTCTGTCCGCTGATGGCGGGGGCAAGCCCGCTTTCGATCTGCCAGCGCCACCGCTTCATCCTTTCGCGTCCCGCCTGGGCGTGATAAAGGGCAGCGGCAAGGTGGGAAACGACCCCCGATCCCGTGGCTGCGGGAAGGTCCGACTGGTCGTCGGTCGGGGCGTAGCTGACAAGAAGCGCCTCTTCGAACAGGGCCGCCCGGTCGACGTTCAGCCGCCCATAGACCATCGCCTTTCCCGGATCCCTGACTGCCGCCAGGAAGGCCTGCGGGAACCCGTCGACCGGCAGGATAGAGAATTCGGGCGCAAGCCGACTGTTCTTCACCATCTCGACCTCGAGATCGACGATCAGCCCGACAAGCCCGTAGCCGCCCATGGCAAGCGCGAAAAGGCCCGGATTCTCTGTCCGCGAGGCAGTGACGAGTTCGCCGTCGGCCAACACCATCCGGAGCGACCGGACGGTCGCGCCCATCGGGCCGAAGGGCACCGGCCAGCCATGCGCATTAACCGAAAAGGTCGCAGCAACGCCAAAGTCGTGGTTCGACTGCATGACTGCAGGGCTGAAGCCAAGCGGGTCGAGTGCCGCGATCACCCCTGACCAGCGTGCCCCGCCGTTGACGCGATAGGCCATGGCGGCGGTATCGATTTCAATCCGGGCATCGTCCACCGTAATCGCGGTTCCGTCCTTTGGAATGGCCTGACCGCCCATCGAATGGCGGGCGGCACCGACGCTGACCGGGCGGCCGTCCCGGCGGGCAATGGCCAGTTCGGCCCGGAAGGCCGCAACCAGATCGTCGCCGGACGCCCGGGGCCGCACATGGGCACGGACCGGCGCTGCCTGCATCCCGCTGGCATCGTCAAGCAAGAGCCCGCCTTCCCAAGGTGGTGTGATCGTCAGCCCTGCCGGATCCGAAAGGCCCGGTGCCCAGGCGTTGCCCGCGACAAGGCCGATCACCGCCCCGCTGCCAAAAAGCATGCCCCGACGTGTGATCTGTCCAATCCTTGCCACGTCCGACCGCCCGGTTGCCCCGTTTCGTTCCAGCATAGTCACCGCCGCAGCACGATCCAAGTCAGGATTTGCTTTCCCGCCAAAGCGCATCTTGCACGGCGAGCGTACGTCTGCGACCTGATCTGCCCGTCGCCGCATGCGCCCGACCTCAACCCGGTCAGGATGGCAGCTTTCACGCACCAAGCTCCGGTCCGGAGAGCCGCCGCAAGAACCTGCGGGGCACTCCGGGCACTGCCCGGCACCTTCTGCACCCCGTTCCGGTCGCAGGAGTGCCGAGACCGCCTTTCGTCTTCGGGTTTTCGTTCAAATCAAGGGCGACATGCCATGAACCCAAATCCACCCATCAGCCTGTCCGGTCTTCCGACGGACGGGCTGTTGAATGTCCATAACCGGGACGCGCAGCCGCCGGATGCCGCGGCACGGACGGGCCTTTCGGCGCGCGACCCCGTCATGCGGTCAGGCCCCGGCACTGGCCACGGTGTGCCCCGGCGGGGATCAGGGCAAGCGGTTTTCACCCATCGGGGTTTGGTCCTGAAGCAGAACGCGCCAAACCCGCCCCAAAGCAGGATGCGGCGCAGGGCGGACCTGGTGAACAGGTCAGCCCTTCGGCACGGCGGCCAGCAGGTTCAGCACCTGCGGTCCCAGCCCCTCGACAATTCGCGCCACCCCGTCCCGGTTGGGATGCAGCCCGTCAGGCTGCAGATACCGCGCCAGACTTGCCGGATCGGCCCCTTCCTTCAGCAGGGGTGCAAAGAAGCCCGGTGCCAGAAGCGCGCCGTACTGCGCCGCGAGATCGGGATAGATCGCATCGAAGTCGCGCTTGTACTCGGGGCCGTAATTGCCGGGCGCGGACATGGCCACCAGCAGCACGGGAAGCTGGCGGGCCTGCGCGCCCTGCAGGATCGCGTCCAGATTGGCCCGGCTGGCGGCGGGATCAATCCCGCGCAGCAGGTCGTTTCCGCCCAGCGTGACGATCATTGCGTCAACCTCCGGGGTCAGGGACCAGTCAAGCCGCGCCAGGCCCCCTGCCGTGGTGTCGCCCGAAACGCCGGCGTTCACCACCACCACATCCTGCCCCCGCGCCGTCAGCCAGGCCTGCAGCTGCGGCACAAAGCCATCTTCCTGCGGCAGGCCATAGCCCGCCGTCAGACTGTCGCCCAGGGCAACCAGCGTCAGGGGGTCTGCCAGCGCGGGCGTTGCAAGGGCACACGCGAAGGTGAGGTTGCGGATCGCGCGCAATGCGCCATATCCCGGGAATGTGGTGAACCGCGGGGCAGCCTTCATGACAGATCCGATCCTTTCGCTGCGCGATGCGCGCCTGACGCTTGCAGGCAATGCTGGGCCGGTCGAGATCCTGAAGGGGATCACGCTAGACGTGGCGCGGGCAGAGACGCTGGGGCTGGTGGGGCCGTCGGGTTCGGGCAAGTCATCGCTCCTGATGCTGATGGGCGGGCTGGAGAAGGCCACCGGGGGTCAGGTGCTTGCCCTGGGCCAGGACCTGACTGCGATGAACGAAGACCAGCTTGCGCGCTTCCGTCGGGGGAATATGGGCGTTGTGTTCCAGTCCTTCCACCTGATTCCGACGATGACCGCGCTGGAAAATGTGGCCGTGCCCATGGAACTGGCCGGGTTGCCCGATGCCTTTGACCGGGCGGCGGCGGAATTGCGCGCAGTTGGCCTGGCCGCGCGCATGGATCACTATCCCGGCCAGATGTCGGGGGGCGAGCAGCAGCGCGTGGCGCTGGCCCGCGCGGCCGCACCCCGGCCCGCAATCCTGCTGGCCGATGAGCCGACGGGCAATCTGGACGGGGCCAACGGGGCGGCGATCATGGATCTGCTGTTCGGGCTGCGCGACCGCCACGGGGCGACGCTGGTTCTTGTCACCCATGCGCCGGAACTGGCCGCGCGCTGCGACCGGGTGGTGCGTCTGGCCGACGGGCTGGTGCGCGCGGACGAGCGGAGGGCGGCATGACCCTGGCCGTCGCCGCCCGGATTGCCCGGCGCGAGTTGCGCGGCGGGCTGAAGGGGTTCCGCATTTTCCTGGCCTGCCTGACACTGGGGGTGGCGGCGATTGCCGCCGTGGGGCTGCTGCGCAGCGCCATCGAACGCGGGCTGCAGGATCAGGGCGCGGTGCTGCTGGGGGGCGATGCGGTGATGGAATTCACCTATCGCTTCGCCACGGAAGAGGAACGCGCCTATATGGCGCAGATTGCCACCCGCCTGTCCGGGATCGTCGATTTCCGGTCCATGGCCGTGGTCGGTGACGGCGATACGGCGCAGCGCGCGCTGGTGCAGGTCAAGGGCGTGGATGATCTTTATCCGCTGACCGGATCGGTTGTGCTGGACCCCCCCGTTCCCCTTGCCAGCGCCCTGTCCGGATCAGGGGGCCTGCCCGGCGGGGTCATGGACAAGGTTCTGGTGGACCGGCTGGGTCTGGCGGTGGGCGACAGCTTCCGGCTGGGCGTGCAGGAGTTCCGGCTGGGCGCGGTCCTGCTGCGGGAACCCGATTCGGTGGCAGGCGGGTTTTCTCTGGGTCCGCGCGTGATCGTCCCGACGACCGGTCTTGCGAAGTCCGGCCTGCTGGAACCCGGAACGCTGTATGAGACCGAATATCGCCTTGATCTGCCCGACGGGGCCGACCTTGCGGTGCTTGAGGCGCAGGCAGAGGCCCGTTGGCGCGACAGCGGCATGAGCTGGTCCGACAGGCGCCGCGCCGCGCCGGGTGTGGAGCGGTTCGTCGACCGCATCGGGTCGTTTCTGGTTCTGGTGGGTCTGGCAGGTTTGGCGGTAGGCGGCGTGGGCGTATCGGCCGCCGTGCGCGCCTATCTGGAAGGCAAGATCGCCACCATCGCCACGCTGAAAACCCTGGGCGCCGAAGGGCGCACGATCTTTCAGGTCTATCTGCTGCAGGTCGGTGTGCTGACGCTTCTGGGCATCCTGCTGGGGCTGGGGCTGGCCAGTGCGCCGGTTCTGGGGCTGGCCGATGTCATTGCCACGCGCCTGCCCTTTCCGGCAGAGATTGCGCTTTATCCCGGCCCGCTGGCGGAAGCCGCGCTGTATGGGGCGCTGACGGCGCTGATCTTCACGCTTTGGCCGCTGGCGCGCACCGAAACCGTGCGGGCGGCGGCGCTTTACCGGGGTGGCGAGGGTACGGCGGGCCGGCCAGGGGCGGTCTATCTGCTGGTGCTGGCCGGGTTCGTGGCCCTGCTGATCGGGGCTGCCGTCTGGTTTTCCGGGGTGCCGTCGCTGGCGCTGGGGACCGCAGGCGGGGTCCTGGGGGCGCTGGTGGTCCTTGGACTGGCCGCCCTGGCCGTGCGGCGCGGCGCACGGCGGGCGGCGCGCAGCCATCGGGTGCGGGGCCGCAGCGCGCTGCGCCTTGCCCTTGGGGCAATCGGGGGACCGCGGGAAGAGGCATCGTCGGTGATCCTGTCGCTGGGGCTGGGCCTGTCGGTGCTGGCGGCCGTCGGCCAGATCGACGCAAATCTCCGGTCCGCCATCGAGCGTGATCTGCCGGAACGGGCACCGGCCTATTTCTTTGTCGATATCCAGAACGATCAGATTGACGGGTTCCTGCAGCGGCTGGCCGACGACCCGGCGGTCAGCAGGGTGGAAGACGCACCGATGATGCGGGGCGTCATCACCCGGATCAACGGCCGCCCGGCCCGCGAGGTGGCGGGTGAACACTGGGTGGTGCGCGGCGACAGGGGGGTCACCTTTTCCCCCGCCCCGCCAGAGGGGACAACCGTGACGGCCGGCACCTGGTGGCCCAAGGATTACACCGGCCCCCCGCAGATTTCCTTCGCCGCCGAAGAGGCAGAAGAGATGGGGCTGCAGCTGGGGGACCGGATCACCGTCAATATCCTGGGCCGCGACATCGAGGCAGAGATCACAAGTTTCCGTCTGGTCGACTTTTCGACGGGCGGCATGGGTTTCGTGATGTCGATGAACCCGGCGGCGCTGGCGGGGGCACCCCACACCTACATCGCCACAGTCTATGCCGACGAGGCCGCCGAAGCGCAGATCCTGCGGGATCTGGCCACGGCCTATCCCAACATCACCGCAATCCGCGTGCGCGACGCCATCGGGCGGGTGTCCGAGGCGCTGACCGCCATTGCCCAGGCCACCGCCTGGGCCGCAGCGGCAACGCTGCTGACCGGGTTCATGGTTCTGATCGGCGCGGCGGCGGCGGGGCAACGCGCGCGCCTGTACGAGGCGGCCGTGCTTAAGACCCTGGGGGCAACCCGGGGGCGCATCCTGTTCAGTTTTGCGCTGCGTTCGGCGCTGCTGGGCGCGGCGGCAGGGATTGTGGCCATCCTTGCGGGCGGGCTGGCGGGCTGGGCGGTGATGACCTTTGTGATGGAGGCCGATTATGCCTTTGAACCGGTTTCGGCCCTGGCCATCGTGCTGGGCGGGGTGATCGCCACGCTGGCCGCCGGCCTGGTCTTTGCCTTGCGTCCGCTGGCGGCACGCCCGGCGCAGGTGTTGCGGGCGCAGGAATAGCCAACAGGCAGGCTGGACGGCACCGCCGATTTATGGCCGTTTTGTGCAGGCTGCCGAACCACAGTCACAAGGATGCCGACATGACAGATTTCACCCGGGACCTGGAAGAGCGCCTGATCCGCTATGCGTCCGTCGACACGCAAAGCGACGAGACATCGGCCACGTCGCCCAGCACGGCCCGTCAGCTTGACCTGCAGCGCCTGCTGGTGACGGAACTGCAAGCCATCGGTGCGCAGGATGTGCGGCTGACAGATTATGGCGCGGTGCTGGCGACCCTTCCGGCCACGGTGCATCACACCGCCCCGGTCATGGGCTGGCTTGCGCATGTCGATACCGCGCCGGCCTATGCCGCAAGCGGGGTCAAACCCGTGGTACACCGCGCCTATGACGGCGGGTCAATCACCTTTCCCGATGCGCCGGAATTGATCCTGTCGCCCGCGCAGTCACCCTATCTGGCCGGCAAGGTGGGCGATGACATCATCACGGCCAGCGGCACCACCCTGCTGGGGGCGGACGACAAGGCGGGGATCGCCATCATCATGACGGCAGCCCGGCATCTGCTGGCCAATCCGGACATCCCGCATGGTCCGATCCGCATCGGCTTTACCCCCGACGAAGAGATCGGCCGCGGCGTAAGCGACGAACTTGTGGCAGATCTGGGCGCTGCCTTTGCCTATACGCTTGACGGGGCAGAGAAGGGCGAGATCGTCTATGAAACCTTTTCGGCCGATGCGGCCGTGGTGAAGGTCACCGGTGTTTCCATCCATCCCGGGCAGGCCAAGGGGGCGCTGGTGAATGCGCTGCATCTGGCGGCCAAGATCGTGGATACCCTGCCGCAGGTCACGCGCACACCGGAAACGACCGACGGCCGCGAGGGCTTCATCCATCTTTACGCCCTGTCCGGCACGGCGGCAGAGGCAGAGCTGAAATTCATCCTGCGCGACTTTGAACGCGACGGGCTGGAGGCGCACGGTGCCTTGCTGCGCCAGGTCTGCGAGGCGATCCAGGCGACAGAGCCGCGGGCGAAGATCGACTGCACGATCAAGCCGCAATACCGCAACATGCGCTACTGGCTGGAAGAGGACATGACCCCGGTCGAGCTGGTGCGCGAAGCCTGCCGCAAGGCGGGGGTAGAGCCGCACTCGCAACCGATCCGGGGCGGCACCGACGGGTCGCGCCTGACCGAAAAGGGCGTGCCCACGCCGAACATCTTTACCGGGATGCAGCAGATTCACGGCCCGCTGGAATGGATCAGCGTCCAGGACATGGCGGCGGCCACGCGGGTCTGTTTGGCGCTGGCGGAACTGGCGGGCCGGTCGCGCGGCTGACCGGACTGCGCGCTGCACACCCTACACATCGGCCCGCCAGGCGCTTAGGGTGCACCATGGCCGATCTGTTCGATACCCTGTCCACCCCCGCCCCGGACGCGCCGCGCCCGCTGGCAGACCGGTTGCGGCCAAAGACGCTGGCCGAGGTGATCGGGCAGGAAAAGGTGCTGTCGCCGGACGGCCCCCTGGGCGCGATGCTGACGGCAGGCAGCCTGTCATCGCTGATCCTGTGGGGACCGCCGGGCGTGGGCAAGACCACCATCGCGCGCCTGCTTGCGACCGAGACCAACCTGCATTTCGTGCAGATCAGCGCCATCTTCACCGGGGTGACGGAGCTGCGGAAGGTCTTTGAACAGGCCAGGCTCCGGCGCGCGAACGGTCAGGGCACGCTGCTGTTCGTGGACGAGATCCACCGCTTCAACAAGGCGCAGCAGGACGGGTTCCTGCCACATATGGAAGACGGCACGATCCTGCTGGTGGGGGCAACAACCGAGAATCCGTCGTTCGAGCTGAACGCGGCCCTGCTGAGCCGGGCGCAGGTGATCGTGCTGGACCGTCTGTCACTGCCCGACCTTGAGCGCATGGCGCAGCGGGCGGAACAGGACCTGGGCCGCGCCCTGCCGCTGACAGTTGATGCGCGCGAGGCGCTGCTGGAGATGGCGGACGGCGACGGGCGCGCGCTTCTGAACCTGATCGAACAGGTGGCGGCCTGGTCCCTGCCCAAACCGCTGGACCGCGCGGCGCTGGCCAACAGGCTGATGCGGCGGGCGGCGAAATACGACAAGTCGGGCGAAGAGCATTACAACCTGATCTCGGCCCTGCACAAATCCGTGCGCGGATCAGATCCGGATGCGGCGCTTTACTGGTTCTGCCGGATGCTGGAAGGCGGCGAGGACCCGCGCTTTCTGGCCCGCCGCATCACCCGCATGGCGGTGGAGGATATCGGGCTTGCGGATCCGCAGGCACAGGCGCTGTGCATCCAGGGCTGGGAAACCTACGAACGGCTGGGATCGCCCGAGGGCGAGCTGGCCCTGGCCCAGGCGGTGATCTATCTGGCGCTGGCCCCGAAATCGAACGCAGGCTATGTGGCCTACAAGGCGGCGCGCAACGCGGCCCGCCAGACGGGGTCGCAACCGCCGCCGCTGCACATCCGCAATGCCCCGACCCGGCTGATGAAGGACATCGGCTATGGCGCGGGCTATGCCTATGACCATGATGCGGAAGACGGCTTTTCCGGGCAGGATTACTTTCCCGAAGGCATGAAGCGCCCGGTCTGGTACCAGCCCCCCGAACGCGGGTTCGAGCGTGAACTGAAAAAGCGGATCGACTATTTCGCAAAGCTGCGCGCCAGGCGGCAGGCAGAGTAGGCGATTTTTCTGGCTAAGAATCGGTCGCGCGATGGGATTTTTCGCCAGAAAAATCGTTCCGGGCGGCGCGGTTGACAAGGCGGTCTGACGGGCAGAAAGAGACGGGATGTTCAGAACCTTGCTTGAAGTCGCCCTTGGCGGGGCGCTGGGGGCATCGGCCCGCTTTGCGGCCTACGCCGCCCTTTCGCGCGCCGACGGGCAGGGGTTTCCCTGGGCCACGGTTTTCGTGAACGTCCTGGGGTCATTCCTGATGGGCGTTCTGGTGATCTGGCTGCAGGAAAAGGGTCTGGCCCGTCATGCGCCGATCCTTCTGACGGGCGTTCTGGGCGGTTTCACCACATTTTCGGCCTTTTCGCTGGATGCGGTGAAACTGTGGGAACAGGGCGCTGTCGGGCTTGCCGCGGGTTATGTCCTGGGATCGGTTGCGGTTTCGATCGCGGCACTGGCGCTGGGCATGTCGCTTGGCCGGGGGTGGTTTGCATGAGTGCCGTCCAGGTGTTGACTGTTGCCGAGGAAGAGGGCGAGCAGCGCCTTGACCGCTGGTTCAGGCGCCGCTTCCCGCATGTCACGCAAGGTGCCGTCGAAAAGATGTGCCGCACGGGTCAGCTGCGCGTGGACGGCGGGCGGGCGAAGGCCGCCGACCGTGTGGCGCCGGGCATGGAAATCCGGGTACCACCCCTGCCCGCAGGCGAAGCGCCCGCGCCCGTCGAAAGCCGCATGGCAAAGACAGACGCCAGGATGATTCAGGATGCCGTGCTGTGGAAGGACGAGCATATGATCGTTCTCAACAAGCCGGCGGGCCTTCCGTCACAGGGCGGGTCGGGGCAGGGCGCGCGGCATGTCGATGCCCTGGCCGAGGCGCTGAAGTTCGGCTACAAGGAAAAGCCCCGGCTGGTCCACAGGCTGGACAAGGACACCTCTGGCGTGCTGCTGCTGGCCCGGACCGACCGTGTCGCCCGCGCCCTGTCCGAAGCCTTGCGCCACCGCGAGGCCCGCAAGATTTACTGGGCCGTGGTCGCCGGTGTGCCCGATCCGCGCCAGGGATCGATCAAGTTCGGGCTGGTCAAGGCCCTCGGGCGCGGGCGCGGCGGCGAGGGCGAAAAGATGCTGTGCGTGCATCCCGCCAAAGTGGCCGAAACCGAAGGTGCCAAAAGGGCCCGGACCGACTATTTCACCCTGTGGTTTCTTGGCACGCGTCTGTCGTGGATGGCTTTGGAACCGGTGACGGGCCGAACCCACCAGTTGCGCGCCCATATGGCCGAGATCGGGCATCCAATTCTGGGCGACGGCAAGTACGGCGGCGCGAGGCAGGAAAATCCGGGCGATGGCTGGGGGGCGGCAGGCGGCGGCGACATCAGCCGCAAGCTGCACCTGCATGCGCGCAGCCTGACCATCGAGCATCCCGTCACCAAGACGATGATGACCTTTACCGCGCCCCTGCCCGATCACATGGCCCGCACCTGGAAGCTGATGGACTGGAAGGAAACAGACGTGCCTGCCGATCCCTTTGCGTCGATCCGATGAGCGGGTGGAGCGCGAAACGTTTCTGGACCGAGACGCGCGTCCAAAAGGTTGACGGCGGCTTCACCGTGCGGCTTGACGGGCGAGCGGTGAAGACCCCGGCGAAGACCCCGCTGATCGTCCCGACCGTGGCAATGGCCGAAAGGATTGCCGCCGAATGGCAGGCGCAGCAGGGCACGGTCGATCCCCGCACCATGCCCTGGACCCGGTCCGCCAATGCGGCCCTTGACAAGGTCGGCACCCAGTTTGCCGAGGTTGCATCGCTGCTTGCGGCCTATGGCGACACCGATCTTCTGTGCTACCGTGGCGGCGGCCCGCCAGAGCTTGCGCTGCGCCAGGCCAGGGCCTGGGACCCGCTGCTGGCCTGGTCCGCCACCGCGCTGGATGCGCCGCTGACGGCCACCGCCGGTGTCATGCATGTGGCGCAGCCGCCCGACAGCCTTGCCCGGCTGACCGCCCGGATCGGGCGGATGACGGCCTTTCAACTGACCGGCTTTCACGATCTGGTCGTGATTTCCGGATCGCTGGTTCTGGCGCTGGCCGTGACCGACCGAAGGCTGTCTGCGCAAGAGGCATGGCGTCTGTCCCGGCTGGACGAGCACTGGCAGGCCGAGGTCTGGGGCCGCGACGAGGAGGCCGAGGTGCTGGAGGCCGCACGGCAGGAAAGCTTCCTTCACGCCGAGCGATTCTATCGGTTCAGCGACTAAACCGGGGGTGTCCTGCGCGGCGCAGAGGCCTGAACCTTGTGCATCGACCCCTCAGACGCGAAGAATTTCCCCATTTCGGCACGGTTCCGCCAGAAGTCTTGACCTTTCAAAGCGCTTCGGCCCACACGTGACGGTACTGAAAGAAACGGTCCGTCCGTTTCGCATCCGGCTTTGCCGGGATGAAAAAGCCGCCTGAAACCAGGCGGATCATCACGAAGAGGTAAGCATGAAAAAATCCGTGTTCTTCGGCACGCTGGCCGCAGCCAGCGCGCTTGCGGGGTTCGCTTCGGCCGATACGCTGGCCGATATCAAGGCGCGTGGCGAGTTGCTTTGCGGCGTACACACTGGTCTCACGGGGTTCGGGTTCTTGGACGCCAACGGAGAGTACCAGGGCTTTGATGTCGCCATCTGTAAGGCCGTAGCGGCTGCGGTATTGGGCGACGCCAACAAAGTTCGGTATGTTCCGACAACGACGGAAACGCGCTTTCCGTCACTTGCGTCGGGCGAAATTGATCTTCTGTCCCGGACGTCTACTTGGACACTCTCACGGGATACCGACCTGAAGTTTGACTTCGTCGCGGTAAACTACTACGACAGCCAAGGATTCATGGTTAGGAAGGACTTGGGTGTCTCCTCTGCCAAGGAACTGGATGGAGAAACCATTTGCGTCCAGCCTGGAACCACAACCGAGTTGAACTTGGCTGATTTCTTCAAATCCAACGATCTGACTTACACCCCCGTGAACGTAGCGGATGACAGTGAAGCGCAACGGCAGTATATCGCCGGTGAGTGTATTGCGTACACGACGGATGCGTCAGGTTTGGCTGCTTCTCGGGCGACACTGCCCGATGCTGATAACCACATCATCCTGCCTGAAATCATCTCCAAAGAGCCGTTTGGCCCGGTTGTGCGCCATGGCGACAACAACTGGGGCGACATCGTGCGCTGGACCTTCTACGCACTGGTCGCCGCCGAAGAGCTTGGCATCACCTCGGCCAATGTGAACGAAATCGGCACCAGCACCGTCAACCCCGAAATCAAGCGCATCCTGGGTACCGAAGGCGACATGGGTGCGATGATGGGTCTTGATGCCGAATGGGCCAAACGTGCCATCGCGGCAAATGGCAATTATGGCGAAATCTTTGCGGCCAACATCGGAGAGTCGACCCCGATCGGCCTGGCCCGCGGCCTGAACGCACAGTGGACCCAGGGCGGGCTGATGTACGCCCCGCCCTTCCGCTGATCCGAAAGAACAGGACGGGCGCGCAGATGCGCGCCCGTTGTCTTTCTTGGGATCGTCTGCCGACAGGGAAGCACCAGACTTCTTTGACACCCGGGCAGCCGGGGTCACGGTCAGCCAACAGGGGGTAGCGAATGGCCTATGCCGGTGAGGCGCCGAAGCCCGGGTTTCGGCCTGGCATGCTGATATACGACACGCGGTACCGGTCGCTGACCATTCAGCTGATCGTTCTTGTGCTTTTCGCTTTTGGCGTCTCCTGGCTGATCAACAATGTGATCGTCAACCTGGCGGCAAAGGACAGAACCTTTGACTACGGATTCTTGTGGAACCGGGCCGGCTATGACATCAACCAGACCCTGATCCCCTACACCAATGACAGCACGCATGGGCGCGCACTGTTCGTGGGGCTGGTCAACACGCTGGTCGTGGCGGCGCTTGGCTGCTTTCTGGCGACGATTCTGGGCGTCATCATCGGCGTGCTGCGCCTGTCGAAGAACTGGCTGATCGGCCGGCTGATGACGGTTTATGTCGAAGTGTTCCGCAACATCCCGCTTTTGCTGTGGATTCTTCTGTCTTTCGTGATCCTGACGGAAACCACGCCCTCGCCCAGGGATTTCCGCGTCACCGACGAGATGGTCGCAGCCGGTCAGGCCCCGGCGGCGCGGATGTTTCTGAACGATTCTGTCGCCATCACCAACCGGGGCATGAACGTTCCCGCCCCGCTGTTCGAACGCAGTCTGGGCACGGCGGGGATTGGCGAATTTCAGATTTCGCTGAATTTTCTTGCGATCTTTGCAGTGATCGGCGCATCCGCCATCGTGAACCGCCGCATGGTCAGGCGGGCGAGGGCGATACAGGAAGACACCGGGGTGCGTCCCGTCACCTGGTGGAAAAGCCTTCTTCTGCTGTTCGTGCCCGTGATCGCCCTGCTGCTGGCGCTGGGATTTCACCTGGAATACCCCAGGATGACCCGGTTCAACTTTTCCGGCGGGATCGAGGTGCTGCACAGCTTCACGGCGCTGCTGGTTGCGCTGGTGCTGTACACGGCCGCCTTCATTGCCGAAATCGTGCGGGCCGGGATTCAGGCCATTTCCAGGGGCCAGACCGAGGCCGCTTTCGCCCTTGGTCTGCGCCCCGGCCGGACGATGAGCCTGATCATCCTGCCGCAGGCGCTGCGGGTGATCATCCCGCCGCTGATCAGCCAGTACCTGAACCTGACCAAGAACACCTCGCTGGCGATTGCCGTCAGCTACATGGACCTGCGCGGCACGCTGGGCGGCGTCACCCTGAACCAGACCGGCAAGGAACTGGAATGCATGTTGCTGATGATGCTGATCTATCTGACGATCAGCCTGATCATCTCGTCCGTGATGAACATCTACAACGCGTCTGTCAGACTGAAGGAACGCTGAGATGGCCGAAAGCAACCAGGCCTTCGTCCGCACGGCGATCCTGCCGGCACAGAAGCCGCCCCTGACCGAAAAGGGCATGATCAAGTGGCTGCGGGAAAATCTTTTCTCCGGCTGGTTCAACACCATCCTGACCCTGGTCGGCCTGTGGGCGATCTACAGCCTGATCGCTGCGGCGCTGCCGTGGTGGCTGAACGGTGTGTGGAATGCCGGATCGCTTGGGGAATGCCGCACCATCGTTGCCGAACGGGCCGGGCCGGACGCGACAGGGGCCTGCTGGGCGATGGTCCGCGACCGCTGGCATCAGTTCATGTTCGGCTTTTACCCGCAGGACCAGTACTGGCGCCCGACGACTGCCTTCGGCCTGCTGTTCGCCGCGATCGCACCCGTACTGTTTTCGGGGCAGAAGCGCTTTCAGACCTACATGCTGATCGGGGTAGCCGCATTCCTTTCGGTCACGCTTTGGCTGGCAACGGTGCCGATGCTGCCTGTCGCGCTGACAGCGCTGCTGATGCTTGCCCTGCTGGCGTTTGCGCAGCTGCGGCCCGCTTCGCTGATGTGGTTCACCGTGATCTACCCCGCACTTGCCTTCTTTCTGCTGTGGGGCGGCTCTGTCTGGACCCCGGTTGCGGCCATGGCGGGGCTGCTGGTGCTGTTGCTGGCGTATCGGGTGTTGTTGCCGTGGACCGGCGTTGCGATTGCGGCAGGGATCGGCGTGGTGCTGGCCCTTCTGTGGTGGGCACTTCTGGACGTTCCCGTTGCCCGCATGCTGACCTCGGTTCTGCCATTCGGGCTGGAGTCTGTGGCATCGGACCGGTTCGGCGGCTTTCTGCTGGCGCTGACCATCGGGGTTACGGCGATCTCGTTTTCGCTGCCGATGGGCATCCTGCTGGCGCTGGGCCGGCAGTCGGACATGGTGCTGATCAAGACGCTGTCGGTCGGGTTCATCGAGTTCATCCGCGGCGTGCCGCTGATCACGCTGCTGTTCACCGCGTCGCTGCTGCTGCAGTACTTCCTGCCGCCGAATACGAATTTCGACCTGATCCTGCGGGTGATCATCCTGGTCACCTTCTTTGCCGCCGCCTATATCGCCGAGGTGATCCGGGGCGGTCTGGCCGCCCTGCCGCGCGGCCAGTACGAGGCCGCCGATGCGCTGGGCCTGGATTACTGGAGCGCACAGCGCCTGATCATCATGCCGCAAGCGCTGAAGATCGCCATTCCGGGGATCGTTTCCACCTTTATCGGCCTGTTCAAGGATACCACGCTTGTCGCCTTCGTGGGGCTTCTGGACCCGCTGAAGGGCATCACCCAGATCGTCCGCGCCGACATTGCCTGGAAGGGCATCTACTGGGAGCCGTATATCTTCGTCGGTGCCATCTTTTTCGTCATCTGCTTCGGCATGTCGCGCTATTCGATGTATCTCGAACAGAAACTCAAGCGCGACCACCGGTAAGGAGCCCCGCCCATGTCCGACACCCAATCCCTTCGCGCCGTCAACCGCAGCCAGCTGCATGTGACCGAAGAAGTCGCAATCCAGATCACCGGCATGAACAAGTGGTTCGGCACCTTTCATGTGCTGCGCGACATCGACCTGACCGTGCGGCGCGGCGAGCGTATCGTCATCGCCGGGCCGTCCGGTTCGGGCAAGTCAACGCTGATCCGCTGCATCAACCGGCTGGAGGAACACCAGTCGGGCCGGATCATCGTCGACGGCACCGAGTTGACGAATGACATCAAGAACATCGACAAGGTGCGGTCGGAAGTGGGCATGGTGTTTCAGCATTTCAACCTGTTTCCGCACCTGACCATCCTTGAGAACCTGACACTTGCCCCGATCTGGGTGCGAAAGATCCCCAGGCGCGAGGCCGAGGAAACGGCGATGTACTTTCTGGAAAAGGTCAGGATTCCGGAACAGGCGCTGAAGTATCCGGGCCAGCTTTCCGGCGGGCAGCAGCAGCGCGTCGCCATCGCGCGGTCGCTGTGCATGAAGCCGCGCATCATGCTGTTTGACGAGCCGACCAGCGCCCTTGACCCCGAGATGATCAAGGAAGTGCTGGATACGATGATCCAGCTGGCGGAAGAGGGCATGACCATGCTGTGCGTCACGCATGAAATGGGGTTCGCCCGCCAGGTGGCGAACCGGGTGATCTTCATGGATCAGGGTCAGATCGTGGAACAGAACGAACCGGAAGAGTTCTTTCTGAACCCGAAGTCCGAACGCACGAAGCTGTTCCTCAGCCAGATTCTGGGCCACTGACGCCGGGTCAGACCGCAGCTGTGACAGCGATTTGCGCCCGCTTTCTGTTCGTGACGGCGTGCCGGACCTTCAGGTGCCGGTCAGACTGCCAGTTCACGCGGGACGATGAAATCCAGCGCAACCGCTGTGCCAAAGGCGGCCTCGGACCAGGAGGGGATGGCAAACTCTGCAACCAGCGTTGCGCCCGTCGGATAGCGCTGAAATGCAGGATGCAGGGGGTCCGACGCAAGCAGCCGGTGGGCGAATTCGGCAATGCCGGGGTTGTGGCCGATCATCATGACCGTGTCGGCATGGGCATGGCGCAGGACCGCAAGCATCACGTCCGGGCCGGCATTGTACAGGGCAGGCTTCAGGTCCGGAACGGGCGCGCCCGGCAGCGCGGGGGCAATCCCTGACCAGGTCTTGCGGGTGCGCAGCGCATCGGAACAAAGCACCTGCTGCGGGATGTAGCCGCGCGAGGCCAGCCAATCACCCAGATCGGCAGCCGCCGCCTTGCCGCGGTCGTTCAGCGGGCGGTCGTGATCGGGCGTATTCGGATCATCCCAGCTGGATTTTGCGTGCCGCGTCAGGATCAGGCGCTTGGTCATCGGTGAAACTGCCTCATGTGATAGGCGGATTGTGCCTGCATCCTTGCATGACGGGCCGAGACCGGGCAAGCGCGGCGCACGGCACAGCCGCAGGTCATGCAATCCTGCCCCGCAGGGCTGTCCAGCCAGGCGTGGCAGGCGGGCAGGTCATAGCCTGCGCCCGTCAGGGCCGCAGCCGGGCAGGCGCTGCGGCAGGGCTGGCCTTTGCAGCCGTCACAGGGTGAAGGGGACAAAGGCGGCAGATAGATGTGCGCCTTCAGCGCCAGCGCGCCCCGGAACGACACCATCAACCCGGCCTCGTCATGGACCAGCAACCTGACCGGCGACGACCAGATGCGCCCCGTGCGCAGCGCCCATCTGTAAAAGGGCCGGTGCGGTGGGCCGCCAAAGGGAAACAGCGCCTTCGCCCCCAGATCGCAGGCGATCCGCCCGATCACGCGGCGCGACCAGCGGTCGACCGGATCAGGTGCGCCGTCCTGCCATTCCGGCTGCGCGGTCAAGTGCGGCCAGAAGCCCGGCTCGCGCGGCCCGACAAGCAGCAGGGTCCGGGTGCCGGCCGGCAGTGCGTCTTCCGGCACAGCCTGAAACCCGCCAAGAACGGTCAAAGCATGGTCCGCCAGCGCGGCTTTGATCTGTGCCAGCGCAGTCATTCGCCGCGCGGCTTGATCCGCGGCTCGGTGGACCGGATCAGGGACCCTGCCCCATGATCGGTGAACAGTTCCAGCAGACAGGCGTTCGGAATGCGCCCGTCCAGAATGACCACGGCCCGCACACCCTGCTCCAGCGCCAGCAGCGCTGTTTCGGTCTTGGGAATCATCCCCCCGGCGATGATGCCGCGCGCCGTCATGTCGCGGACCTGTTCGGGGGAAAGCTGTGTCACCACAGCACCGCTTTCATCCTTGACGCCGGACACATCCGTCAGCAGCAACAGCCGGTCCGCCTTCAGCGCGCCGGCAATTGCCCCTGCCGCCGTATCGCCGTTGACGTTGAACGTCTCGTTATCCGCGACACCCGTGGCGACCGGGGCAACGACCGGGATGATCCCGGCATTGTAAAGGTCGCGCAGCACCTGCACGTTCATTTCCACCGGGCGGCCGACGAAGCCCAGTTCGGGGTCATCGGCGACGCAGACCATCAGGTCGTCATCCTTGCCGGAAATGCCAACGGCCCGCCCGCCCTGATCGTTGATCGCCTGCACGATGCGCTTGTTGACCGCGCCGCACAGCACCATTTCCACCACTTCGACCGTGGCCTTGTCGGTCACGCGCTTGCCGCGCACGAATTCTGATTTGATGCCAAGCTTCGCCAGCAGATCGTTGATCATGGGCCCGCCGCCGTGCACCACCACCGGGTTGACCCCGACCTGGCGCATCAGCACGATGTCGCGGGCAAATTCGGCCATGGCATCTGCGTCGCCCATGGCATTGCCGCCGAATTTCACAACCACCACGGCACCGGCATAACGTTGCAGGTAGGGCAGCGCCTCGGACAGGGTGCGGGCGGCGGCGATCGGTTCACGGGTCATGGCAAGCTGCTTTTTCATCGGGGTAATCCTGACTGCGCCCTGTGTGGTAGCCCCTTTGCCGACCCCTGCCAAGGGTCGCGTCCAAAGGGGGATGCCTTGCGGATTCCGGCAAGAGCGATAAGGTTTTTTCCGGAACGGACAAGGGGGCGATAGGGTGATGTCAGAGGTGAAGACGCTGCTGCTGACCGGGGCAAGCAGGGGCATCGGGCACGCCACGGTCAAGCGGTTTTCGGCCGAAGGCTGGCGCGTGCTGACCTGTTCGCGCCAGCCCTTCGATCCGCGCTGCCCGTGGCCGGGCGGCGAGGAAAACCACATCCAGATCGACCTTGCCGACCCCAACAAGACCATCGCCGCCATCGAAGTGATCAAGGAAAAGGTGAACGGGCGTCTTGATGCGCTGGTGAACAACGCGGGCATCAGCCCCAAGGGGCCGGGCGGCGCGCGGCTGACCACGCTGGATACAGACTTGCGCATCTGGGGGCATGTGTTTCACGTCAATTTCTTTTCCTGTGTCGTGCTGGCCCGCGCGTTGCAGGCAGAACTTGCGGCTGTGCAGGGATCGGTCGTCAACGTCACCTCGATCGCCGGGTCGCGCGTGCATCCCTTTGCCGGGGCGGCCTATGCCACCTCAAAGGCGGCGCTGGCCGCGCTGACCCGCGAAATGGCGCATGATTTCGGCCCGCTGGGTGTGCGGGTCAACGCGATTGCACCGGGCGAGGTGGAAACGGCGATGCTGTCACCCGGCACCGACAAGATTGTTGAAAAACTGCCCTTGCAGCGGCTTGGCCAGCCGAAAGAGGTGGCCGATGTCATCTGGTTCCTGTGCTCGGACCAGTCGAGCTATATCTCGGGGGCCGAGATCGAGGTGAACGGCGCGCAGCATGTGTGAGGGGCTTGCGAATTCGTCATCTGACGCCTAGACTTGCGTCAGATGACGAAATATGGGGGCCGCGCGATGAACGCAAATGACATGACAGGCAAGGGGCAGTCTGAAGGTGCCGGGCAACCGGCGCGGATCGGGGTGATGCTGGGCCTGAACGCGGTTGCGCTGGATGATGTCGGGCTGGCCCGCGTGGTGGTCCGGGGCTTGCCTGCGTCTGCGGCAGAGGCGCTGGGCAGGGTGATCGGGCGGGCGCAGGTGGTGGGGCCGCTGATCCCCGAAGCAACGCTGCGCCGCGCCCGGCAGGGGCGCAAGGCCCTGTCGCGAGAGATGAGCGGGCGGCTTTATGAAGTCAGCCGCGTGGTTGATGCGGCGAACCGCAGTTTCGGCGGTGACCGCGCGGCAGTGGACCGGTTTCTGGCCCGCCCGCATCCGCTGCTTGACGGGATGACGCCATTGGCCATGGCGCAGTCAAGCTCTGCCGGTGCCGAGGCGGTTGTAAACATGATCCGGCGGGCGGATGCAGGCGTTGCAGTGTGATCCGCGGCCTGCCGGAACCGATGGTCTGTTACCGGATCGGCGATCCGGGCGGTGACTACCCGATCTGGGATGCGGGCGGTGCCCGGCAGGTTGATGGCCGCTGGCACGAAGCCGGGGCATCCGTGATCTATGCGGCCCAGCATTATTCGACCGCGATGCTGGAAAAACTGGTGCATTTCGGCGGGGAAATGCCACCAAACCAGCATTTCCTGGCCGTGACCCTGCCGCAGGGCCTCAGCTACGAAGTGGCCAATCCTGATGCGCTGGAAGGCTGGGCACGCGCCGATTGCAGCGTGGCGCGCGCCTTCGGGCGGCGATGGTATGGCGAAGGGCGGTCTGCCGTGCTGATCGTGCCGTCCGTCGTGGCGCGGATGGAACGCAATCTGGTGATCAATGCGCTGCACCCCGACTTCGGGCGTATCCGGCCGGGGCTGGAGGTGCCGGTCTGGTGGGATGCACGGCTGTTCGGGTAAGCTATTCCAGTGCCGCAATAACCGCCCGCAGGGTTTCGATACCGTCACTCTTTTCCGAAGAGGTCACGATGATCTCCGGAAATGCCGCCGGATGCTTTGTCAAGGCACCGCGCACCTGGGCCAGGGTTGCCTCACGCTCTGCCGCGCCGACCTTGTCGGCCTTGGTCAGCACCGCCTGAAAGGTCACGGCGGATCGGTCGAGCAGGGTCAGAATCTCTTCGTCCACCGCCTTGACCCCGTGGCGTGTATCGATCAGCACAAAGGCGCGCCGCAGCGTTTGGCGGCCGGACAGGTAGCCTTTCAGAAGCCTTTGCCACTTCTCGACCACTGGCTTGGGCGCTTCGGCATAGCCGTAGCCGGGCAGGTCAACCAGATAGCGCGAGGGGCCAAGCGCGAAATAGTTGATTTCCTGCGTGCGCCCCGGCGTGTTCGAGGCGCGCGCCAGCGACTTGCGCCCGGTCAGGGCGTTGATCAGGCTTGATTTTCCTACATTGGACCGCCCCGCAAAGCAAACTTCCAGGCGGTCCGCCGGGGGCAGGCCATCCATCGCGACCACGCCTTTGACGAAATCCACCGGCCCGGCAAACATCAGCCGCCCGGCTTCGCGCGCGGCGTCCTCCGGTTCCGGGCTGAGCGGAAAGGGAAGTACGGTCACGTCAAGGTCACTGTGTCGCCCGTGGCAATTGTGCCGCCCCTGGCAACAACCGCGTAAAGCCCAAAATCCTGGTGGCCAAAGGCCGCGTCCAGCCCGCCAAGCGTATCCGCATCGATCCGGCCCGTTTCAGGATTGGCCGAGGTTGCCCGGCAGCGCGTGATACGCTCTTCGATCCGCAGTTCGGCCTGGCCAATGCGCAGGGTGCGCCCGATCCAGTCCCATTCCGCCCAGGGTGCGGCCCCGTCCAGCCACAGGTTGCCGCGCCAGCGGTCGGCGGACAGATCCTGCCCCATGCGCGCCGAAAGATCCGCCAGCGAGCGCAGAGACAGGACAGAAACGGACGGAAAATCGCTGTCGGTCATGCCGCGCCCGGCGCTGACGATCCGCGCGGGCTGCGCGCGGTCCGCCGGGACCAGCGGCGCAATCCAGGACAGAAAGGCCGGCAGGTCTGCGGGATCATCCGGGCGGAAGGTCAGGGCCCCAAGTTCGGGGTGGCGCAGGGTCACTGTGCCGCTTTGGTCGTCCAGCACCGAGGTGATGGCCATAAGCGCAGGCACCTTGGCCCCGCGCGCGAAATTGGCGCAAGGCACCCAGCCGCCATCGCCCAGCTTTGCCGCCTCATGCGCGACGGCCCAGTGCCGGTCCCACGGCAGGCAGTCCCCCGCGGAAAGAACAATGGACCCAAGGTCTTCGCGCCCGTGTCCCTTGATCGGGTGGCGGCAGATTCGGGCCAGCCGGATGGTCATTTCTTGACCGGCGCTTTCTTGGTGTCGGTTTCGGGGGCAATGGTGCCCTTCTTGCGGTTCATGCCGGATTTGATGTTGCCGAAAATGTCCGGCTTGTGCCCGTGGCTGCGCATGATCAGGTACTGCTGCACGAAGGTGATGGTGTTGTTGGCAATCCAGTACACCACCAGCCCGCTGGCAAAGCCGCCCAGCATGAACATGAACACCCAAGGCATCCAGGCAAAGATCATCGCCTGTGCCGGGTCTGTCGGGGCCGGGTTCAGCTTTTGCTGCAACCACATCGTGATCCCCAGCAGGATCGGCAGCACCCCGATAAAGATCAGCGCCAGCAACGATCCCGGCGCAGGCGCCGCCCAGGGCAGCAGGCCGAACAGGTTGAAGATCGATGACGGGTCCGGGGCGGACAAATCACGCAGCCAGCCAAAGAACGGGGCATGGCGCAGTTCGATGGTGACGAAAATCACCTTGTAGAGTGAGAAGAAGATCGGAATCTGAATCAGGATCGGCAGACAGCCCGCAGCGGGGTTCACCTTTTTGTCCTTGTACAGCTGCATCATTTCCTTTTGCAGCTTTTGCCTGTCTTCGCCTGCACGTTCCTTCAGTGCCTCAAGCTCTGGCTGAAGCTCTTTCATCCGCGCCATCGAGACATAGGATTTGTAGGCCAGCGGCAGCACAATGAACTTCAGCACAAAGGTCAGCGCAATAATCGCAAGGCCCATGTTGCCGATCAGCCCGTGCAGCCAGTGCAGAACGATAAAGATCGGCTTGGTCAGGAAATAGAACCAGCCCCAGTCGATCGAATCGACGAACCCGGCAATTCCGCCTTCGTTCTGATAGGCGCGGATGGTTTCCCATTCCTTCGCGCCCGCAAACAGCCGTGATGTGGAAGATGCCGTGCTGCCCGCTGCGACCGTGATTACCGGCTGGCGGGTTTCCACCTGAAACACGTCGGTGGCCGCGACATATTTGACGACGGCGGTAAAGGGCTTGCCCTGTTCGGGAACCAGCGTCGTCATCCAGTATTTGTCGGTAAAGCCTATCCAGCCATCGGTGGCTGCCTCGGTCAGTTCGGCCTGCGCCCCTTCGCGGTCAAGCGGCGGAAGATTTGCCATGTCACTGTAGGAAATCTCGGAAAGTGTGCCGTCAACCCGCCCGACGACGCCTTCGTGCAGAATGAAGAAGTTTTGCAGATCGGCCGGCGTTCCGTGGCGGGCCACAATGCCATAGGGTGCAAGCGTCACGTCGCTGCCGCCCGCGTTTTCAACCGCCTGCGTCACCGTGAACATGTAGTTCTTGTCGATTTCCACCGTGCGGCTGAAAATCAGGCCCTTGCCATTGTCCCAGCGCAGCGTGACAGGCTGATCCAGCGACAGCGTGCTGCCTGCCGCAACCGTCCATTCGGTATTCGGGCCTGGCACATCCTCGAACGCCAGATCGCCGCCGGGGGCCCAGCCGTACAGCGCATAATAGGCCCCGGTCTGCCCCACCGGCGACAGCAGGCGGACAATATCTGAATTCGGATCAAGTGTGATAGGATACTTCTTCAGCTTCAGGTCGTCGATCCGCCCCCCCTGCAGGGAAATGCTGCCAGTGATGAGTTCGGTGTCGATGCTGATGCGCGCGGTTTCGGGCACGGCCTGCACCGCGGGGGCGGTTCCGCCCGCCGTGACGGCAGGCGGTGCTGCCGCCGGGGCTTCGGTCACGCTGACGGCTGGCTGCGTGGCCGGGGGTGCCACCGGCTCGGGCGGCGGAAAGAAAAAGAACCACGCCATGATCACAAGGAAGCTGAGCGCAGTCGCAAGGATTAGGTTCTTGTTCTGATCGTCCATCCGGACCACCACCACCGTTCCTGAAAGGGTCAGCGGTGCTTCAACAGAGGTGGGGGGCAAAGGTCAAGCGGTTTTCCCCTGCGCCGGCGGGGGCGCGCCGCTTTGACCCGGCCCGCCCGGGGTCATGGCACCTTCAGGATGACGCTGCTCTTGGGCTCAGCCGGGACAGCCCTGCAATCCGGGCACGGTGGCGTGCCATCCATTCGGCGGTCTCCTCGAAGGGCATGGGGCGCCCGATGCCGAACCCCTGGGCATGGGTGAACCCCAGCTGCGCCAGCATGGCCTGCTCGCCGGATGTTTCGACCCCTTCGGCAACCGTTTCCAGGCCAAGCCGATCCGCCATGGAAAGAATGGCCGAACAGACCCGCTGCTGGCCGGGGTCCTCGTCAATCCGCGTCACAAAACTGCGGTCGATCTTCAGCCGCCGCAGGGCAAAGCGCCGGATATTGGCAAGCGAGGTCTGGCCGGTGCCGAAATCATCCAGATCGATGCCGCAGCCCATTTCGGACAGTGCCGCGATGTTGCGCACGATCACATCACTGTCGGTCTGCGTGACGACCGATTCCAGGATTTCGATCGTCAGCCGGTCGGGTTCCAGATCGAACCGGTCCAGCGCCCATCTGATCTTTTCCGGCAGTTGCGGGCTGCGCAATTCCTCGGCCGAGAAGTTGACCGAGACGCGCGGCACGGTCAGCCCGGACTTGTCCCAGCGCGTGATTGCCTGCAGCGCGTCGTGCAGGATCACCACGCCCAGTTTCTCCAGCAGGCCGGCCCGCTCCAGCGAGGGCATGAAGACGCCGGGGGCCAACAATCCCCGGTCGGGATGGTGCCAACGGGCCAGCGCCTCAAACCCGGTGACTTCGCCGGTGTCAGTCGAAACCTGCGGCTGGAAATGCGCGCGGATCTGGCCCTGATCCAGGGCCGTCTCCAGCATGTCGCGTTCGGCATCCCGCTCTGCGGCGACCTTGCCCATCTCTGCGGCATAGCTGCGGATTGCGCCGGGCCCGCTTTGCCAGGCGGCATCCGCAGCCACCACGGCGGCTTCGTACATCGCGCGACCGGTGGGTTCCGTCGCGCGTCCCGGCAGACAGAAGCCCACAGAACAGGTGACATAGATCTGGGTTGCATCCAGCACCAGGGCCGGACTGACCGCCTGCTGCAGACGGGCAGCCATCTGCACAAGCGTTTCAAGGTCAAGCTTCCGCACCGGTCCCAGCGCCACGACGAAACCGCCGTGATCAAGCCGCGCCATGGTGTCGCTTTGCCGCAGGACGCTTGTGATCCGCTCTACGCAGGTTCGCATGGCATCTTCTGCCGCCGGCTTGCCGAAACGGTCGGCCAGCCGATCCATGTCGTCGAACCGCACCGCAAGGCAGGCCGTGGTCATCCCCGTTGCAGGGCTGATGTCCAGGATCGCATCAAGCGCGGTGACGATCTGCGGCGGCGTCACCAGCCCGCCGGTGGTGCGGGTGACAGGTGCCAGAAGGTCTGCCTCGCGCAGCGAAACGGCCCCGAACAACCCGATCACCACAGGCAGTCCCAAAGCGGCAAAAATCAGCGCGCGCTCGCCCCCCAGCCAGAAGGCGGCCAGTGTCAGCGCCGGAAGAAAGACCAACATTTCGGGACGCCGAAGCACGGCCCCGATCCGTACGATCACGCGCCCGGCAGGCAATCCCATTACCCTCATCATGACCTGCTTTCCTTCTGCTGCAACCTGACAGTCAGGCTAGGGACAGAGGGTGATCAGCAAATTAATTTCAGGGGTCTGGCCGCGAACTGTTTTCGGCAAATTTTACAGGGTCCGGCACCAGCCCGGCAAAGTCGAACAGGGCCGAGTCCAGCAGATGTGACGGGCGGATGTTCATCAATGCGCGGAACATCACCTGCCGCCGTCCCGGGCTGCGGGCTTCCCAGGCATCAAGGATCTGCTTGACCTGCCGGCGCTGCAGCCCGTCCTGACTGCCGCACAGATCACAGGGGATGATCGGAAAGTTCATCGCCTTTGCAAACCGGTCGCAGTCGGCTTCGGCAACGAAGGCAAGCGGGCGGTACACAAACAGATCACCCTCTTCGTTGACCAGCTTTGGCGGCATCGTGGCCAGCCGCCCGCCGTGGAACAGGTTCATGAAGAAGGTTTCCAGAATGTCGTCGCGGTGATGCCCCAGCACGACGGCAGAACACCCTTCCTCGCGGGCGATGCGGTACAGATTGCCGCGCCGCAGCCGCGAACACAGCGAACAGAAGGTGCGTCCTGCGGGAATCTTGTCCATGACGATGGAATAGGTGTCGGCATATTCGATGCGGTGGGGAACCTGCATGCGGGTCAGAAACCCGGGCAGGACCGTGGCCGGAAAATTCGGCTGGCCCTGATCCAGATTGCAGGCCAGCAGATCCACCGGCAGCAATCCGCGCCATTTCAGTTCCAGGAGCACCGCCAGCAGCGTGTAGCTGTCCTTGCCGCCGGACAGGCAGACCAGCCAGCGCGCCCCACGGTCGATCATGCCATAGGTTTCGATGGCATCGCGCACCTCGCGGACCAGTCGCTTGCGCAGCTTCCTGAATTCGGTGGTGTCTGGCGCGCCCCGCAGGATCGGCGGCAGGTCTTCGGTTTCGTCGAACATGGGCGGTCCTTCGCGGCGCAAGGCATCCGGTTGCCGTCGGCCTGCGTATAAGACAGGTATTCTAATTGGGGAAGTGTGCGATGCGGTGGATCATTCTGACAGGATTTCTGGCGCTTTCCGCCTGTACGGGTCGCCCGGGCCCGACGGACCCGCTGCTGAGCACACAGGAGCTGAACCTTGAAGAGTTCTTCGATGGCAAGACCGTGGCGCACGGGCAGTTTCAGGACGTCTTCGGGACCGTCCGCCGCCGCTTCGTGGTCGACATCGACGGTGACTGGGATGGCAAGGTCCTGACGCTGGACGAGAACTTCGTCTACGAGGATGGCAGCACCGAAAACCGCAAATGGACGCTGACGCAGACCGGCGCGGACAGCTGGCAGGGAAGCGCCCCTGGTGTGATCGGCATTGCCACCGGCGAAGAGCGCGGCGATACGTTCAACTGGCGCTACCGCATCGATCTGCCGGTGCCCGACGGCACGCTGCGCGTGGATTTTGATGACTGGATGTGGCTCTTGACCGAAGACCGGCTGCTGAACATCGCCTACATGCGGCGGGCCGGTGTGACCATCGGGCAGGTGGTGATCTTTTTCGAGAAGAAGTGACCGGCAGGGCCGCAAGCGCGGCCCAGGCCGTGCCGTCACTCTTCGGCTGCGGGCGGCACCGGATCAAATCCCGATCCGCCCCAGGGATGGCAGCGGCACAGGCGATGTGCCACCAGCCAGCCCCCCTTCAGCGCGCCATGCCGGTCAAGCGCCTCCAGCGCGTAGGCCGAACAGGTGGGCTGGAACCGGCAGCCGTGCCCGACCCAGGGACTGAGGATCAGCCGGTAGGCGCGGATCGGCAGGGCCAGAATATGCGCTGCCGGGCTCACTGTGGCGCACATCCGGCATGCACGCGGCGCAAGGCGTGCGCCATGTCCGCCAGAAGGTCGGAAAACTCCCGCTCCACCGTCGCGCCGGGACGACCGACCAGAACGTAATCCCACCCCGGCACAGCGCCCGCAGGCAGGGTGGCGCGGGCCACCTCGCGCAGGCGGCGCCTGGCGCGGTTGCGGATGACAGCGTTGCCGATCTTCCTGGAACAGGTGTAGCCCACCCGGATGTCGGCGCTGTCATCGCCCCGGCACCGGGCCTGCAACAAAAAGCCCGGCATCGCCTGCCGCCGGGCCTGCGCGGCCCGCAGGAAATCGGCACGCTTTGCAATCACCGTCAAAGAAACATTGGGTTGCGGCGGACGCGGCCCTTCGGCATCGCTGCCTGTTGCCGCTGCCACCGTCGATGCCACGCCGAGCGTCCTTCAGAAGGCGCGCGGGCCGGATCAGGCCGAAAGCTTCTTGCGGCCCCTGGCGCGGCGGGCCGAAAGCACAAGGCGGCCGCCTTTGGTGGCCATGCGGGCGCGGAACCCGTGGCGACGGGCGCGAACCAGGTTCGAGGGTTGAAACGTGCGCTTCATCGCGGCTCTCCATCACTTCGGCAGCCTGCACCCGGCGGATTCGGGCGCTGACCCTGTTCGAAGCCCGTCCTTTACGGGGGGCGGGCGGGCAAGTCAATTCGTCGGCACCGCTTTCTTGCGTCACATCTGCCCGCAACGGCCTGAAGGCACAGGGTACCGCACGCGCAGAGGCATCCGAAATGTTGCAGATCATCAATGCCGCGTGATGGGGCTGTTGCCCTGCGACCGGTTCAGCGCATGCTGCGGCGACAGTGAACCGGAAAGTACCGCAGGTGAACAAGACGACCCCCAAGCAATGGCAGCGCCTGCGCCGCAGGCTGCCGATCCTGATCATCGGGGCCACGGCCCTGGTCGGTGCGCTGACCCTGCGCGACCAGCTGAGCTTTGCGATGCTGGCCCAGCATCGCGAAACGCTGATTGCCCTGCGCGATGCGCATTACATTCCCGCAGTTGTGATCTTCATTCTGGCCTATGCCGCGATGGTGGCGCTCAGCCTGCCCGGAGCGACGGTGGCCACGCTGACGGGCGGGTTTCTGTTCGGGCTGTTTCCGGGTGTGCTGTTCAACGTGGCTGCGGCCACGACCGGCGCAATCGGCGTCTTCCTGGCGGCAAGACTGGGGTTCGGTGCCGAACTGGCCGCCCGGATCGAGGCGGGCGGCGGGGCCGCGGCACGGCTGCAGGCCGGGCTGCGCCGGAACGAGATTCCGGCGCTGTTGCTGATGCGGCTCCTGCCGGTGGTTCCGTTCTTTCTGGCCAATCTTGTTCCGGCGGCGATGAATGTGGCGCTGTGGCGCTTTGCCTGCACCACTTTCTTCGGCATCATGCCCGGAGCGCTGATCCTGACCTGGGTCGGTGCCGGATTGGGTGAGGTATTCGAGCGGGGAGAGGAGCCGGACCTGAGTCTGCTGACGGACCCGCGCTTTCTTGGCCCGCTGCTGGGCCTGGCCGCCCTTGCGGCACTGCCCGTCCTTGTCCGGGCGGTCCGGCGGAAGGAGCGGTGACATGACCAGGATCGAGACAGACATCTGCGTGATCGGCGCAGGCTCTGGCGGCCTGTCGGTGGCGGCAGGCGCGGTGCAGATGGGTGCCCGCGTCGTGCTGATCGAGGGCGCCGAGATGGGGGGCGATTGCCTCAATCACGGCTGCGTTCCGTCCAAGGCGCTGCTTGCCGCTGCCAGGGCGGCGCATGCGATGACGGCAGGGGCGGCGCTGGGCATCGCGCCCGCCGTGCCGCAGGTGGATTTCGGCGCGGTCAAGGATCATGTCGCCCGGACCATCGCCGCCATCGCCCCCCTGGACAGTCAGGAGCGCTTCGAGGGCCTGGGTGTTACCGTGATCCGCGACTGGGCCCGTTTTCTTTCGCCGACAGAGGTGCAGGCGGGCGCGGCCCGCATCACCGCCCGCCGCTTTGTCATCGCCACGGGGTCACGGCCCGTTGTGCCGCCGGTTCCCGGCCTGGCCGACCTGCCGTATCTGACCAACGAGACCATCTTTGCGCTGCGCGAGAAGCCGTCGCACCTGCTGATCCTGGGGGGTGGGCCGATCGGGCTGGAAATGGCGCAGGCGCATCGCCGCCTGGGCTGCGGGGTGACGGTGATCGAAGCCGGGCCTGCGCTTGGCCGGGAAGACCCCGAACTGGCCGCCGTGGTTGTGCAGCAGCTGCGCGCCGAAGGGGTGACGATCCTGGAAGGCACCGCTGTCAGCAGCTTTGCGGGGGGCAGCGGCATCACCGCCACCCTGTCGGACGGCCGGACGCTGGCCGGGTCCCATCTTCTGATTGCCGCCGGGCGCAAGGCGGCCCTGGACGGGCTGGGGCTGGATGCCGCCGGTGTAAGCTGCAACGACCGGGGCGTCAGCGTTGATGCCGGCCTGCGGTCTTCCAACCGGCGCGTCTATGCGGTGGGCGATGCGGCGGGCGGCGCGCAGTTCACACACCTGGCGGGCTATCATGCCGGGGTGGTCATCCGGCAGATGCTGTTCGCGCTGCCCGCACGGGCGAGGATGACCCATATTCCCCGCGCCACCTATACCGATCCGGAACTGGCGCAGGTCGGCCTGACCGAGGCCGAGGCGCGGGCGCGCCACGGGGACCGGCTGACGGTGCTGCGCTGGCCCTTTCACGACAATGACCGGGCGCAGGCCGAGGGCCGGACCCGGGGGCTGATCAAGGTCATGGTCGTCAGGGGCCGCCCGGTCGGTGTTGGCATCGTCGGTGCCCAGGGCGGCGAACTGATCGGCCTCTGGGCGCTGGCCTTGTCGGCCCGGCTGAAGATGGGATCGCTGGCGGGCATGGTTATGCCCTATCCGACGCTGGGCGAAGTGTCGAAAAGGGCCGCAGGGGCCTATTTCTCGCCGCGTCTGTTTGATAACCCTGTGGTCAAGCGGGTGGTGCGGCTGGTACAGCGATGGCTGCCCTGACGCGCGGCCGGGCCGACCGCGCCCGGGGGGGCCGTCTCCGCCCCGGCCCGGTCCGGCCCGGCCACGGGCCGGGCGTTCTTGGCGGAAACCCTGCACCGAAGGGTTTCTGATCGCTTGTCACCTCCCGGGGATGTTATTGAACAGAAGATGGACAAGACGGCAAAGATCAGGAATCGGTCCGTGCTGAACACGCTGTCAGGGCGTTTCCTGTTGCTGACGGTGGCTTTCGTCATGCTGGCCGAGGTTCTGATCTTTGTGCCCTCTGTGGCGCGGTTCAGGGCGGACTACCTGCTTTTGAAGCTGGAACGGGCGCAGATCGCCTCGCTTGCGACCCTGGCCACCGATGAAATGATCAGCGCCGAACTGGAAAAAGAGTTGCTGGCGAACGCGGGTGTCTTCAACGTGGTGCTTCGCCGCGACGAGGTGCGGCAACTTGTGCTGTCTTCGCCTATCCCCGAACCGGTCTACGCGACGTATGATCTGCGCCTGCAGGGGTCCTGGCGGCTGATCCGCGATGCCATCGCCCAGATTCTTGATCCGCAGAACCGTGTGATCCGTGTGATCGGCAACCCCGTGCAGCAGGCGGGTCTGCTGATCGAGATCACCACCGAAACCGCCCCCCTGCGCAGCGCGCTGCTGGAATATGGTTGGCGTATCCTGATCCTATCGGCACTGATTTCGGCCGTGACGGCTGCCTTGCTGTTTCTGGCAGTGCGCCGGTTGCTGGTCGTGCCGATCCGCCGCGTGGTCAACCACATGACCGCCTATGCGGATGCGCCCGAGGATGCCCGCCGCATCATCACCCCCACCGCACGCGTCGCGGAACTGCGCGAGGCGGAAGATGCCCTTTACGGCCTGCAAACGCAACTGACCGCCGCCCTGCGCCAGAAAGAGCGGCTTGCCCAGCTTGGCGGTGCGGTTGCCAAGATCAGCCATGATCTGCGCAACCTTCTGACCACGGCCCAGCTGTTCGCCGACCGGATGGAGGGCAGTGCAGACCCCGTGGTCGCCCGTGCCGCGCCCAAGCTGGAGGCGTCGATCCGCCGCGCGGTTGCCTTGTGCGAATCGACGCTGACCTTCGGCAGGGCCGAAGAGCCGCCGCCGCAACTGTCGCGCTTTCCGCTGCGCCGTCTGGCCGATGAGGTGGCCGAAGGGGAAGGTCTGGGTCCCGGTGGCCCGGTTGCCTGCCTGATCGACATCACCCCCGGAATGATGGTGCGCGGCGACCGCGAGCAGCTGTACCGCGTGCTGTCGAACCTGCTGCGCAATGCCCGCCAGGCGATCGAGGCCACCGGCGCAGAGGGTACGATCACGATCAGCGGCGGTGAAGATGACAGCGACTGGTGGATCAAGGTGGGCGATACCGGCCCCGGCCTGCCCGCCAGGGCGCGCGAACACCTGTTCACCGCCTTTCAGGGCGGGGCGCGCAAGGGCGGTTCCGGCCTTGGTCTGGCGATCTCGGCCGAGCTGGTGCGCGGCCATGGGGGGCGGCTGGAGCTTTTGCGCAGCGGTGAGGGCGGCACCGAGTTCGTGATCCGGCTGCCGAAAACAGTCGGCCCCATAGACCTGCAGTAAGCCGTGTTTTCGCCCTTGCAATGGTCCGGGGGCGGGGCTACATCGCGGATCAGCGGACCCGTAGCTCAGCTGGATAGAGCATCAGACTACGAATCTGAGGGCCGGGCGTTCGAATCGCTCCGGGTCCGCCAGGAAACCAGGAACTTCTGGTATGCCGCAAGCAGGGTACTGAAAAGTGCCGCTCGCATGAGCCTGATGACGGAAAAGCGGGAGATTCTTGCGCCTGCGCCGCCTGGTAGTGGCCATCGCCCCTGCCATAGCGCCGTGCCGGGATCAGGGCCGGCCGGGGGCCTAAAGCCCCCGGCCAGCGCCCGCCCCGCCCCCGGCGGGCGCTTCTCGCCCGCCGGGTCGGGCGCTGGCCTCTGTTTCTCCCTGACCGACCGGTCTGCAAGGCACCGTCGCGCGCGGGCGGAGGAAACGCGGTGCGTTTCCTGTTCCCGCCCGCACTGACGACAGCCCCACCCCGCTTCAATGGCAGGGTCCATCGCCCCTGCCACAGCACCACGCCGGGATCAGGACCGGCCGGGGGCCCAAAGCCCCCGGCCAGCGCCCGCCCCGCCCCCGGCGGGCGCTTCTCGC
>JADCEF010000040.1 GCA_020250445.1 Rhodobacter sp.
GCCGTCAAGGTGGTCTTGCCGTGGTCAACATGGCCGATCGTGCCAATGTTCACATGCGGTTTGGTGCGTTCAAACTTTGCCTTTGCCATGATGGCCTCCTCAATGTCGGGTCCTGACGGTGCGAACGGCTGCACCCTGCGGGGCAGCGCCGCACTTATCGATTGGAATCGGGGAAATCAAGCACCCGCGCGCGGGTCACTCACTTGTCCGGGCAAGTCCGGGCGGGCGCGGCAGGGGGCGCAATAGCGGCGCGGCGGGTTCCGGCGCATCCAGCGGCGCGGAGGAGATTGCCACAGGTGCCGCCCCTGCCGGTGCGCCCGACACCACACGCGGCTGCGGGGGCGGTGTCGACAGATCGGGGGCATCGCCGGGAATGGCTCCGGCGGGGTCGAACCACTGCGGATTGTCCAGGAACCAGCCCTCCAGCGCCTTGGCGACATTGTAGGACAGCGCGTCGATCTGCTGGGTCTTGGTGCTGGTCAGACCGGTGCCGATCACGCTTTCGCCCGACAGGCTTTCAAACATCGTGAACTGGCGGGCTTCGGGGTTCAGCCGCTGCTGGTTGGCATCGTCCCAGATGTTGGCGCTGACCACGACGACCGACTTCGGCGCGGCAACAACGGGGATGCCCGGCGGGGCCAGCGCATAGCCGTCGATATTGATGCCGATGTTGTAATACCTGTCGCCGTCATACCGGCTCGGGCCGAACCGGTTCGCGACCGCCTTCTTCAGGCCGGTTTCCCATTCCTCCACCGTCGCCTCGCGCGAGATCGGCACCTTCTGCATGTTGTCGGCCACGACAACGTTCAGGCCCAGACGGAAGGGACCCAGATCGACAGGCGGTTCATCCAGATCCTGCGCCCCACAACCTGCCACCAGGATCACGGCACAAACGGTACCGGCCAGCCTCAAGACACGCGCAAAGCTCATTCAAGTGACCCTTCAAGACCCATGTGTCGAGATAGCGTGCCGGACAGACCGGCGCAACGCCCGTGCTTGCACGGCGGCAAGTGCCCTGGCACCCCTCTGCCAGGGATGGTCAAGGCGCGCTTCGGCCGCAGCGTCGGTGACCGGTCCGGCGGCGTGCCACCGCCCGACGGGAAAACCAGCCGGACGCAAGGGCGTACCCGGATATTCGGCAAAGGCGACTGATCGCGTCGCAATCGCAAGGGGGTCCGCCAGCCTGCCGGGCCGCGCGCCGGGGCGGGCGGCCCGCCAAGGATACAGGGTTTGGCGGTCTGCTGCCCCGGTCGCCGCGCTACCTCGGGGAACAGAACACGCCCCCACCCCGCAGCGGAATGCAGCCTGGCCCGCCCAAGGGCATCACCCTTGCCATCACACCCGGTCCAGCCCGACAACACCGCTGCGCGGCACCTGCGCGCCATTTCCTCGGCCCTGCAAAGGGCACGGGCCCCATCGTGAACGCCCTTCACACCCGGCCCGCCGTGCTGCGCTGCGCGGTCCTGACCCGTCAGGTGAAGCGGTTGTCGCGCGGAAAACCGTGGGGCGGGGCCTTGCCCATGCCCGCACGCCGCGCGACCCATTCGGAAATGCCGGTTTCGCGCCGGGTCTGGCCATTGGGCATCGACCAGCACAGACCCTCGGCCAGACGGAAGGTGGTGATGTCCGACAGGCCGCCATCCAGTTCCAGCACGCCCTGCTTGCCGCGCAGCGACAGGTATTTCTGCAGCCGCACGCCTTTCCCGCGGGCCATTTCCGGCAGTTCCGTCACGGGGAACACCAGCAGCTTGCGGTTTTTCGATATGACGGCAACATGATCGCCCTGTACCGGGCGGCAGGCCACGAGGCGGGCCTCGTCCGACAGGTTCATCACCGCCTTGCCGGCCCGCGTCTGGGCCATCACCTCTTCCGAGGGCACGATGAAACCATCCCCGGCGCTGGAGGCCAGAAGCAGCTTTTCGCCCGCACGCCAGACCATCAGCTGCACGATCTCGGCCTCGGTCGGAAGATCGACCATCAGGCGCACCGGCTCTCCCATGCCGCGGCCGCCGGGAAGGTTTGCGCCCAGAAGGGTGTAGAAGCGCCCGTTCGAACCAACGAGCAGGATCTTGTCGGTGGTTTCGGCATGAAACAGGAACCGGCCCCCGTCGCCATCCTTGAACTTGACCTCGGACTCCAGCGGAACATGCCCCTTCATCGACCGGATCCAGCCCATCTTTGAACAGATGACGGTGATCGGCTCGCGTTCGATCATCGCCTCGATCGGCACATCTTCCACGTCGCCTGCCTCGGCAAACCGGGTGCGGCGCGCTCCAGCCGGAGTGGATTTGCCGAACAGCGTCTGAACGGTGCCAAGCTCTTGCCCGATCCGTTGCCACTGCAGGCGGTCAGAGCCAAGCAGATCATCCAGCCCGGCCCGTTCCTTGAGCAGGGCGTCATATTCCTGGCGCAGTTCGATCTCTTCCAGCTTGCGCAGCGACCGCAGGCGCATGTTCAGGATGGCTTCGGCCTGCGCCTCGGTCAGTTCGCCTTCGGCGTCTTCGCCGCGCGCCGGGGGTGGGACATAGTCCTTCTCGGACAGGGCGCGCGGATGCGCCACGCCCCAGCTTTCGGCAATAAGCGCGCGTTTGGGATCGGCATCATAGCGGATGATGTCGATCACCCGGTCCAGGTTCAGAAAGGCAATGATGAAGCCTTCCAGTATCTCCAGCCTTGCATCGATCTTTTCCAGCCGGTGCCGGCTGCGCCGCCGCAGCACGTCGCGGCGGTGATCCAGAAAGGCGCGCAGGACCTCTTTCAGCGAACAGACGCGCGGCACGCGCCCGTCGATCAGCACGTTCATGTTCAGCGAAAAGCGGATCTCCAGATCGGAATTGCGAAACAGCATGCCCATCAGCATGTCGGGGTCCACGGTGCGGGCACGCGGTTCCAGCACGATGCGCAGGTCTTCCGCCGATTCGTCGCGCACATCGGCCAGCGCCATCACCTTTCTGGTCTGGATCAGTTCGGCCAGCCGTTCGATCAGCTTGGATTTCTGCACCTGATAGGGAATTTCGGTGACCACGATCTGCCAGGTGCCCCGGCCCAGATCCTCGGTGGCCCATTTCGCGCGCAGCCGGAAGGCACCGCGCCCGCTGCGATAGGCGTCAAGGATCGCGCCGCGCGGTTCCACAATGGTCCCGCCGGTGGGGAAATCGGGGCCTGGCACCAGCGCCACGATGGCCTCGTCGGTGCAGTCGGGTTCGCGCAGCATCAGCTGGCAGGCGTCGATCAGCTCATGCAGGTTATGGGGCGGAATATTGGTGGCCATGCCCACGGCGATGCCGGATGATCCATTCGCCAGCAGGTTGGGAAAGGCGGCGGGCATGACGACAGGCTCTTGCAGGGTACCGTCATAATTCGGGCGGAAATCCACCGCGTTCTCGGCCAGCCCTTCCATCAGCAGTTCCGACAGCGGGGTCAGGCGCGCCTCGGTGTAGCGGCTGGCGGCGGGATTGTCGCCGTCGATATTGCCGAAGTTCCCCTGCCCGTCGACCAGGGGGTAGCGAAGGTTGAAATCCTGGGCGAGACGCGCCATCGCGTCATAGATCGCCATGTCGCCATGCGGGTGATAATTGCCCATCACATCGCCGGAAATCTTGGCGGATTTGCGAAAGCCCCCCGTGGGCGACAGGCGCAGCTCACGCATCGCGAACAGGATCCGGCGATGGACCGGCTTCAGCCCGTCGCGCGCGTCGGGCAGGGCGCGGTGCATGATGGTGGACAGCGCATAGGTCAGATAGCGCTCGCCGATCGCGCGGCGCAGCGTTTCAGAAACCAGCACAGGCTCGATCCCAGGATCGTCAGACGGTTCGGACATGGCTGCGGTGTAGCGCCCCGCGCGGGCACGGTCCAGACGCAACCGCCGCAGGCGGATTGCCGATTTTGCGAGGCACGCCGGATGCGCCGTGATAAGCTTCACCCTTGTTGCGGAATCGGACCCATGTTCAAGCTCGTCTTCCTCTTGTGCCTTCTGATCGTGGCGACGTTTCTGACGCTGGGCGGGCGCAGGGATGCGCCCCTTCGCGACGGTCTTGCCGGCAAGTATACCCCGCTTCATTACAAAGACCCCGGGCCGGTCACGCCGCAACCGGCCCCTCTGGCGGCAGCCGGGCAAGGCCCCCGGCCCTGGTCGCCGGGCACCGATCCGGCCCCGGCGCGCGCCGTGCCGCAGGCACGCCCCCAGCCCGAACCTGCGGGCAGCCCTGCGGTTTCTGCCGCTTTCGCAACCGCCGGTTCCGCGCCCGAAGATGCGCAAACAGCGCCGGGCCTGACGCTTGCCCTGCCCCCGGCACAGACGGCAGACCGGGGCGATCCGGCCGGGCAGCCCCCTGCGCCGCCAGCGGCCAACGCCGATACCGCCCCGCAGATGCAGTATGTGCTGGCCGACACCGTGAACGTCCGGGCGGGCCCATCCGTCAGGACCGACTCTCTGACCAGGCTTGATCGCGGTGACGCGGTGCAGGTGCTGCGATCCGACACGCCGGGCTGGTCAAAGGTCCGGCTTCAGGGCGACGGGCTGGAGGGGTATGTCGCAAGCCGCTTCCTGGGCGATCTGCCACGGGACGGGATTTTCACCCCTGTGAACTGAAAGCCGTTTGCCAGCCCCGGCCCCGCCCCCTAAGAGCGGGGAAGGGGCACTTGGGGGCAGGCATGACGGCGAAATCAATTCTGATCACCGGCTGTTCGTCCGGAATCGGTCTGGATGCGGCGCGCGGGTTAAAGGCGCGGGGATGGCGCGTCTTTGCAACATGCCGTCAGCAGGCGGATTGCGACCGGCTGCAGGCCGAAGGGCTGGAAAGCTTTGCGCTTGATTACGCCGACCCGGCCAGCATCACGCTGGCGGTTCAAACGGCCCTGCGGCGCACGGGCGGCACCCTGGATGCCGTCTTCAACAACGGGGCCTTCGCCTGCCCGGGTGCCGTCGAAGACCTTCCGACCGAAGCCTTGCGGGCGATCTTCGAGGTCAACCTTTTTGGCTATCACGAGCTGACGCGGCAGATCATTCCGGTCATGCGCGCCCAGCCGGATGGCGGCAGGATCATCAATTGCTCTTCTGTTCTGGGTCTTGTGGGCGCGCCCTGGCGCGGGGCCTATGTGGCGACGAAATTCGCGCTGGAAGGGCTGACAGATGTGCTGCGGGTCGAGATGCGCGGCACCGGCGTGCGGCTGATCCTGATCGAGCCGGGGCCGATCACCTCGCGCATCCGCCAGAATGCCGTTGCGCATTTCGAACGCTGGATCAACTGGCAGGACTCGCCCCGTGCCGCACAGTACCGCAGAACGCTGGTACGCCGCCTGTACGAAGACCGCGGCCCGGACCGGTTTGAACTGCCCGCCTCTGCGGTCACGCAAAAGCTGATCCGCGCCCTGGAAGACCGGCGTCCGGCCGCGCGGTATTTTGTGACCACACCCACCTACCTGATGAACATCGCGCGGCGCATCCTGCCCACGGTGGCGCTGGACTGGATTCTATCGCGCGGCTGAGTCGCGATTCCCCTTCGCCTTTCGGACAGCCCCCGCTACATGATCCGCACAGGGAACAGGACAAAGATCATGCTGGATGACCCGCTTTTCATCGTTGCCGCCATTGCCGTGCTTGGCGTTCTGGTCATCCTGATGATCGGGATCGGCGGTTTCGCCCGGGGCGGCGACTTCAACCGCAAGCACGCCAACCGGATCATGCGCTACCGCATTTACGCGCAGGCCGCCGCGATTGCGCTGATCCTGCTGTATGTGGCCCTGCGCAGATACATGGGTCAGTAAGGCCGGGGGAAGACATGGTGGTCCTGTCAAAGATCTACACCAAGACCGGCGATGCCGGGGAAACCGCGCTTGGCAACGGGGCCCGGGTGGCAAAGCATTCGATCCGGGTGAACGCCTATGGCACGGTCGATGAAACCAATGCCACCGTCGGCATGGCCCGGCAGCATTCGACCGGCGAAATCGATGCGGCACTGGCGCGGATCCAGAACGACCTGTTCGATCTGGGGGCCGACCTTTGCCGCCCCGACATGGAGCGCGACCACGAGGCCGGCTATGTCCCGCTGCGCATCCTGGAACGCCAGGTGCTGCGTCTGGAAACCGAGATCGACGCGATGAACGCCCGGTTGCAGCCGCTGCGCAGCTTCATTCTGCCGGGCGGTTCGGCCCTGGCTGCGCATCTGCACCTGTGCCGCACCGTCAGCCGCCGCGCCGAACGCCTGACGGTGGAACTTGCCACCATGGAAGCCATCAACGCCGAGGCGGTGAAATACCTGAACCGCCTGTCCGACTGGTTCTTCGTGGCGGGCCGGATCGCCAATGACGATGGCAAGGCCGACGTGCTGTGGGTGCCCGGCCTGACCCGCGACGTATAGACGCGACGTCCGGGCGTCGTTCTGCGTCGATTTTGGCCTGTTTTCGCCGGGGCGAAGCGGCTAACAACGGGGCCAAGAGCTTTCGCACCCCTGCGGGGTGCAAGATACGGGAGTGTTCCGCCGATGAAGATCTTGGTGCCGGTCAAACGGGTGATCGACTACAACGTGAAGGTCCGCGTCAAGGCGGACGGGTCCGGGGTTGATCTGGCCAATGTGAAAATGTCGATGAACCCCTTTGACGAGATTGCCGTCGAAGAGGCGATCCGCCTGAAGGAAAAGGGGCTGGCCGACGAGATTATCGTCGTTTCCATCGGCGTCCGGCAATGCCAGGAAACGCTGCGCACCGCGCTGGCGATGGGCGCGGATCGCGCCATTCTGATCGAAGCCACCGCAGACGTGCAGCAGGATATCGAACCGCTGGCCGTGGCCAGGCTGCTGGCCGCCGTGGTGCGGCAAGAGGCCCCCGGCCTGGTGATTTGCGGCAAGCAGGCCATCGACAATGACATGAACGCCACGGGCCAGATGCTGTCGGCCCTGCTGGGCTGGAGCCAGGCGACATTCGCCAGCGAACTGGCGGTCGAAGGCGACCATGCCGTGGTGACGCGCGAGGTGGACGGCGGTCTGCAAACGATCCGGGTGAAGATGCCGACCATCGTCACCGTCGATCTGCGCCTGAACGAGCCGCGCTATGCCAGCCTGCCCAATATCATGAAGGCCAAGAAGAAGCCGCTGGAGGAAAAGACGCCTGCCGATTACGGCGTGGATGTGACCCCGCGCCTGACCGTTCTGAAGACGGTGGAACCGCAGGGCCGCAAGGCCGGCGTCAAGGTGGCGAACGTGGCTGAACTCATAGCAAAACTCAAGGACGAAGCGGGGGTGATCTGATGGCCGTTCTTCTGATTGCCGAAGTGACCGGCGGCGCGCTGGGCGCAGACAGCACCGCCAAGGCGCTGACGGCGGCAAAGCCACTCGGCGAGGTGCATCTGCTGGTCGCCGGTGACGGCGTGGCGGCGGCGGCCGCGCAGGCCGCGCAGTTTGCCGGCCTGTCCAAGGTGCTGACGGCGGATGATGCCGCCTATGGGCGCGGGCTGGCCGAACCTCTGGCGGACCTGATCAAGGGCCTGTCGGGCGGCTACAGCCATATCCTGGCACCGGCCACAACGGCGGCCAAGAACGTGATGCCGCGTGTTGCCGCGATGCTGGATGTGATGGTGATTTCCGATGTGACGGCGGTGATCGACGCCGATACCTTTGAACGCCCGATCTATGCGGGCAATGCGATCCAGACGGTAAGATCATCGGACGCAAAGAAGGTTGCCACCATCCGCACCGCCGGATTCGACGCGGCCGGCAAGGGCGGTGCCGCCCCCGTCGAAGCCGTTGCTGCCGCCGGAAACGCCGGCCTGTCGGCCTGGGTCGAAGACAGGGTCGCCACAAGTGACCGCCCGGAACTGACCTCGGCCGGGATCGTGGTATCGGGCGGGCGCGGCGTGGGATCCGAAGACAACTTCGCGCTGATCGAAAAACTGGCCGATAAGCTGAATGCCGCCGTGGGTGCAAGCCGTGCAGCCGTGGACAGCGGCTATGCCCCGAATGACTGGCAGGTGGGGCAGACCGGCAAGGTCGTTGCCCCGCAGCTGTATATCGCCGTAGGCATCTCCGGCGCGATCCAGCATCTGGCGGGCATGAAGGACAGCAAGGTGATCGTCGCGATCAACAAGGACGAAGAGGCCCCGATCTTCCAGGTGGCCGACTACGGTCTGGTGGGCGATCTGTTCACCCTGGTGCCGGAGATGATTGACAGGCTCTGACCCGGACGGAACGGAAGCGGCAAGCAAACGTGCGCCGGTGATCGGGGTCCGCCGTGCGCGCTGTTGTGGCCCGGATGGGCCCGGTGGACATGTTGCCGACCGACGCTGCGGTTTGGTTCCTGCCCGCCCTGCCCCACCCGAACAGCCCAAAGGTGGACCCCTTGGGCCGCGCCCTCAACGCAAGGCAAAGCCCACAGCCCATGCCGATGGCCGCCGCCTGCCCGGGCGCGGCCATCGCGAAAATCGCCAGATGCATCCTTGGCGCCAGGCAAAAGGTCGATCATCCGGCCGACTGCGGTCACTCAGCCCGTGCTGATTGCGCCTGGTTCCTGAATTGCGACGGCGTCATCTTGCGGGCCTTGACAAAAGCGCGCGTGAAAGAGGGCACGGAGCTGTAGCCGCAGTGCCGGGCGATCCGGGAGATTGGCAGCCGATTCTTTGCAAGGTTTGCGGCCGCCTTGTCGATGCGCAGCATCGTCAGATAGTTCATGGGTGTCATCCCCAGCCGGTGCCGAAACCCCTGGGCAAAGGCTGATCTCGACATGCCTGCGATTTCCGCCAGATGATTCAGGTCCCAGGCATGACCGGGGCGGGAATGAACGGCTTCCAGGACGCGCCCAAATCGGGGGTCGTTGATGGCGGACAGCCAACCGGTCCCGGACGAGGCGTCATCGGCGAGGATTTGCAGCATCACGATGAACAGCGTTTCGCCCAGCCGGCGCAGGACCGCCGATTGACCGAAGCCCGGCCCATGATGTTCGGTCCGGCACAGGTCCAGCAGCAGGCCCAGTCTGGCATGATTTCCGGCGGGAATGACAATCAGCGGATCGATTCCGGATAGCGCGACCGGCGCCAGTGACCCCGTCGTGCTGAAGCTGGCCGTCAGGAGCATCACACGATCTCCGCCGCCGCCGTGGTTGAGGCGGACCATCTGTCGGTCACGCCGATCCAGGCCGGGAATATCGGCCACCGGAATGGCTTTCACATCCGGACCGGACCGCAAGGCATGTGGCGGATCAAGAGGCAGAAACGCGACATCGCCTGCTTGAAGATCACGCGCCTCCCCACTGCCGGGCAGGTCAATCCGGCAGCGCCCTTCCAGCACGGCATGCACCGCCGCGAGTCGTCCTCCGGGCAGAGCCAGCCCCCAGGGGGCGGTCAGCCGACTTTCGCAAAAGAACCAGCCCTCGAAGTCGAGAGCGCTTAGGATCGCGTCCGGTCCAGACATGCGAGACTCCAGGATAAGGAATTTGGACAAAACAGCATCGATCATACGACATATTCAAGAGTGTCCTCGAGAAGGAGCTTACCTTGAACAGTCGACGCACCCTTTTGAAGAACATCCTGGCCGCCGTGACGGCTCCATTGCTGCCCGGCAGGCTGTCGGCATCCGACACATTGGCCCCAACCCCTTTCCTGACCGCCGGCCCATTCTATCCGCGCGATCCGTCCGGCCTTCCGTTTCTTCCCGCAAGAACCACACTTCCCGAGCCCTTGACAAACGACCTGACCCGCACCCGGCCAGAAGGGCGCGCCGAAGGCAGGCACATTCTGATTTCGGGCCGCGTGATGGATGTGACGGGGAGGCCTCTCGCCGGCGCTGTCGTTGAGATCTGGTCGGTCAACGCCAGGAATATCTACCTTGTCGAAGACGGGGGAGCGTCTGATCCGGACTTTGCCGGCTTCGGCATGACCGAAACGGATGGCGAAGGGCGCTACAGCTTCAAAACCATTCGTCCCAACGGTTATGACCGTTATCTGGGTTTGATTCGCCGGACCGCGCATATTCATGTTCTGGTGAAGGTCGCAGGGGCCGAGGCGTTCACCACGGAGATGTGGTTCGCCGATGAACCGCGCAACAGCATCGACAGCTTTTTCCAGCGGGTTTCCGATCCGGGTCTGCAAGACCGGATGGCTGTCATCCTGAGCAGGGGCGAAGGTGTTGATCGCGCGCAGTTCGATCTTGTTCTGGCGCCGCAATATGCAGGGAGAGGCCGCTCATGAGGATCGCTGTCGTCGGGGCAAGCGGGTTGACGGGTCAGCAGGTGCTTCGGTTGGCAAAGCTTCGTGGCATGTCCACACTTGCTGTCGTTCGTGACGCGGCCCGGCTTGGAACGGCCGCCGACTCCATAATCGAGGTGTCGGATTTCGGGTCAGCACCTGAACTGCTGCGTGCTGTGGCGGGGACAGACAGCATCATCGTGACGATGGGGATCAATCGAAAGACCCGGTCACCCTGGGCGCCGCTGGTTTCGCCGCCCGACATCTGCTCCCGGACCGTGGCGGCGCTGATCGATGCGATGCGGCATCCTGATGCTCCGAAACGGATCGTTTACATGAGCAGCTTCGGAGCAGGAGACCAGTGGAACAAGCTTCCCTTCTGGATAAGGGCGCTTATCGCAACTTCGAATATCCGGATCGGATACCGGGACCACACGGCAGCGGAAGCTCTCTTGCGGGCATCCGGGCTCGATTGGACGATCCTGCGCCCGACGGCCCTGAACGACGAAGCCGGACAGGATTGGTCGGAGGCCGGGCCCGAAACCAGTGTCCTTCGCAAGATACCGCGTGCGGCCGTCGCGGCTGCGCTTCTGGAGATGCTGGAAGGTCCGGCCAAGAACCGGACCGTATCGATCACAGGGGCCTGAGGGCCCGGGTGCGTCAGGCAGTACGGCCCCCTATGGGTGACAGCTCGGGCAAAGGCATGGGCCAGCCTTTGTTGCGGGCATGGGTATGTTGCTGACCGGGGCCGACACCGCGACTTGCCGGTAACAGGCCCGGATACACGGTGAAGCGTGATATCCGAACGGCAGAAGGCATGAAGCACAGGATCGCCCGGGCATCACCGCGCGTGCTGACGGGGACGGCGCGCAGCATTTGCAGGGGCGCCGTCAGGCAGGCGCGACACCGCTTCGCGTCAGCCAAAGGTCACTGCGCCGGTTCAAGATGGGCCCCAAGGCGGGTCATCAGCGGGGTGAAGACCGGAAAGCTGGTATTGATTGGCGATGCATCATCGACGGAAACCGGCTGTTTCGATGCCATGCCCAGGATCAGGAAGCTCATCGCGATGCGGTGGTCAAGATGGGTCCTGGCGGTCGCCCCGCCGGGCACGCCGCCCGGACCCATGCCGTGAACGATCAGCGTATCCTCGTCTTCCTCCACGCGCACGCCGCAGGCTTCCAGCCCGCGCGCCATGGCATCGATCCGGTCGGATTCCTTGACCCGCAGTTCCCTGACGCCCCGCATCACGGTCGTCCCTTCGGCAAAGGCGGCGACGACCGACAGGATGGGATATTCGTCGATCATCGACGGCGCGCGTTCGGGCGGCACCTCGATGCCCCGCAGCGGGCCGAAGCGCACCCGCAGGTCGGCCACCGGTTCGCCGCCCTCTTCGCGCGGGTTTTCGAACACGATGTCCGCGCCCATGTCCACCAGCGTCAGGTACAGGCCGTTGCGCGTCAGGTTCTGGCTGACGCCGGGCACGAAGATGTCGGACCCTGCGACCACCAGCGCGGCACAGACCGGAAAAGCGGCCGAAGACGGATCGCGCGGCACCGCGACCGTCTGCGGGCGCAGCTCTGGCTGTCCGGTCAGGGTGATGACGTTGCCTTGGGGGGTCTTTTCCACATGCACGCGCGCGCCAAAGCCCGCAAGCATGCGTTCGGAATGGTCGCGCGTCGCCTCGCGTTCGATCACCACGGTTTCACCCGGTGCATTCAACCCCGCCAGCAGCACGGCAGATTTCACCTGGGCCGACGCCACAGGCGTGGCATAGCGCACCGGCACCGGCGACGCGGCCCCCACCACTGTCATCGGCAGCCGCCCGCCGCTGCGGCCATAGGCGCGCGCCCCGAACAGCGACAGCGGATCGGTCACGCGGCCCATCGGGCGCTTGCGCAGCGAAGCATCGCCTGTAAAGGTCGCGGTCATGGCCGTGGTGGCCATGCAGCCCATGATCAGCCGCACGCCGGTGCCGGAATTGCCGCAGTCGATCACATCCGCCGGTTCGCCAAATCCGCCCACCCCCACGCCATGCACGCTCCACGCGCCTGCGCCATGGCGCGTCACTTCGGCCCCGAAGGCGCGCATCGCCCGGGCCGTATCCAGCACATCCTGGCCTTCCAGCAGGCCGGTGATCCGGGTTTCACCCAAGGCCATCGCGCCAAAGATCAGCGCGCGGTGACTGATCGACTTGTCGCCCGGCACTTCGGCGCGGCCCGTCAGCGGGCCGGACTTGCGGGCGGTCATCGGTTGGGCGGTGCCGTGGCCTGACATATGCGGTGTCCTTTTCTGGTCGGGGCCTGATAGCGCAGGCAGCGGGCCGGGTCCACGGGGCGGAGCAAAGCCTTTGCCTGCCTTTGGCGGATTTCCAGGAACAAGTTTCCCCGGGGGGCCGGTGTCACCTGCGCAGAAAGGTCAGGTAATGCGGCGTGCGGCCTTCGCGCAGGGCCTTGACCTCGTAACGGGTGGACTGCCAGTCGTCCCAGGGTACGGGGCCGTCCCGGACAAGGCGGAACCCGGCCCCGGGCACTTCGGCCCGGGCCTGGCGGATGTAATCGGGAATGTCGCTGGCAATGCGGAACTCGGCCCCCGGGCGCAGCGCACGGGCCAGCGGCACCAGATGATCTTGGGTGACAAAGCGGCGGCGGTGGTGGCGGCGCTTGGGCCAGGGATCGGGGTAGTTGAGAAAGGCTTTTGCGACCGAACCTTCCGGCAGCACGTCGAACAGGTCGCGCACATCGCCGGGATGAATGGCAAGGTTGGTGACACCTGCGGCGCGGATCCTGCCCAGCAGCATGGCCACGCCATTGATGAAGGGTTCGCAGCCGATCAGGCCGATCCCGGGATAGGTCGCGGCCATATGCACCATATGCTCGCCGCCGCCAAAGCCGATTTCCAGCCAGACGGGCCGGTCGTCGCCAAAGACCCGCGCCAGATCCAGCGGGATGCGGTGCGGGTTTTCCTGAACCGGGATACCGTCAGGCCGCAGCGTGCCAAGGTCTTCCGCCAGATAGGTCTTCTGGCTGGGACGCAGGGTCTTGCCGAAGCGGCGGCCGTAGAAATTGCGCCATTCCGGCCGGGGGAGGGTTGGGTCCGTCATGCTGTGCCCTGCTTTGGATCGGGGCGCAGTAGCGGGGGCAGTGCAGAGCGTCAAGCACAAGGGCGGGGGGCTGTCTGCCCCCCGCACCCCCCGAGGATATTTCCGAACAGAAGATGGAACAGGCGTGCCTACTTCGGTCACACAGCGCGCTTCAACGCCTCGGTCAGGTCTGTCTTTTCCCAGCTGAAGCCGCCATCCGCCTCGGGCGGGCGCCCGAAGTGACCATAGGCTGCGGTACGGGCATAGATCGGGAGGTTCAGGCCCAGATGCGTGCGGATGCCGCGCGGGGTCAGGTCCATCACCTCGGCCACGGCCCGCTCGATCTGATCATCGGGCACCAGGCCCGTGCCGTGGGCATCGACATAGATCGACAGCGGTCTGGCCACACCGATGGCATAGCTCACCTGCAGGGTGCAGCGCCGGGCCAGACCTGCGGCAACGACGTTCTTGGCCAGGTAGCGGGCAGCATAGGCGGCAGAGCGGTCGACCTTGGTCGGGTCCTTGCCGGAAAACGCCCCGCCGCCATGCGGGGCAGCACCGCCATAGGTATCGACGATGATCTTGCGCCCCGTCAGGCCCGCGTCCCCGTCCGGACCGCCGATCACGAAGGTTCCCGTCGGATTGACCCACCATTCGGTTTTGCCGGTGATCCAGCCCGAAGGCAGAACCTCGCGGATATAAGGCTCCACGATGGCGCGGATGTCGGCGCTGGTCTGGCTTTCATGGGCGTGCTGGGTCGACAGGACAATCGATGTCACCTCGACCGGAGTGCCGCCTTCGTACCGCAGCGAGACCTGGGATTTGGCATCCGGGCGCAGGGTGGGTTCCTGACCGGATTTGCGCACCTCGGCCAGGCGGCGCAGGATGGCATGGGCATATTGGATGGGTGCCGGCATCAGCTCGGGCGTCTCATCGCAGGCATAACCGAACATGATGCCCTGATCCCCGGCCCCGTCCCGGTCAACGCCCTGCGCGATATGGGCCGATTGGGGGTGCAGCAGGTTTTGCACCTTCAGGGTGTTCCAATGGAACATCTCCTGTTCATACCCGATGTCGCGCACGCAGCCGCGCACGATGTCTTCGACGCGGGACAAGTGTTCGGCCCGTTTCGCCTTGTCGCTCAGCCCTACTTCGCCACCCACGACCACGCAGTTGGTGGTGGCGAAGGTTTCGCAGGCGACGCGTGCCGTCGGCTCTTCGGTAAGAAAGGCGTCAAGGACGGCATCCGAAATGCGGTCACAGACCTTGTCCGGATGGCCCTCCGAGACGGACTCGGAGGTGAAGGTGTAGTTCAGACGTGACATGGGGAACGCTCCGTTGAAAATCCCCGCCACGCCAGGAAGCCGTTGTGACGGTTCGATGCTGCGGGCGTAACGGCCCCCGACCGGCAGGTCAAGCCCGCTTGCGCCCTTTCCAGACCGCCAGGGTTGCGGCAAAGGCGGCCAGAAGCGCCAGAACCGGCCCGTCGCCCCAGCGCGCATAGGGTGTTGCCGCAAGCGCAGGCGGAAGTGCCCTGTCAAGAAAGGCGGCTTCGCCCAGCGGGATCGCGGCAAGAACCCGCCCTTTGGCATCGATCACCGCCGAGACGCCGGTGTTGGCCACCCGCACCAGGGGCAGCCCCTGTTCAATGGCGCGCAGACGGGCCTGGGCCAGGTGCTGGAACGGGCCGGTCAGGGTGCCGAACCAGGCATCATTGGTGATCTGAAGGATCCAGTCCGCCCGGCCGGGGGCACCCCGCACATCCTGCGGGAAGATCGCCTCGTAGCAGATCAGCGGCAGGACCCGGCCGATCCGGGGGCCAAGATCAAGAATCGCCGGTCCCGGACCGGCGGCATAGCCATGGCCCTGCCGGGCCGCAAAGGCAGAGATGCCGAACAGGGCATAGGCCGTATCGCCGAAGGGGATGTATTCGCCGAACGGCACCAGATGATGCTTGTCATAACGCGCGGTAACCTGAGCATCGGGTCCGATGACGATCAGGCTGTTGAAGTACCGCATGCCGTCGGTGCTTTGGATTCCGGTCACGACCGGCACGCCCTGTGCCGCTGCCGCGATCATCGGGGCCAGTTCGGGCGCATAGTCCAGCATGTAGGGCACGGCGGTCTCCGGCCAGATCACCAGATCAGGGCGCGGTGCCGCCGCCGTGAAGTCCAGCAGCCGGTCGAAATGGGCGCGGGCACGGACAGGGTCCCATTTCGCGCCCTGTTCGGCATTCGGCTGGGCAAGGCGCAGCATCAGGGGCCGGGCAGGCGGATCAGGCTGGGCCAGCCGCCAGGAACCGCCGCCCGCCGATGCGGCGATCAGCACGGCAGCAATGGCAAGGCCCCGGCGGCCAAAGGCAACCGGCAGGGCGGCGGCCCCCGTGGCCAGAAGCGTCAGCGCCAGCACACCCCCAAGACCGGCAAGCTGCGCGATGGGTGTGCCGATGAAGATATGCCCGATCGTCGCCCAGGGAAAACCGGTCAGGACATGGCCGCGCGCGAACTCTGCCAGCGTCAGGGCCAGGGCCAGGGCCAGGGGACGCCGCCAGCCCGTCACCTGCCAGGACAGGGCGGCGGCACCGGCCCAGAACAGCGCCAGGCCGAAGGACATGAACAGCACGGCAAAGGGTGCCATCCAGGCATGGGTTTCGGCATCGATCAGAAAGGGCTGGACCAGCCAGCTGAGCGCCAGCATGAAATGTCCGGCCCCCGCGAACAGGCCCAGCCAGGCGGCAGCCGCGGCCCCTTGCGCGCGCGCCAGCAGCGCGGTCAGCGCCGCCAGTCCGGCCAGTGCCAGCCACCAGAACCCCAGCGGGACCTGCCCCGATGCGACCACGGCACCAAGACCAAAGGCAAGCCCCGCCTGGGCCCCGCCGGGCCAGCCCAAGCGCATGGTCAGTCCTTTGCAGGCGGCAGAAGGGCGGCGGGGGCGGCCTGCGCCCCCGGCAGACGCAGGCGCAGCCGCTTGATGCGGCGCGGATCGGCGTCGATCACTTCAAAGGCCACGCCGCTTTCATGCGGCACGATTTCGCCCCGGGCAGGCACGCGCCCCGTGCGCAGAAAGACCAGCCCGCCCAGGGTGTCGATCTCTTCATCATCCTCGTCGGTGCGCAGGCGCAGACCGATGGCGGCCTCGATCTCTTCCAGGGGCGCGCGGGCATGGGCAAGATAGACGCCGGGCTTCTCCATGATCCACAGGGCCGCGTCGGCCTCGTCATGTTCATCCTCGATCTCGCCGATGACGGTTTCGATCAGGTCCTCGATGGTGACCAGACCATCCACGCCCCCGTATTCGTCGATCACCAGGGCCATGTGCACCCGATCTTTCTGCATCTTCTGAAGCAGCACCCCCACCGGCATCGACGGCGGGGCAAAAAGGACCGGCCGCAGCATCTTGCGCAGGTTGAAGCGGCCATTGCCCTGGCCAAAACCGAATTGCAGCGCAAGGTCCTTCAGCAGAACCAGACCCAGCGGCTTGTCCAGGGTTTCCTCATAGACCGGAAGGCGCGAAAACCCGTGTTTGCGGAAGACCGCGACAAGCTCTTCCCTGCCGATATCCACGGGGACAGCGGTGATTTCGACCTTGGGGATTGCGACATCATCCACACGCAGGCGTCGCAGGTTGCCGATGCCCGGCACCCCGGGCGCCGAGGGCGCTGCAGGCGCTGCATCGGCCTGCCTGGGGTCCTGTGCAGGTTCGGAAGAACTGAGGGCGCTGATGATGCGGCTGAGAAATCCGCGCTGGCCATTCTCGGTCGGGTCGTCCTCGGCGCCAAGCGCGGCATCTGACCCGTCGTTGCTACTGCCCATGTGTCCTTTCCTGAATCAACCCGCCCGCAGCGCTGCCGGACGTTGAGCGTGTCAATATGGGTTCGTCACCCCGAGTTTGGCAAGCACCCTGATTTCGGTGCCCTCCATCAGGGCTGCGTCGGCATCGTCGGCGTGGTCATAGCCCAGAAGATGCAGAACGGCATGAACGATCAGATGGGTGACGTGATCGTCCAGGGATTTGCCTTGCTCTGCCGCTTCGCGCGCGCAACTGTCATAGGAAATGGCGATGTCGCCCAGTTCCCTGGTTCCGGCGGCCTGGCCCGGGGGAAGCGTCGGCATCCCCCCGGGGGAATCCGCCGCCCGGTTTTCGGTTGGCCAGGACAGCACATTCGTGGCAGCAGGCTTGCCGCGGAATTCGGCATTCAGCGTTGCAATGCGGGCATCATCGCAGCCCATCACCACGATTTCAAACCGGGCGGGATCAAGGGAAAGCTCCGCCAGGGTGGCCCTGGCGGCAGAGTCGGCCAGCCGCGGAAGGCTGTCCTGCCACCGCGGATCTTCCATGACTGTGTCAACCAGAGGCTCCATCGTCGCGCTCATAGGCTTCGATGATGCGGGCGACAAGCGGGTGGCGCACCACATCCCTGGCGGTGAAGTAGTTGAAGCTGACGCCTTTCACCCCCTTGATCAGCCGTTCGGCATCGGCAAGGCCGCTGGCGGTGCCGCGCGGCAGGTCGATCTGGGTGCGGTCGCCGGTCACCACCATGCGGCTGCCTTCGCCCAGGCGGGTCAGGAACATCTTCATCTGCATGGTCGTGGCATTCTGCGCCTCGTCCAGCACGACAAAGGCATTCGAAAGGGTGCGCCCGCGCATGAAGGCCAGGGGCGCAATCTCGATGCGCTTTTCCTCCATCAGCTTCTGCACCTGCTTTTGCGGCAGGAAATCATTCAGCGCGTCATAAAGCGGCTGCATGTAGGGGTCGACCTTGTCCTTCATGTCGCCGGGCAAGAAGCCCAACCTTTCGCCCGCCTCGACCGCGGGGCGGGACAGGATGATCCTGTCGACATGGCCGCCGATCAGCATGGTGACCCCCACGGCGACCGCAAGATAGGTCTTGCCGGTGCCGGCGGGGCCGATGCCGAAGGCCAGTTCGTGGTCAAACAGGTTTGCCACATAGGCCTTTTGCGCCTCGGTCCGGGGCTGCACCGACTTGCGGCGCGTGCGCAGCTCATACTTCGCGCCGCTGAACATCTCGATCTGTTCATCGTCGCGCGGGGCGTCGCGCATCGGACGGCCCATGCGCAGCGCGCCGTCAATGTCGCCCGCCACCACGCCCTTGCCCGTTTCCAGCCTTGCGTAAAGTGACCGCAGCACGGCTGCCGCCTGATCCCGCGCGTCCCTGTCGCCGATCACCGCCAGCCTGTTGCCCCGCCGCAGGATATGCACACCGGTCTGGTGTTCGATCTGGGCCAGGTTGCGGTCGAATTCGCCGCAGAGGTCGATCAGAAGACGATTGTCGGGGAATTCCAGAAGCGTTTCGACAACGTCTTCCGAACGGGACGGGGGTTTCAGCGCGCTGATGCCCAAGGGCGGCTCCTTCTGTTGACCTGAAACGGGGCTGGGGGGATTTGGCGAAGCTGCGGTGCCTTCTGCAGATGCGGTTACAAGAAAAAGTGTGCGGCCGGTTTGACGTGATGGCAAGAAGAATGGCGTGGCCGGGCCGAATATCGGGCGTGACTGCACGAAAAACCATCATGTCATGACGCGGATCCTGCCGGGCAGCACCAGTCTGCGGCGGAATGGAAACGGGTTTGTGACGATTTTGCGCCGGGGCGCAGCATCACGCCGGCAGGCGCAGGCCCGCCAGCGAGTTCGCCGCGCTGTCCACGATCCGCACGCGGATCAGTTCCCCCGGCGTGCCGGCGGGGTCGGTGACATGGACCGCATGCAGATGGTCGGACTTGCCCACCATCTGGCCGGGCATCCTTCCTGCCTTTTCGTAAAGGACCCCCACCTCGCGGCCGACCATGGCCTGCTGCGCCGCGCGCTGCTGCTCGGTGATCAGCGCCTGCAGCACCTGCAGGCGGGCGTCGGCGGTGGCGGCATCCACCCCCGGTCTTTCGGCAGCAGGGGTGCCCGGACGGGGCGAATACCTGAAGCTGAAGGCGGCACCGAAACCAACGGCCCGGATCAGCGCCAGAGTGGCCTCGAAATCGGCATCGGTCTCGCCGGGGAAGCCGACGATGAAATCGGATGACAGCAGGATGTCGGGACGCGCCGCCCTGATCCGCCCGACCAGCCGCAGGTAGTGATCGACGCTGTGCCTGCGGTTCATCGCCTTCAGGATGCGGTCAGACCCCGACTGCACCGGCAGATGCAGAAAGGGCATCAGCTTGGCCTCGTCGCCATGCGCCGCGATCAGATCGTCTTCCATGTCATTGGGGTGCGAGGTGGTGTAGCGGATGCGCTCCAGCCCGTCGATCCGCGCCAGATCGCGGACCAGGCGCGCCAGGCCCCGGCCGTCGGCGCGATAGGCGTTGACGTTCTGGCCCAGCAGCGTGATTTCGCGCACCCCGCGCGCCACCAGATCGCGCGCCTCGGCCAGCACACGGCCGGGCGAGCGGCTGACCTCGGCCCCTCGGGTATAGGGAACGACGCAAAAGGCGCAGAATTTGTCGCAGCCTTCCTGCACGGTCAGAAAGGCGGTTGGCCCGCGCAGCATCCGGCGGTCCGGCAGGTGATCGAACTTGTCTTCGGCGGGAAACTCGGTGTCGATGGCGCGCGCGCCCTGCCCCGCGGTCCGCAGCAGGGCGGGCAGGCGATGGTAGCTTTGCGGACCGACGACCAGATCCACCACTGGCGCGCGGCGCAGGATTTCCTCGCCCTCGGCCTGGGCGACGCAGCCTGCCACGGCAATCTTCATGCCGGGTTTCGCCTGTTTCAGCGGCTTCAGCCGACCCAGATCGGAATAGACCTTTTCAGCGGCCTTTTCGCGGATGTGGCATGTGTTCAGCAGGACCATATCGGCGTCTTCGGCATGATCGGTGGCGACATAGCCCTCGGTGCCCAGTGTCTCCGCCATACGTTCCGAGTCGTAGACGTTCATCTGGCAGCCGTAGGTCTTGATGAAAAGCTTTTTCGCCGTTGTCATGCGCGCGCGTCCCGTGGTCAGGCCTGTTGTCTACACGATGGCAGCGGGCCTTCGCAACGCCGGGATGGGCGGTGCCGCGTGCAGCGGCGGGGCCAATCGGACCGCCCGGCGCGGGAATGGCCAGAGCGATGCCTGATCCGCAATGGTCCGTTCGCACATGTCCGGGGGGTGAAGAACGATCACACACTCTTCGGAACGGGGTTTGCTCGAAGAACACCCGGCCCACAGCCGGGGCGGGGGGCCGATAGCCCCCGGCATTTCACGGGCGGCATGGCCGCTGCGGCGTCAGACCCGGCGCAGGCGGATCACAACATCCACCCGGCTGATTTCCGTCCCCCCGGGGGCGGCGGGAAGGCCCAGAATCTTCAGGTCTTCGGCCGGCGCATCGGTCAACTCGCCCCGGTCTTCCCAGTAGAAATGCGGGTGATCATCCATGCGGGTGTCGAAATAGCTGCGGTGGCCGTCCACGGTCACCTCCTGCATCAGACCCGCTTCGCAAAAGGCGCGCAGCGTGTTGTAGACGGTGGCAAGGCTGACCCTTTCACCTGCACCGACACTGGCCGCATAAAGGCTTTCGGCGGTCACATGCCGGTTCTCGCCATCCCCGACCAGAAGCCCGGCAAGCGCCACACGCTGGCGCGTGGGGCGCAGCCCGCCCCGTGCCAGCCAAGCCGCACTTCGATCCGCATCCATTGCCGTCATTTTCCTGCCGATCTCGTCCGTCCAACCGACATATAGGGCGCGCGGGGGGGCATTTTCAAATGAAAATCCGCAACACTCCTGCCGGTTGGCGGAAGCGGCCCGCCGACGCGGGGCGTCCGCCGCCCTTGCCTGTGCTTCCCTGCCGATGGTAGAGGGTTTGCAACATGGCGAAACACCGCGTGACCGGCAGCGTTGGCGGACCTGGGGGGACTAAGGCGGATGGCGGGATTTCCCACAAGCTTTACCAAGGAAGACCTGCTGAAATGCGCGCGGGGCGAGTTGTTCGGCCCCGGCAATGCCCAGCTTCCCCTACCGCCGATGCTGATGATGGACCGTATCACCGACATTTCGGGCGATGGCGGCGCGCATGGCAAGGGCCATGTCGTGGCCGAATTCGACATCACGCCCGACCTGTGGTTCTTTGCCTGCCATTTTCCCGGCAATCCGATCATGCCCGGCTGCCTGGGCCTTGACGGGCTGTGGCAATTGACCGGCTTCAACCTGGGCTGGCGCGGCTGGCCGGGGCGCGGCTATGCGCTGGGGGTGGGCGAGGTCAAGCTGACCGGCATGGTCCGCCCCGACCGCAGGCTGCTGCGTTATACGGTCGATTTCACCAAGGCCGTGCAGACCCGCCGCCTGACCATGGGGGTGGCGGACGGCCGGGTGGAAGCGGATGGCGAAGTCATCTATCTTGTCAAGGACATGAAGGTCGCGTTGAGCGAGGCGTGAACTCATTTTCTTGGGTGGAGTCAGATGAAGGATCAAGTGCTCGCGGTCTGGAAAAGTGTGACTTTACGACGCCACAAGAGCGAACTGCGCGCACTGAGGACTGCACGATCTATCGGACCACTGGCGATCTTCCCGATTTTTTTCACCCTCACCTTTTGGTTGTTTCCCCTTGCGCTGCCGTCCACTGTCCTGGGAGGAGCCGGAATCACCCTGATTGAAGCTGAGCCCCGGGGCATGCGGCTTCTTGGCTGGATACTTTATTTTTCGGCCTCGCTATACGCTCTGGCGGCGATTTGTGCAGCCGCTGCGTGGTTCTTTCGCTGGTACTTCATTGCGGTCAGCTTGATGTTTGGCCGCCACGCCATGGCCGACCGGAAAGAGACTGAACTTGTCGCAGCGATTGCAGCAGCTGCGGGGGCATACCGGGCAAATGACCCAACCTCCTTGCCCCTTCCCCCGCCTCTGCCCTAAACAGTCCATAACTCACTGAGGGAGGCCCCCATGCGCCGCGTCGTCATCACCGGGATCGGGATCATCTCGCCCATCGGAAACTCACCGGCTGAAGTGGAGGCCAGCCTGCGGGCCGGCAGATCGGGCATCATCTACGCCGAGGATTACGCCGAGCATGGCTTTCGCTGCCGAGTAAAGGGCCAGCCGAACCTCGTGCTGGAAGACGTGATCGACAAGCGCGACCTGCGCTTCATGGGGGACGGCGCGGCCTATAACTTTGTCGCCCTGCGCGATGCCATCGCCGATGCGGGGCTGGAGGCGGCAGAGGTATCACACGAACGCACCGGGCTTGTCATGGGGTCCGGCGGGCCGTCGACCAAGTCGTTCTACCGCGCACATGCGATTGTGAACGAAACCGGCAGCCCCAAGCGGATCGGCCCCTTTGGCGTGACCAAGGGCATGTCTTCCACCAACTCGGCCTGCCTGGCGACGCCGTTCAGGATCAAGGGCGTGAACTATTCCATCACCTCGGCCTGTTCGACATCGGCCCATTGCATCGGCCACGGGGCGGAACTGATCCAGATGGGCAAGCAGGACATCGTCTTTGCCGGCGGGGGCGAGGAACTGGACTGGACCCTGTCCTGCCTGTTCGACGCCATGGGCGCGATGAGCAGCAAGTACAATGACACGCCGCAAACCGCCAGCCGCCCCTATGACGCCACGCGCGACGGCTTTGTGATTGCGGGCGGGGGCGGCGCGGTTGTGCTGGAGGAACTGGGCCATGCTTTGGCGCGGGGGGCCAAGATCTACGCCGAAGTCACCGGCTATGGCGCCACCTCCGACGGGCATGACATGGTGGCCCCCAGCGGCGAGGGGGGCGAGCGGTCGATGCGGCTGGCGCTGTCCACCTTGCCGCAGGGACGCAGCATCGACTATATCAACAGCCACGGCACATCGACCCCCGCCGGCGACGTGACCGAGATCGAGGCGATCCGCCGCGTCTTCGGGCGGGGTGCGATGCCGCCCGTCGCCTCGACCAAATCGCTGACCGGCCATTCGCTGGGCGCGACGGGCGTGCATGAGGCGATCTATTCGCTGATCATGATGAACCGGGGCTTCATCGCCGCGTCGGCCAATGTCGCCACGCTTGACCCCGCGCTTGACCCCGGTGAGATCGTGACGACATTGCGCGACGGGGTGACCATAGACTCCGTCCTGTCCAACAGTTTCGGATTCGGCGGCACCAACGCCACGCTGGTCATGAGCAAATATCTGGCCTAGGCGCCGGACAAGGGAGGGGGGGACATGGCCGATCTGCTGAAGGGCAAGCGCGGGCTTGTCATGGGCGTCGCGAACGACCGTTCCATCGCCTGGGGCATCGCCCGGGCGATGGCACAGGAAGGTGCCGAACTGGCCTTTTCCTATCAGGGCGAGGCTTTTGGCAAACGCGTGGAACCCCTGGCGGCATCGGTCGGATCGGACTTTCTGGTCGATGTCGATGTGATGAACGACGCCTCGCTGGAGGCCTGTTTTGCCGCCCTGCGCGACCGCTGGGGCACGATCGATTTTCTGGTCCACGCCATCGCCTTTTCCGACAAGGCCGAGCTGACGGGGCGGTTCATCAACACCTCGAAGGAGAACTTCAAGAATTCGCTGTGCATTTCCTGCTACAGCTTCATCGACGTCTCGCGCCGCGCGTCCGAGTTGATGCCCGATGGCGGCACCCTGCTGACGCTGACCTTCCAGGGGTCGAACCGTGTCACCCCGAATTACAATGTGATGGGCGTGGCCAAGGCGGCGCTGGAATCTGCCGTGCGCTATCTGGCCAATGACCTTGGCCCGCAGAAGATCCGGGTGAACGCCATTTCGCCCGGCCCGATGAAGACGCTGGCCGGGGCCGCCATCGGCGGGGCACGCGCCACCTTCCGCCAGACCGAGGCGAACGCCCCCCTGCGCGCCAACGCCACGCTGGAGGCGGTGGGCGGAACGGCGGTTTACCTGGCCTCCGATTGGGGTGCCTGCACCACGGGCGAGATCCTGCGCGTGGACGGCGGCTATCACGTGCTGGGGATGCCCCAGGCAGAGAACCTCTGACGCTGCCCCCGCGACCGTTGCGCGCGAAAGACCGGGCAGCGGCAGGCCCCGCAGGGCGCACGCACCGTGACGCGCGCCGAAGGCACCTGCGCGGAAAGCGATGATCTGCCCGACCGGCGGGTTCCGGACCCGGGCCGGTCGCGGTCAGGCTGCCCTGCACCGGCCTGTTCTTTGCCCGCCTTCCTGCCGGTGGCAGCGGCGGCCTGCGGGAACGGTCCCGGCATTGGTCGGGGCACACGTGCGGTTCGCGGGCCTTGCGGCACGGACGGCCCGCAGGCACGACCCAGGGGCCAGGTCCGGTCCCGGCAACATGCGGAAACGCACCCTCGCCACCCCCGGCGGCACATCCCGCACCCCGGTCCGGACCACCCCCTGCCACCGCTGCGGGCAGCCGGGGTCAGCCGCGCGCAACGGGGGTCATGATGCCCAGCGCCGCCCCTGCCGGATCGGTGATGATGGCGATGCGACCGGTACCGGGAACCTCGAACACATCCTTCATCACGCTGCCGCCTGCGGCACGCGTGGCCGCAACGGCCGCATCGACATCATCAACCGCGATATAGGTGAACCAGTGCGGGGGCAGGTTTTCCGCCCCCGGCATCTTGCCCATGTCCATGATGCCCGCAATCGGCACGCCGTTGCGGCTGGCGATGTGGTAGGTGTCTTCGCCCATCGGAACGGCGGAAAAACGCCACCCCGCCAAGGCTTCATAAAAGCTGCGCGCAGCTGCAACATCGCGGGTCATCAGTTCCGACCACCAGATCATGCCATGCGTGCTGTCCATCGTCCGCCTCCCTGGTGGAACGTGCGGCCCGCAATAGCACAACCTGACAGAAGGCGAAACGACAGGACTGCGCGCCATCTCCGGCAAGGCCCCGGGCGGACTTCGTCACGCCAAGGGCCCGGAACGCGGCGATGCTTTAGGCGGCCTGTCCTTTGCCGCACCTTTCCGCACCGGAAGCGCTGGAGCGGGCGGCGGGAATCGAACCCGCGTCTCTAGCTTGGAAGGCTAGGGTCTTACCATTACACAACGCCCGCTGTGCCGAAAGGGTAGGTATGCCACCACCCCCGGCCCGTCAAGACGGTGTCGATGCAGTCAGGCCCGCCGACCGGCGGCGCAAAAGTGCGGGGTGTGCCGCCCCGGGCCTGCGGCAGGCCGACCCCCTGGTGCCACGACGACAACAACGTCAGGCCGCATTCCTCGTGTCAGTTCCAGGTCTTGAATTGTGCCAGCGTCCAGATAGACTATTGGGCCTGTTGCACAAATCGGCTGACGGTCGGACTTCCCCTTTCCCGGACGGACTCATCCTTCGGCTTCAGTGACAGGGATGCCGGGCGCGGAGGAGCCGTTGAGGACTGCGACACGGACCTGGACCTCTGCAACCTGACGGTCGAAGTCTCTCGCGGACAGGCGCTGCCCGGGGAGCTTGACGCGTTGCATCCTGGTTTCAGCGCGGCTCTGGCGGTGGCAGCCGCTGCATCGTCGCCAGATGGGTCGACCCACGCGCTTCGATGTGCGCAGGATTTCGTTACGCGCGACAGCCCCTGCGGTGTCAGGTTTCCAGGGTTTGGCGTTCTTGCGGGGCGGGATGATTGCGGCGGCACCTCGGGCGGCGATGGCGTCGTGGCACTTGCGGGTATCGAAGGCACCATCGGCTGTGACGCCGGCGATCTCCTGTTCCGGCGGGATCTGGTCGAGCAACTCAGGCAACATGGGCGCATCACCGATGTCGCTGGTCGTGAACCCGGCCGCCCGGATTTCCAGTGTTTGCTCGTCGATCC
>JADCEF010000041.1 GCA_020250445.1 Rhodobacter sp.
CGACCCTGATCCCCCTCGCCGGTTCGCTCGAACCGCTGGCGCTCACCGGCTCGATGTCGATCAGCAGGTGCAGCGGGCCTTGCGATCCGCGATACGGGATGTTGACCTTCAGGGTCTTCTGGCGACGGCTGAGCGTGCTGACGTCCGGCACCGCCCGGTCCAGGTTGGCCAACGACAGCAGGCTCCCGACGACGCCAGTCGTCTGCCGCAGCGCCATGCCAAAACGAACCTTCATCGTCAGGCAGGTCTGTACAGCAGCATCGCTGTAAACGGGCTGTCGCCCGGGCTTGCCTGTCGGCTTCGCCACCCACGCCATGCCAGGATCGAACCAGATCGCCAGCGATCCGCGGCGCCTGAGCGCCTTGCGATACGCGGGCCAGTTCAGGGTCTTGTCCGCCGGGGTGTTCGGTCTGCGCATCACCTCCAGCTATCACACTGGATTCACAAGACGAATCCCTCACGGGACTTGTGAAACAGAGCCGCGGCAAATCACGCACCGCGATCGCGGGCCGCCGACTGCCGGTGCGCGGGAATGCAGCGGCCCCGGGCAAGGCAGGGTGCAGGCCGGGGTACGGCTGACGCCGCTTCTGTCTCAGCGGCCCAGCGTCTGGACGACCAGTTCCGCCGCCGCCGCACCCGAATTCTGCTGCTGCCCGGTGATCAGGTTCCCGTCGCGCAGGGCGAAGGGCTTGAACATGCCGTTGACGACAAAATTCGTACCTTCGATCTTTCTTGCCTCTTCCTCGATCCAGAAGGGCTGAATCTTTTGGCCGACCCAGGCATCGGCATAAGCCTCTTCGCTGTTGGCAAAGCCGGTCCAGGTCTTGCCCTTGACCAGAAGATCGCCATTCGACAGCCGGGTCTTCAGAAGAATGCAGGTGCCGTGGCAGACCACGGCCACGACCTTGCCCGCCTCGTAAGCCCGGGCAACAAAGGCATGCAGCGCGGTGTCGTCAATCATCGTGACCATCGGCGACTGACCGCCGACAACGAAAATCGCGTCAAAGGCGGAAAGGTCCACCTCGGCGATGGACTTCGTGCCTTTCAGCCTGGCCGCGTGGGCGGGCGATGTCTTGAAGCCAAGTGACAGGATATCTGCCGCCGAATAGCCGCTTGCATCCTGGGGGTCGGAATATCCATCCGCCTGCAGATCGCCGCCCTTGGGGCTTACGATGTCAACCTCATAGCCCGCTTCGGTGAAAGTCCAGAAGGGATGGGTCAGTTCGGCCCACCAGAAACCCACCGGCCAGCCGGTGGTGGGTGACGTGCCGGGATTGGCGGCAATCATCAGGACGCGCTTTTTCGTGTGGATGTCGATGTTTCCGGACATTTCGGATTTCCTTTCAGATGGTTGCTGTCTTGGGATAGATGAAGCGTGCAATCCGGGGCGTCAGGCGGGGCATGATGACATAGGTCATCAGCCCGACCTGGATCGTCACCGTCACCAGGACACGCAGGGGCAAGGGCCAACCCGACATCAGCGGCCCAAGGGTCAGGTTCAGGATCAGGACCAGCAGGAAGACCACCGCCACCAGGACAAGCGCCATGCGGTGCGGGCTGGGTTGGGGAACCTGCGTGCCCGGTGGCGGATCGAACCAGAACTCTAGCCCCGTCATCCGCTGCCACGCCGCATCGGCGGCAAACAGCGGCGCGGCTTCGGCCAGCAGGTCGGCGCGGAAAGCGGATTGCTCGAAGGCGTCGAGGTGTTCCGGACTGTCGAATCGGAAGACGCTGCGATATTCGCCCCCCGGCGCGGCGGGACGGTAAAACTCTGCCCCCAGATAGCCCTTGAAGCGCCTTGAGGTGCCCTGCGTCAGACGCTCCAGCCAGGCTTCGTAGTCTTTCTCGCGCCCTGCCTTCACCTTGCGGCGAACGGTGATGGTGACCGGATCGCTCATGCCGGGACTTCCGGCAGGTCGTACCAGTCAGGCTTGGACTGATCCCACAGGTTCTTGATGATGCGCTTGCCGGAAGGCCCGTCGATCAGCCCGGCCGAAACCAGCCAGCGCCCGGCGCCCGTGATCTCTTTCACCACGCGCGCGCCGCAGGTGCCGCAAAAGGCCCGCCGTGCCGCCGCCGAGGACCGGTACCAGACCAGAGCGTCTTCGCCCGTTACGGTCAGATCAGCGCGGGGGGCGGCCAGGAATGCATTGAAATTGCCGTGCATCTTCTGGCAGTCGCCGCAGTGGCAGGCCAGAACCCCGGCACTTGCGACGGGAAGGGTGACATGCACCTTGCCGCAATGGCAGATGGCGTGAAGTGTTTCGGTCATGGCGGTCTTTCGGGTTATCGTGGCAGATGCAGGCCGCCGTCGATGTCGATCGTGGCGCCTGTAAGGAAGGGGTTGGCTGCGGCCATCAGGATCGCGTCCGCAATATCGGCGGCTTCGCCGATGCGGCCTGCGGGCAGCTTGGCGGCTGCGGCGGCGAACATGGCCTGGCGCGCCGCCCCGGGCATCCCGGCATAAGCCTCGGTTGCCGTGATGCCGGGCGAGATCGAGTTCACGCGCAGCGGCGCAAGTTCGGCCGCCAGAACCTTGGCCATAGCCTCGAGCGCGCCGTTGACCGCCGCGAGGCCCGCGGTTCCCGGCACGGCCGCGCGGGCGGCGGCGCCGGTGACAAGGGTGATCGAACCGCCCGGTGCCATACGGGGTGCAAAGGCGTGGACCATGCGCCAGTAGCCCCAGAACTTGCCCTCAAAAGCGCGGCGCAGCGCCTCTTCGCTGACATCGCAGAAGGAACCCCAGGCCAGATCGGACGAAGCCGAAAGAACCAGATGGTCCAGAGTTCCCAGAGATGCGGCAAGGGCCTTGACGCTGTCGGAATCGGTGTAGTCAAGGACGGAACCGCGAAGTCCCGGGGGCAAGCCACTCAGTCTGTCGGCGCTGCGGGCGGTTACGATGACCTCTGCCCGGGCAGCAAGCGCGCCCTCGGCGACGGCACGGCCAATCCCACGGGTTCCCCCGACAATCAGGATTTTCCGGTCAGCCAGGCTCATGTCACTTTCCCCCGACAGCGGCGAAAGCCCAGTCGCGGCCCTTGCCGCGCAGGATCGCCTGATTGATCCAGACCATGGCGAAAGGCTCAAGGATGCGCGCCTTCGTCAGATCGCCGGCGTCCAGGGCGTCAAAACCCAGATCGGCCAAAAGGGCCATTGCCGTCTCCTTGGCGGGCGCATCATCACCCGCGACGAATTGCACGGGGCGGTGGGGCAGATGATCGTTCTTCGCCATCATCTCGGCACCGACCTGGTTCAGCGTCTTGACCACGCGGGCACCCGGCAGCCAGGCCTGCACGATCTCTGCGCCCGAAGTGCAGTGCCCGACCGTCAGGCTAAGGCTGCCGCCGACCATCCCCAGCGGGTTCATGCAATCGATGACGGTCTTGCCCGCCAGCGACCCAAGCGCCTTGACCGCGCTTTCGGCGACGCCCCAGGGCAAGGCCAGGATGATCACATCGGCTGCGCGCGCGGCGGCCTGGGGCAGCATCGGCACTGCACCGCTGTCGCGTGCCAGTGCTGCGACATCCGCCGCCTGCAGATCCCGCGCGCCCAGGATCAGCTGATGATCCTTGCCCTTCAGCCCGCGGGCAATGGCGCTGCCGACATTGCCGGTGCCGATGATCGCGATCCGCATCGCAGTTTCCCCTTGCTGCATTCGATGCAAGGCAGATATGCCGGACAAGAAAGAAATGATAATGAATAAGGATCATGTCAGAGTTAAGCACATCCGAACTCCGCAGGTTAGACCTGACCTTGCTTTTGGTCTTTCTGGGGCTGCTGCGCCATCGCAAGGCGCTGGACGTGGCGGTGGAACTGGGGCTGACGCAGTCTGCCATCAGCCAGTCCTTGAGGCGTCTGCGCGACATCTTCGGGGACCCGCTGTTCCTGCGCCGCCCGCACGGGATGGAACCCACGGCCATGGCGCTGGCGCTGGAGGCACCGGTGGCGGCCGCCGTTGATGCCTTGCGCGGTGCCCTGGGTGTTGCGCGCACCTTCGATCCGGCAACGGCGACGGGCCTTGTGCGTGTGGCGGCGTTCGATGCCGAACAGGCCGTCCTGATCCCGCCGCTGGCGGCAAAGCTGCGCAATCTGACCCCCGGGCTGACCCTTTCGGTTCTGCCGCTGGGGCGCGGGGCCGCGATGGAGGCCCTGGAAGGGGGCCGGGCCGATCTGGTGCTTGGCTATGTCTGGGATACGCCCGACGTCATTTCCGGCGAGCCTGTCTATACGGAATCCTTTCTGGTTGCAGGCCGCCCCGAGATTCTGCCGCAGGCCCCCCGGATCGACCTCGATGCCTACTGCGCCGCCGATCATGTGCTTATCTCGCCCGGCGGCGACCTGCGCGGTGTGGTCGATGATCAATTGCAGGCGATGGGCCGAAGCCGCCGCGTGATCCTTGGCCTGCCGGCCTTCCTGCCGGCACTGGCCGCCGTGGCTGCCTTTGATGCGCTTGTCACCTTGCCCGCCCGTGTTGCCCGGGCATTCGCGCCGGGGTTTGGTCTTGTCACCGCCGACCCGCCCATTCCGGTCAGGACCTTCCCGGTATCGGTCTTCTGGCACCGTCGCAACGACGCCGACCCCGGAACGGTCTGGATCAGACAGCAAATCCGCGAGGTCTGATACCCGCGGCCCTGGGGCCTGACCCGCGGGGCGTCCCGGGCCGTCGCGGTTGTGATCGCCGTCTGCCACAAGGCCCGGGGGCGGTCATGGCAGCGAGTGCGATCCTGCGGGTTGACCAGACGCCGGCCGATGCCCCGGCCTCACCGATACCCCGCACGGGGGGTGGGGCCGACCTGCAGGCCCCTGGCATCGACGTGACAAAGGTGGCCATCGCCACCGCCCGTGGCCGAACCGGCACACCCGTGGAGGTGGCGCAGGAAGCACTGTTCCCGGCCAGCGACGCGGCGAGTTTTGGGAAAGGGGCGTATCTGTTTGTGGGCAATGGGTTTGCGGCGGGGTAAGGGAGAACACGTCCACGTTTGATGGGCACCAAGGCTCTGATGATGTGACCGCCCCCTGACGGCATCGATGTGCCAAGGTGGGTCTGTGAGGATCCATAAAGGAGGACGGTCATGTTGGAGATTATCACTGTCGGGCTCGATCTGGCAAAGAACGTGTTTCGAGTTCATGGGGCTGACGGGGCGGGTCAGGCGGTATTGCGCAAGAAATTGAGGCGGGATCAGGTACTGGCGGTCTTTGGCCAGATGCCGCCTTTTGTTGTCGCGATGGAAGCCTGCGGCGGCGCGCACTTCTGGGGTCGCGAGATCGGCAAG
>JADCEF010000042.1 GCA_020250445.1 Rhodobacter sp.
GGGGGCTTTGGCCCCCGGCCGGTCAAGGATCAGCGTGGCACTGTGGCAGGGGCGATGGCCCCTGCCATTGAAGCGGTGATGACGCTTTCGCCTGTTCGGGCTGGACTATGAAACGCGACCTGCGTTTCCCCCGCCCGCGCGCGACGGTGCCCCGTAGTCTGGCAGGTCCGGGAGGAACGCAGGCCAGCGCCCGCCGTGGGCGGGGAGGGCGCTGGCCGGGGGCTTTGGCCCCCGGCTAGTCAAGGAGCAGCGTGGCGCTGTGGCAGGGGCGATGGCCCCTGCCAGTGGAACGGTGAAAGTGCTTTCGTCAGTGCGGGCGGGATCGGGAAATGCGACGCGCGTTTCCCCGCCCAAGCGGGACAGTCCCCTGTAGACTGGCAGGTCCGGGACCAACGACGGGCCAGCGACCGGCCCGGCAGGTGCAAAGCACCGGTCGATGGCGGGCCGGGGGCTTTGGCCCCTGGCTGGACAAGGGAGCGTGGCGCTGAAACTGGGGCGAAGGCACCTGCCAATGCGACGGGAAGATCGCTCAAAACCGGGTTTGGCCCGGCCTTGTTGCAGCCTGCATGTCACCTGCGTGCCTGCAGGCACCGTCCCGGTGACAATCCGGGGCCAGCACCTGCCCCCTGCCTGCCGACGCACCGCCCCACAAATCCGGCACGGCTGTAGCAGCGCCCGCGTCGCCCCGGCACCCTGCCCACATCTGCCAGACCAGGCAACCTTACCCGAACGAAGCGACGCAACCCCGTGACACCACAGGCGGCCAACACCGCTTCCATCCGGGCACAGCCTACTCCGTCCGTTGCGCAATCTCGCGCCGGAACGGCAGCGCATCGCCGATGTCCGGCCCGTCCAGCTCTTCGCCATAGCGCCGCCCGGCATAGACGGCCCAGGCGATCGGGGCCGGGGCATCGGCATCGCCGATCACCGTGACCGAAGTGATGCCGGCCGCGGCCCAGTCCGCCCGCCGCGCCGCAAGGTCCGGCCCCAGGCTGTCTGCGGCAACCCGCGAGGTCACCATCACCACCGCATCCGCCGCGATGTCGCGCGCTTGCCCGGTATAGGTGCAGACGGTCCGCGCGCCGCCGGGGCCGATGGCCTGGGGTGCCTGTGACAGGTGCAACGTCACGCCAAGGGACATCAGGCGCGACTGGATCAGGCGCTGCTCCAGGGTATTTTCCGTCCATTCCGCCACCTTGGCCGCCGGTGTCACAAACTCCACCCGGCAGCCCCGGGCCACCAGAAGCTCGGCCAGCACCGACCCCATGTAGAAATGGTCATCATCATACAGAAGAACCGTCCCGCCAAAGGGCCCCTGCCCCGCCATCAGGTCGTCCGGGGTGAAGACCGGCAGACCCGCCTGCGGGATCGCATCCAGATGGTGGCGCGCCACCACGTCGCGCCGCCAGACCGCCCCCGTCGCCACGGCGACATGCTGAAAGCCGAAGTCCAGCACCTCGGCGGCCGACAGCCGGCTTTCGTAATGGACAGAGACATTCGGCATCGGGGCGATCTGACCCGCCCGGTAATCGGCAACCCGGCCCCAGGCCGACAGGCCCGGAAGGGCGCGCTCCCTTGCGACACGCCCGCCCAGGGTCGTGCCCGCCTCGGCCAGGGTCACCTGATAGCCGCGCCGGCCCAGCACAAGGGCGGCCTCCAGCCCTGCAGGACCGGCACCGGCAATCAGAACCCGGTCGCTTTTTCCGCGCGGGGCGACCCGTTCGGGATGCCAGCCCTTGCGCCATTCCTCCATGAAGGTCGGGTTCTGGGTGCAGCGGCTGATCGCACCCGTCATGTCGCCCGACACGCAGATGTTGCAGCCGATGCATTCGCGGATATCCTCAAACCGGCCCTGTTCAATCTTCTGCGGCAGGAAGGGATCGGCGATCGAGGGGCGGGCTGCCCCGATGAAATCCAGGATGCCCTGCCTCACCTGCCGCACCATCGCATCGGGCGAGGTAAAGCGGCCCACGCCGACGACGGGCTTTGATGTCAGCGCCTTGATGCCGCGCACCAGCGCCTCCTGCGCGCCCTCGTCCTTGAAGCGCGAGGTGCCCGAACAGGCGTCCCAGGTGCCCTGCGCCAGATCCCACAGGTCGGGCAGGTCTGCCTTCATCTCGATGAACTCGCGCACCTCTGCGTTGGAAAAGCCCAGCGGGCCGTCTTCGTGCAGGGACATGCGGATGGAAATCGCCATCTCGCCCTTCGTCTCTTCGCGCGCCTCTTCGATCAACTCGGTGACGAAGCGGGCGCGGTTTTCCAGAGAGCCGCCATATTCGTCGCTGCGCCGGTTGGTGGCGCGGCTCAGGAAATGCTGCAGGATTCCAAAGCCATGCGCACCATAAAGGCAGACGATGTCAAACCCTGCATCCTGCGCGCGGCGGAAGGCCTTGCGGTACCAGCGGCGCAGATCCCGGATGCCGTCCCGGTCCAGCGGGCGGGCCTGCACCGGGTCGGCAGTAAAGGTCAGGATCGGGCCGGGCGAGACGGCGCGCGGCACCTCGCGGCTGTACAGGTTGGGGCCGTTGATGCCGGAATAGGCCATCTGGATGCCCGCCAGCGCGCCATGCGATTTCATCGCTTCTGCCATGCGGGCCAGCGCGGGGATGTCGCGGTCATCCCACAGCCGCTGTTCGATAAAGGGGGTGATTTCCGAGGTGTGGTGAATCTCGGTCTGCTCGGTAAAGATCACGCCCCAGCCACCTTCGGCCTTGGTGCGCCGCATTTCCACCACCGCCGACGGGTCACGGTAACCGCCGCCGTTGCAATGGGGCACCTGGAAGAACCGGTTCTTGGCCAGTTTCGGGCCGATGCGCACCGGCTCGAACAGAATGTCATAGCGGCTTGGGCGGGTATCCTTGGGCATCGGTCACTCCACCGGGCGGAAATCGGACAGCTGCGTCGACAAAAGGGCGGGGTCGGGGTTGGGCAGATCGGCAATCAGCAGCGCCCCGGCCAGACCGGCGCGGGCGTGGACAGCCCCGTCGGCCCCCACAAGGACAGACCCGCCGCAATAGGTCAGATCGCCTTCGCTGCCGCAGTAATTGGCATAGGCGATGGCAACCGCGTGGTTCACCGCCTGCGCGGGAACGGTCAGACGCGCCACATGGGCGAAAGGCTGCATATTTGCGGTGGGGCACAGGATGATCTGCACCCCCCGGCCCGCAAGATCGCGGATCAACGGGGCGAATTCGATGTCGTAGCAGATCAGCAGGGCAAAGCGGTGCCCTTCAAAGTCGAACAGCGCATGCGACGTGCCGGGCGAGAACACCCTTTTCTCGCGCGGTCCGTAAAGCTGGGTCTTGCGGTAGCGCGACAAGAGCGTGCCATCAGGGCCAAAGGCGAGGGCCGCGTTATAGATACGGTCACCGTCACGTTCGGCCAGGCCCAAGGTCACGCCGCAGCCTGCGGCGCGGGCCAGCGGGGCGATCACCTCGCCCCAGGCCCCCGTTGTGCGGGCCGCCGGTCGGGGATCGGCCACATTGTATCCGGGCAGGAAAACCTCGGGGAATACGGCCATGCGGGCGCCCGCCGCCCCCGCCGCCCGCAGCATCCGGCCCAGGGTTGCCAGGCCGTCCTGCGTCGCCCCGGCGGGCGACGGCCCCTGATACACTGCCAGTTTCATGCGGCTGTCCGGGCCAACCCGCCCCCTACTTTTTCAGGTTCGTCCAGATGGCGTCATAAAGCTCTTGCGTGGCCTGGTCGCAGACCCCGACGAAGGTGGCCTGCGGGGCCGAGGCCGGGGGGTTGTTTTCCGGGCTGTTCTTGATCGCGTCATCCAGGAACGGATCCACCCCGATGACGGCAGAGGTATAGGCGGCATAGTTCGTCAGCGCTGCCGCATTCTCTGGCTGCAGCAGGAAGTTCATGAAATTCAGGGCATTGGCGCGGTTCGGCGCGTCTTTCAGCAAAACGACGTTGTCCATCCAGGCGACGAAGCCTTCCTTGGGATAGGCATATTCCACATTGGCCCCTTCGGCGCGCGCCTTGGCGGAAAAGCCGTTGAAGATCATGCCGGCCGCCGCATCGCCCGATACCAGCACGTCCTTGGCCGTGTCGGACCCGAAGCTGGCCCAATGCTGCTTGGCCTCCAGCAGCATGGCGTTCAGCGCTTTCAGCTGTTCGCGGTCCTGGCTGCACTGCGGAATGCCCAGATAAAGCGAGGCCAGCGCCAGCACCTCGCCCTGGCTGTCCAGCACATTGATCTTGCCCGACAGTTCCGGCGGCGGATCGAAAAGGATGGCCAGCGTGTTGATATCGCCCTTGTAGACATCGCGGTTCACCGAAAAGCTGGTGGTGCCCCACTGATAGGGAATGGAATGCCGGCGGCCCGGATCGAAGGGCACGTCGATCCATTTCGGGTCGATATTGGCAAAGTTCGGAATCTCGTCATGGCTGAAGGTATCCAAAAGGCCTTCGCCCGCCATGATCGCCACCATGTAATCGGTGGGCACGGCCACGTCATACTGGCCCATCTTGCCCGCCTTCAGCGCGGCCAGCATCGCCTCGTTGCTGTCGAAGGTGTCCATCGTCACTTCGACATCATATTCGGCGGCGAATTTATCCAGCATTTCCTGCGGGATATATTCGAACCAGTTGTAGATCGACAGCTTGCCTTCGGCGCTGGCCATGCCCGCCGTCAGGGCCAGCAGGGCAACGGATGTCAGGATTTTTTGCATGGGACGCTCCTTGTTGGGATCAGGCCCGGCTTCTTTGGCCAAGGCGGTTCACGAAGTAGGACAGGGTCACGAAAAGGATCGATACGGTCAGCATCACCGTCGACAGCGCCAGGATATTGGGCTTGATGCCCTGCTTGACCGACCCGAAAATGGCGGTCGGCAGGGTTTCCATCCCCGCCCCCTTGACGAAGTTGGTGATGATGAAATCATCCAGCGAGATGATGAAGGCCAGAAGAAAGCCGCTGATGACGCCGGGCATCATCAAGGGCAGCAGGATCAGCCGGAAGGCCTGGGCGCGGGTTGCGTAAAGATCGCGTGCGGCCTGTTCAAAGGTTTCCTCGATCCCCTCAAGGCGGGCAGCGATGGGCAGGTAGGCGAAGGGGATGCAGAAGGTGATATGGGCGATCAGGATGGTCAGATAGCCCGTCATCAGTCCGATCGTGGAAAAGAAGATCAGCGTGGCCACCGCCGTGACAATCTCGGGCACCATCAGCGGCAGGTTGATCAGCGCAAAGGTGGCCCCCTTGCCCCGGAACCGCCCGCCCCGCACCATGGCGACGGCGGCAGCAGCCGCGATGATGGTCGAGGCGGTTGCGGCAAGGGTGGCGATGGTGATGGAATTCCACGCGGCTGCGCGGAACCGCGGCGCTTCGACCCCCGTAAACAGATCTGCATACCAGCGCAGCGACACCCCGCCCCAGTTGGTCAGCGAGGTGCTGTCGTTGAACGAATAAGCGATCACCACCGCCAACGGCACGTAAAGGATGGCCAGGCACAGCGCGGCCATTGCGGCAAAGCCGGGATACCGGCGAATGTCCGGGCGCCCGGTCATCAACGCACCTCGGCCCGGCCCCGGGCGCGGGCATAGACCATCAGCACGATCAGCACCAGCGTCATCAGGATCACCGAAACGGCGGCCCCGAAGGGCCAGTTGCCCTGGCTGCCCTTGAACTGCTCTTCAATCAGGGATCCGATCATATAGGTCTTGGCCCCGCCCAAAAGATCGGGGGCCAGAAAGGCGCCCAGCGACGGCACGAAGACCAGGATGCAGCCCGCAATGATGCCAGGGCGGACCACGGGAAGCACGATCTCGCGCAGCGTGGTCCAGCGGCTGGCATACAGGTCGGCGGCGGCCTCGGACAGGGCGAAGTTGTAGCGTTCCACAGCGGCGTAGATCGGCAGGACCATGAACGGCAGGTAGCTGTAGAACAGCCCCAGTTGCACGGCGAGGTTGGTGTTGATGATCCGCAGCGGGCTGTCCAGCAGGCCGGTCCCGATCAGCAGATCATTCAGCGGCCCCTGATCGCGCAGCAGAAAGCGCAGCGACACGGTGCGGATCAGCAGGTTGACCCAATAGGGCACGGTGATCATGAACAGCCACAGCGCGCGGCTGTGCAAGGGCCGCGTGGCGATGAACCAGGCGGTGGGAAAGCCCACGATCAGACAGATCAGCGTGGCCAGCCCCGCCTGCCAGATCGACCGCCAGAAGATGGTGATGTAGGTCCATTCCAGCACCGGCGGCTCATCCCCGAACAGGCCCCGGCTCAGCAGGAACCGGTCATAGGCCGCCAGCGAGAAGGTCCAGTCGACCCCGCCCCGGAACTCTTTTGTCAGGAAAGAGTACAGCGTCATCAACAGCACCGGCAGCAGCAGGAAAATGCCGATCATCGCCCAGGCCGGCAGCAAAAGCGGACCGGTGAGGCCGCGATAGCCGGTCCCGGCAGCGCCTGATGCCGCATGCCCCGCCATCAGTCGGCCAGAAGGCGCGCAGCACCTTCCTCGATCGCGACTCCGATGGTGCTGCCCGCCCCCGGCGGGGTGGCGCGGGCAGAATTCTGCATCCGCAGATGCAGCGCCGTGCCATCGGCCAGCCGGGCCAGAACCTGCAGATCGGTGCCAAGATAGATCAGCCGCTCGACGCTGGCGTCCAGATCGCCGCTGCCTGGCGGAACCAGGGTCATCCGTTCGGGCCGGATCGACACGTGGGGGGTGCCCGTCGGCGCGGTCTGCGCCCCCGGACAGGTCAGCTGATGCCCGCCGGGCAGCACCACGCGCGCCATCCCGCCCGCAAAAGACGCGACCCGGACCGGCAGAAGGTTGGTCTCGCCGATGAAACCGGCGACAAAGCGGTTGACCGGTGCCTCGTAGATCTCGCGCGGCGATCCGATCTGCCGGACCTCGCCCGCGCTCATCACCGCGATGCGGTCGCTCATGGTCAGGGCTTCTTCCTGGTCATGGGTGACGAAGACAAAGGTGATGCCGGTTTCTTCCTGCAGCTGCTTCAGTTCGACCCGCATCGCCTGACGCAGCTTCAGGTCCAGCGCCGACAGCGGCTCGTCCAGCAGCAGCACCCTCGGGGACGGGGCAAGCGCCCGGGCCAGCGCCACGCGCTGCTGCTGTCCGCCCGACAGTTGTGACGGCAGACGGTCGGCAAAGCCGGACAGGTGCACCAGTTCCAGCATCTCGCCCGCGCGTTTCAGGCGCGGGCCGGGGGCCATGCCCTGCATCTTCAGGCCGAAGGCGACATTCTGGGCCACCGTCATGTGCGGAAACAGCGCATAGTGCTGAAACACCGTGTTGACCGGGCGCAGGTTGGGGGCAAGCCCGGCGATATCCCGCCCTTCCAGCAGGATCGTGCCTTCGGACAGGTCCTCGAACCCGGCGATGCACCGCAAGAGCGTGGTCTTGCCACAGCCCGAAGGCCCCAGCAGCGTGAAGAACTGCTTCTGGCCTATGGTCAGGGACACGCCCGCCAGCGCGGTGAACGCGCCAAAGCGCTTGACCACCCGGCGCACGGCAACGACTTCGTCCATCCGGCCTGCTTTCTCAAGGCAGGGGGACACGGCGCTTGCCATACCCCCGGTTCAGGGAGCAAACCCTAGATGCACGACAGTCAGGGGGTATATACCCCCAAAGAGGTATGACGGATGGAGCCACTGCCCAATGCCGCCGAGGGGCGCCTGGCCGAAGCGATCCGGCGCATGGGTCAGGCGGGTTTTGAGACGGCGCTGACCGGATGGCTGCGCCGGTCTGTCCCTTGCGACAACCTGATCATGCTGGCCTACCGCGACTCCGCCCCGCCGCTGGTGCTTTATCACCAGGCCGACGATCCGAAGGTCTACGGGCAACTGGACAGCACCTATCTGGCCGGGGCCTATCTGCTCGATCCCTATCACGACCTGCACCAAAGCCGGGTGGCCGCCGGGCTGTACCGGATGCGCGACATCGCCCCCGACCAGTTCCAGCGCAGCCGGTACTTTCTGGACTATTACCGCAACACCGGGCTGATCGACGAGGTGACCTTCGTGGCCTATCCTGCGCCCGGCGTCACGCTGAACATCTGCCTGGGGCGGGACGGAACATCGGGCCAGGTGTTTTCGGCCGCCGAAGTGCACAGGGCCAGCCGCATCGCCCCGATCGTCACCGCCCTTTCGGAACGGCACTGGTCAGGGCTGTCAGGGCCGACCCCAGGTGCCGGGCGCGGCGAACAGGCGGCAGGGCTGTTGCGCGCGGCCCTGGCACGGTCCCATGGCATCCGCCTGTCACCGCGTCAGGCCGAGGTGGCGCTCTTGATCCTGCGCGGGCATTCCTCGGTCTCGATCGGGCTGCGGCTGGCGGTATCGCCGCAGACGGTAAAAGTGTTCCGCAGGCAGTTGTACGCCCGCTGCGCCATCACCACACAGGCGGAACTTTTCGCGCTTTTGCTTCCGCTGCTGAAAAGCGGATGATAGAGTTTCAGCGCGGTGGCGGATTTGTTTCTTTGCCTGAAGCAGTGTCCGGGCCCGTTCCGGGCACCTCTGCCCGCAGGCTGCGGCCCGTCGGGGCCGCCGACATCCCGCAAGGAGCGCCCGATGACCCTGCATGACCCCGCCCTGTCCCCGACCGCCGAGTTGCGCGCCAATGTGGCCCTGCCCTTCGAACAGGCCGTCGCCATGCCGAAGTCGGTCTATACCTCGCCGGAGTTCGCCGCGCTGGAACAGCGGCACATCTTTGCCCGCGACTGGCTTTGCGCGGGTCGCGCCGATGCGCTGCGCGCGCCGGGGGACTACCTGACGATGGACATCTCGGGCGAGCCGATCCTTGTGCTGCGCGATCAGGACGGGATTGTGCGTGCGATGTCCAACGTCTGCCGCCACCGCATGTCCACCCTACTGGAGGGGCGCGGCACCACCCGCAGCATCGTCTGCCCCTATCATGCCTGGACCTATAACCTTGACGGCACCTTGCGCGCCGCACCGGCGATGACGCGGAACGACGGCTTCTGCAAGGACCGGATCGCCCTGCCGGCGGTGCGCTGCGAGGTCTGGCTGGGCTGGATCATGGTCACGCTGAACCCCGATGCGCCCCCGGTCGCCGACCGGCTTGCCGGCGTTTCGGACTTGATCGGCCCCTTTCAGATGGAAGCTTACGTCGAATCCTTCCGCGAAGAGTTCCGCTGGGCAACCAACTGGAAGGTCCTGGCGGAAAACTTCATGGAAAGCTACCACCTGCCGGTGTGCCATGCCGGCACCATCGGCGGACATGTCGATCTGCTGAAAATGTCCTGCCCCGAAGGCCTGCCTGCCTTCAACTTCCATTCGATCGTGAAGAATGATGCGCTGGACCTGGCACTGGCACATCCTGCCAACATGCGGCTGAAGGGCGACCAGCGGCGCACGACATGGCTGCTTTCGGTTTATCCATCGCTGATGATCACGCTGTCGCCCGGATATTTCTGGTACCTCAGCCTGACCCCCGACGGACCTGGCCATGTCCATGTGGTCTTCGGCGGCGGTCTGGCACCGGATTATGCGGCAGACCCGGCATCGGCCGACCATTTCGCCCGCCTCAAGGCCCTGCTGGACAAGGTGAACGCCGAAGACAAGGGCTGCGTCGAACGGGTTTACCGGGGCCTTTGCGCCGGTCTGGCCGACCCCGGCCCGCTCAGCCATCTGGAGCGGCCGAATTACGATTTTGCCCGCTACATCGCCGGAATGATGCCCTGACCCGCGATGCCCTGCCCGGTTCTATTATCTGTTCACAAGTATCCCGGGGTCCGGGGCAGCGCCCCGGTCCGCCGCCCAGCCCCGCGCCACCTGAACCTGTTTCTTACCCGACTTGGAAAGACCGACCATGGCCCATACCCGCATCCGCAAGTTCAATACCCGCGACACCTATCCGGAACAGAAGCTGGACAATGACCTGTGCCAGGCGGTCGTGGCGCGGGGCACGATGATCTTCCTGCGCGGCCAATGCCCGCAGGATCTCGACACGGCACAGACCATCGCCAGCCACGACCCGGTCGCGCAGACCCACAAGGTCATGCAGAACATCCGCCAGCTGATCGAGGAAAGCGGCGGCCGGATGGAGCATCTGTGCAAGATCGTGGTCTATCTGACCGATGTGCGCCACCGCGAGGCGGTCTACCGCACGATGGGTGAATACATCAAAGGCGTGCATCCGGTGTCAACCGGCGTGGTGGTGACGGCGCTGGCCCGCCCGGACTGGCTGGTGGAGATTGACGCAACGGCGATGATCCCCGACTGACGGGCGGTTCGCCGCAGGTCGCTCTGCCGCCTGCGGGGGCCTGCGCGCCGCCCACCTGGGCACGGCACCCTGGTTGAAACGATGCAGAAAGGCTGTTCCCATGACCTTCACCCTGGCCGCGCGCTGTCCCGAAACCGGGCAGTTCGGGATCGTCATCTCTTCCTCTTCCCCTGCCGTGGCGGCGCGCTGTGCCCATGCGCGGGCCGGCGCGGGGGTGGTGGCCACCCAGAACGTCACCGATCCTGCGCTGGGGCCACGGCTGCTTGATCTGCTGGACCAGGGCCATAGCGCACAGGCGGCACTGGCGGGGGTAACGGCGGCAACGCCGGACATCGGCTGGCGGCAGCTTCTGGTGGTGGACCGCGCCGGGGGCACGGCTGTCTTTACCGGTGACAGGGTACTCGGCGTTCCGGGGCAGGCCCAAGGCGATGGGGTGGTGGCGGGCGGAAACCTTTTGGCCGGCCCGGGCGTGCCGGCGGCCATGATTGCGGCCTACATGGCGGCGACGGGCCCTTTCGGCGACCGGCTGCTGGCTGGGCTGACCGGCGGTCTGGCCGCAGGGGGCGAGGCCGGACCCGTGCATTCGGCAGGGATGAAGATCGTTGACCGGTTGAGCTGGCCGCTGGTGGACCTGCGCGTGGACTGGGCAGAAACCGATCCGATCGCGCAGCTTCATAAGGCCTGGCAGGTCTATGGCCCCCAGGCCGAAGACTATGTGCGCCGCGCGGAATCGCCGGGGGACGCGCCGGCATATGGTGTGCCGGGGGACTCTCTCCGGGTTGAGAAATAACTTCAGGATAATCTCGCATTCCATTGATAATATGCATTTTCGCTGATTAGCGAAATGCGGGTCGATGCCGCTTCGGATCACGCTGTACCAACCGGACCGATTGGCAGGCGCGGCCGTGTCCGGATCCGTCCCGGCAGGGGCCCAAAGGACGAACATCCGGCAGACCCGGTGGTGCCGCTGACCTGCGCCATCCTGTCGGTCACGGCGGCGCTGGCTGGGCACCCTGTCCGCGCCTTCGGCGATCCTTGCCGAAGCGGGGGTCCGGGGGTGATCTGCCGCCGACTGGGGGCAGAGGCGGCGTTTACGGGTGATGAAACAGCACTCCGGCCGCTTGCCTGCCGGGGAACTCGTCCCGAGCCGGGCAAAGGGATTGTCCGTTTGGGCGGGATCAGGAAACGCGACCCGCGTTTCCCCCGCCCCTGCGCGACAGTGCCCCGCAGACCGGCGGGTCCGGGCACCACGAAAGGCCAGCGCCCGACCCGGCGGACGGAAAGGGCCCGCCGGGGGCGGGGTGGGCGCGCGGCACGCGCCGCGCAGGGCCGGGGCGATGGCCCCGGTCAGACCGCGCGGGGCACGCAGGCGCAAAAGCTTCCTGCCTTCCGTTCAGGCAGCCCACGCGACCGGCACCTTTCAGCGCCCGTGCAAAGAACATGCAGAAGGATCCGGTGTCATTGAATGGAATCTTCGCCAAACCTGTCACAGGCTGCCGCGGGATGCGCACCCGCGAAAGTCCTTGCCGCCCTTGCCTGCCCGGTGCCGTGCCGGTCAGGGCGATGGATACGGGCAGCCGGCGTAAGATGCACGGGCTGACGGCTGGGGGCCGTTCCCGCGCGGCGACGGCAGACGTGCCGCGATCTTGGGATGGACACGACCGGCAAGGCAACCGGTACCGCCCCCCGGGCCGCGCGGTCAGGGTCTGCCATGTGAGGGACGGCCAGATCGCGTGGAAAAGGCCTGTGTTCGGCCTGACATGCAAGCAGGGTTCTGGCGTCTTTCCTGACCAGCGATTACCCTGATCCTGCAAGAGTAGAGAGTCAGGCCATGGATCTGGGGATCAGGGGAAAGCGGGCGCTGGTCTGTGCGTCTTCCAAAGGGCTGGGGCGCGGCTGCGCTGCGGCTTTGGCGGAAGCCGGTGTCGATCTGGTGATGAACGCCCGCGGGGCTGCGGCGCTGGCGGCTGCGGCGGCGGATATCCGCGCGGCGCATCAGGTGGGCGTGGTCACCGTCCCCTGCGACGTTACCACCGAGGCGGGCCGTGCGGCGGTGCTGGCCCAGGGGCCTTTCGACATTTTGGTGACCAACGCGGGCGGCCCGCCGCCCGGCCTCTGGTCCGACTGGTCGCGCGAGGATTTCCTCAGGGCGATTGATGCCAACATGCTGACGCCCATCGCGCTGATGCAGGCGGTCCTGCCGGGGATGATGGCAAAGAGCTGGGGCAGGGTGGTCAACATCACCAGCGTGTCGGTCAAGGCACCGGTGCCGGTGCTGGGGCTGTCGAATACGGCGCGGGCCGGGCTGACCGGCTTTGTCGCGGGCACGGCGCGGCAGGTGGCAAGCAAGGGTGTGACCATCAACAACCTTCTGCCCGGTATCCATGCCACCGATCGGGCCGTTGCGCTGGACGGGGCCGTTGCCAAGGCGCGCGGCATCACCATGCAAGACGCGATTGCCGAACGCAGCGCCACCATTCCTGCCGGACGCTATGGCACCGCGGCCGAGTTTGGTGCGACTTGCGCCTTTCTGTGTTCGCGGCATGCCGGGTTTATTGTCGGGCAGAACATCCTTCTGGATGGCGGGGCGACGAATGCTACCCTTTGATCCCGCCGGGTACGCAACGCCGGACTGGCAATGCGTGATGATCCTGTGGGGCGACAAGTACGGCATCGAGACCGTCAACCGCCTTGTCTCTGCCGTGGCCGCCCATGCCCGCAAGCCACCCAGGTTCGTGCTTTTGACCGACCGCGCCCGTCCGGGCCTTGACGCCCGTGTTACCGCGCGTCCGATCCCGGAGGTGTGGCTTCAGCCCGGGATGCTGGGCGGCGGCTGTCAGGCCAAGCTGTGCCTGTTTGACCCCGGGGTCGTGCCGGATGATCTGCCGGCGGTCTATCTGGATCTGGATACCGTTATCCTGGGCGATGTCAGCACGGCGACAGGCCTTCTCAAGCCGGGCGGGTTGCTGATGCTGCAAAGTGCCGTCCTGCCCTTTGGGCCGCTGGGGCGGCTGGTCTGCCGACTCACCGGGGGCAAGCGCTATGCGCGGGGCAATTCCTCGGTCGTGATCTATCACCCTGCCGATTGCGGCTATATCGCCGCGCGGTTTCTGGACCTGAAGCGGCAGTATCCGACGCTTGGCTTTCCACCAATGCGCGCCGATGAACGGTTCATCAGCTGGGCCGCGCAGGCGGTGGTGGCGGCGGTGCCGACGTCTTTTGCGGTGAAGCTGCCCACCGAGTATATGTCGCGGATCGCGGTGCTGGGCTATGTCTGGGCGGCCCTGCCCTGGGTCAGGGCGCGGCGGCGCAGGCTGGTTGTTGTCACCTTGTGCGGAATGACGGTAAAGCCCGAGGCCCTGCTGGCCTTGCCTGAAAATGGCCGCCTTACCGACCGGCACGGCCGCACGTTGATCTGGTCCGACGCCGTGCTGGGCCATGTCAGGCGGGCCATCCTTGCCTTTTGCGCGCCCGCCCGGCCAGACCGCAGTCCGCCGGACCGCTGGCAGTCGGACAACTGAACGCCGGGCAAGGCACCGCTTCGGGCGGGCGGCTTGTGGCGCATCTGCGGCGCTGGTATGGAATACCTGACCAATTCAGTTGAGTTTGCATGCCCCCCGCCCCGCCCCTTCGCCTGGATGTTTCGCATCTTGGCCGCAGTTTCGGCGGGCGGCCGGTGGTGGATGATGTGTCGCTGGCGGTGGCACCGGGGCAGGTGACCTGCCTTCTGGGCCCTTCGGGCTGCGGGAAATCGACAACGTTGCGGATCATTGCCGGGGTTGATCGCGCCGACCGGGGCGAGGTGCGGATCGACGGCCGAACGGTCGAAGGGCAGGGGGTCCATGTCCCGCCCGAGGCGCGGTCCGTGGGGCTGATGTTCCAGGATTTTGCCCTTTTTCCGCACCTGACGGTGGCCGAGAATGTCGGCTTCGGGCTGCGCACCGACAGGGCGGAGAAGTCCCGCCGAGTTGGTGAACTATTGGAAAAGGTCGAGCTTTCCGGTTTTGGACCGAAGCATCCGCACCAGCTTTCCGGCGGAGAGCAGCAGCGCGTCGCCCTTGCCCGCGCCCTTGCCCCGCGCCCGCGCGTCATGCTGATGGACGAGCCTTTTTCCGGGCTGGACAACCGGCTGCGCGACGGCATCCGCGACACCACGCTGGATGTGCTGAAGGAAGAGGGGACGGCGGTGCTGCTGGTAACGCATGAGCCGGACGAAGCCATGCGCATGGCCGACGAGATTGCGCTGATGCGCGGCGGGCGTATCGTGCAACGCGGCGCGCCTTACAATGTCTACAACGCGCCAGTGGACAAGGCGGCGGCAGCATTTTTCAGCGATATCAACGTGATCCGGGCGGTGTCGCGGGGGGCGCTGACGGAGACGCCCTTTGGGGCCTTCCTGACACCCGGCCATGCCGACGGGGCCGAGGTCGAGATCGTGATCCGCCCGCAGCATCTGAAGATCGACTTCGACAGGGGCGGTCGCGGCCCCAATCCGACGCCGCAGGATGGAACGGCCGCCCGGGGCCGGGTCATCCGGTCGCGGTTCATGGGGCGCGAAAGCCTGGTCGATTTCCGGATGGAGTTTGACGGGCTGAAGCTGACCGCATCAGTGCCCGGGGTGTTCCTGCCGCGCCCTGACACCGATCTCTGGCTGATGATCCGGCGCGACCGCTGCTTTGTCTTTCCGGCATCCCGCGCCCCTTAGGGGTCTTCGGCCAGGCGCGCGATGTAATCCTCGACCGTGGTGCCCGGCTCCGGGCGGAAGGGGCCGCGCAGTTCAAGCGCTTGGATAAGATCAACGCGAAACACCCTGAAATCAGACCGATTTTCGCACCAGGCGGTCAGGGTCCAGGCCCGGCCCCAGAATTCAAGTTGCAAAGGTCTGACCACCCGTTCGCCCGTGCTGCCGGACAACGAGGTGTAGCGCAGCCACAGCCGTTCATGCCCGCGGATCGCGCGGCGGATCAGCGACAGGCGCGGCGCGGCCTTCGCGGCTTCGGCGCTGGCAAAAACAAAGGTTTCGCTGCCCGAATCGCGCGATGCATCGGGTGTGACCGCCGCGATCTTTGCCCGCAGGCTGATGGCGGCGCGGGCCAGCGACGGATCGGCGGCCGAGGCGACAAGCTGCACGCCAAGACGCAGCGCCTCCAACTCGTCGCGGGTCAGGGCGACCGGGGGCAGGGTGATCGGGGCCGACAGGATATAGCCGACACCGCGTTCCCCTTCCACCGGCAGGCCCGAGGCGATCAGCGTGGCCATGTCGCGCCAGATCGTCCGGGTCGACACCTCGAGCGCCGCAGCCATGTCCGAGGCGCGGTGCAGTTTGCCGTCGCGCAGGATCTGGATCAGGTCGAACAGGCGGTCGGTGCGGCGCATGGCAGCACCCTGCGGTGCGCCGCGGCCAGGGTCAATTGCCCATCTGCCACAGGACCGGCGCGTGGCGCATGACCATGCTCGCAGGATCGATGGCGGCGGCGAAGGGGGCGAATTCGGGCAGTTGCATCACGGCCTGTGCGGCCGCCCCGGCAGACGGCAAATCGGCCCATTCGACGTAATCCGTCCAAAGGCCGGTTTCGTCACGGCTCAGGCTGCGGCGCAGAAAGCCCGGCTGGGCGGCAACCGGGGCTGCGGTGGCCTTTGCCGCAGACAGGAATGCCGCCTCTTCGGTGCCCGGCATCAGGCGGAAGGTGACGATTTCGGCAATGGGCTGCGGTTCCGCCGTGCCGCCCGCGCGCGCGTCGGGCGGGGCGAACAGCATGGTCAGGGCCAGGGCCGTCAGGGTGACTGCTTTGGTGCGGTGCATCGTGGTCGTCTTTCCTTTGTCGGTTGCGATGGCCCCTGATCGCACGGGGCAACTGACATGTAGCTGTCAGCTATGTGCAGGTCCCCGCGCTGTTCCTGTGCCAAAGGTGGCCTGTTACGCGCATTCGTGCTTTGAAAGGGCAGGGCAACAGGGCTAGTGTTCCGTCAGAACCGTCAAGGCGCGCTTCTGCGCCAATGGAGTGGGTGATATGCTTAACAACATCGGCCTTCCCGGCCTTCTTCTGATTGCGGTGGTCGTGCTTGTGCTGTTCGGGCGCGGCAAGGTCAGCTCGCTGATGGGCGAAGTCGGCAAGGGGATTACCGCCTTCAAGAAGGGCGTGAACGACGGCGCGGCGGAAAGCGAGGCTGCGCGCGACGTGACGCCGCCTGCCGAAAAGGACAAGGTCTGACAGGCCCGGCCCTGATGGGGCGAATCAGCGATGTTTGATATCGGCTGGACAGAACTTGTGGTTGTCGGGGTTGTTGCCCTGATCGTGATCGGGCCCAAGGACCTGCCCGACATGTTCCGCACGATGGGCCGCTTTACCGCAAAGGCGCGGTCGATGGCGCGTGATTTTCAGCGGGCAATGGAAGCAGCCGCCGACGAGGCCGGCGTCAAGGACGTGGCAAAAGACCTCAAGACCATCACATCGGCCCGCAACACGGGTCTGGATGCGGTCAAGAACGCCGCCAGCAAGTTCGAAAAGTGGGACCCGATGAAACCGGTGCCAAAGGCGGCACCGACCGCCCCTGCTGCGTCTGCCCCGGCACAGCCTGCCCCTGCTGCGGCGGCACCGGCACCCGTGGCGGCAGAGGTGAAACCTGCGGCCCCGATGGGACCGGCAACGCAGGCGCTGGCCGACGCCCAGGCGGCAAAGCGGGCGGCAGGTGCCAAAGCCCTTAAGGCGGGCCCGCAGACGGGTGGCGACGCTTCGGCGGCACCCGCGGCCCGCACGCCGCGCATGCCGAAGGCGGACAAACCTGCAGCACCGCCAGCGGCCCCGAAGGCGGCCGCCGGGCCGCCTGACGCCGCCAGGCCCGCCCGCAAGGCGAAGAAACCGGCTTCCGGAAAGACCACGGCATGAGCACCGACGAGATCGATGACAGCTCTGCCCCGCTGATGGAGCATCTGAAGGAACTTCGTGACCGGATCCTGATCTCTCTGGGTGCCTTTGTGGTTGGCATCCTGATTGCGTTTTCGGTGTGGAGCCCGATCTTCAACTTTCTGACGAACCCGATCTGCGCTGCTCTGGAAGGGCGGGGGCAGGAATGCCAGCTGGTCCTGATCAAGCTGCAGGAAGGGTTCTTCGTGGCCTTCCGCATTTCGGTCATGGGCGGATTTATCCTGGCCTTTCCGGTGATCGCCTGGCAGATGTGGCGGTTTGTGGCCCCGGGTCTTTACAAGTCGGAAAAGGGCGCTTTTCTGCCGTTTCTGCTGTCGTCCCCGCTTATGTTCGCGGTCGGCGCGGCCTTTGCCTTTTATGTCGTGTTGCCGATTGCGTTCAATTTCTTCCTGGGCTTCCAGCAGATGATGGTGACCGATCCCGAAGCGGGGCCGGACCTTGTGACGGCGGAACCCGGAATGGCCGGCATCATGTTCCAGGGGTCGATGGAACAATATCTGTCACTGACGACGAATTTCATTCTGGCCTTCGGCCTGTGCTTCCAGCTGCCGGTGCTTCTGACCCTGATGGGCAAGGCCGGGCTGATTTCGGCGCAGGGCCTGATCGGAATGCGCCGCTACGCCATTGTGCTGATCCTGATTCTTGCGGCAGTCGTCACACCGCCTGACATGATGTCGCAACTGATCCTGTTTCTGGCGATCTATCCGCTGTACGAGGTGTCGATCTTTCTGATCCGCCGCATCGAAAAGCGGCGCGAGGCGGACCTGCGGGCGCAGGGCCTATGGGTTGACCCTGACGAGGATGAGGCGGAAAAGGGCGGCGCATGAGCCTGCCGTCCCCTGCCGATGCCGCCCTGATCCGGATCGCCGAGGCGCTGGAGCGGCTCAGTCCGCCAGCGCCCCCTGCGCCGGATTTCACGCAGGCCGATGCCTTTGTCTGGCATACGGGGCCGGACCGGCTGGTTGCGGTGCCCCAGGTGTCGCGGGTGGCGCTGGCCCTGCTCGTGGGGGTGGACCGGGTGCGTGACATCCTGCTGGCCAACACGCTGCAGTTTGCCGAAGGTCTTCCGGCCAACAATGCGCTGTTGTGGGGCGCGCGCGGCATGGGAAAATCGAGCCTTGTCAAGGCTGTGCATGCCGAGGCGATCCGGCGGGGACGCAATCTGAAGATCGTCGAGATCAGCCGCGAGGATCTGCCGTCCGTGGGCCGCCTTCTGGCCGTTCTGCGCGGCGCGCCGGATCGCTTTGTTCTGTTCTGCGATGACCTGTCGTTCAGCCATGACGACCAGCAGTACAAGGCGCTGAAGGCCGTTCTTGATGGCGGGATCGAAGGGCGGCCGGACAATGTGGTGTTCTATGCCACCTCGAACCGCAGGCATCTGATGCCGCGCGAGATGATCGAAAACGAACGCTCTTCGGCGATCAACCCGTCAGAGGCGGTTGAGGAAAAGGTCTCTCTTTCGGATCGGTTCGGGCTGTGGCTGGGCTTTCATTCCTGTTCGCAGGACCAGTATCTGGACATGATCCGGGGCTATTGCGACGCAAGCGGTCTGGTCATCGATGCCGACCGCCTGCGCGCCGAAGCCATTGAATGGCAGGCGACGCGCGGTGCCCGGTCGGGCCGGGTCGCATGGCAGTTCTTTACCGATCTGGCGGGGCGGTCGGGCAAGGTGATCTGACCGGTACCGCCGAAGGGTCCCCTGGCCGCAGGGCCTTTGGAAAGAAGCACTTGGTGCATGTGACTGCGGGCCGGGGCATCGTCCCCGGGGCGCACACCGGGGTGCCTTGCGTCATGGGGTCAGGGCGCTGTGCAAACCGCAGCCCGCACGGCAGACCTGCGCCGACGTCCCCGATCCGGCCGGTCGCGGCACTGCCCCCGGCTTGAGTTCCGCGCCCGAGTTGCCTAAACCGGAGTGCAAGCAAAAAGGACTGCGCCCATGCGGATTTACAGCGATCTGGCGGATGCCATCGGCAAGACACCCCTCATCCGCCTGCGCAAGGCAAGTGCCGCGACGGGCTGCGAAATTCTGGGCAAGGCGGAATTCCTGAACCCCGGCCAGTCGGTCAAGGACCGGGCGGCGCTGTACATCATCAAGGATGCGGTCGCGCGCGGAACGCTGCGGCCCGGCGGCACGATTGTCGAAGGGACGGCGGGCAATACCGGCATCGGGCTGGCGCTGGTCGGGGCCTCGATGGGGTTCAGGACCGTCATCGTCATCCCCGAGACGCAAAGCCAGGAAAAGAAGGACATGCTGCGGCTGGCCGGGGCCGAACTGGTGCAGGTTCCGGCAGTGCCCTACCGCAACCCGAACAATTACGTGCGCTATTCGGGCCGTCTTGCCGCCAGACTGGCTGAAACCGAGCCGAACGGCGCGATCTGGGCCAACCAGTTCGACAATCTGGCCAACCGCCGGGCCCATGTGGAAACCACCGGGCCGGAAATCTGGGACCAGACCGACGGGACGGTGAACGGGTTCATCTGCGCGGTGGGATCGGGCGGGACCCTGGCCGGCGTGGCCGAGGCGCTGCAACCCAAGGGGGTGCGGATCGGGCTGGCCGATCCCGAAGGGGCGGCATTGCACAGCTTTTTCACCACGGGAAAGCTTGAATCGCCCGGCTCCTCCATCACCGAGGGGATCGGTCAGGGCCGGATCACCGCCAATCTGGAAGGGTTCCGCCCCGATTACAGCTATCGCATCCCGGATGCTGAAGCCCTGCCCATCGTCTTTGACCTGTTGCAGGAAGAGGGTCTGTGCATGGGCGGGTCAAGCGGCATCAACATCGCCGGGGCGATCCGCATGGCCCGCGACATGGGGCCTGGCAATACCATCGTCACCATCCTGTGCGATTACGGCAGCCGCTATCAGACCAAGCTCTACAATCCGGCCTTCCTGAAGGAAAAGGGGCTGCCCGCGCCGGAATGGCTGGATGCGCCGCCGCGCACGATCCCGGCGGTGTTCGAGGAGTCATGATCAGGCCCCTTGCCGTGATCCGCGCGCTGGCAATCGTCTGCGCCGTTCTGCTTGGGCCGGGCGGCGGAACGCCCGCCCTCTGGGCCCAGACGGCCACCCCCGCTGCGTCTGAACAGGATCAGGGCCCGCCGGATTATGCCGCCTGGGAACGGACGGCCAGGAAAGCCGAACGCCAGACGCAGGACAGCCAGACACCTGACGATGCGCTGACAACCATGCGCGGCTATCTGGTGGAATGGCGCGCGACGTTTCAGGCCGCGCAGAACGTGAATGCCGCGCGGATTGCCACGCTGCGCGCCCAGATCGACGCGCTGGGTCCGCCGCCCGCCGACGGCAAGCTGGAGACAGAGGCAATCGCCCTGCGCCGGACCGAGCTGAACGATCAGCTTGCCCAGCTGCAAACGCCTGTCATCGCCGCGGACGAGGCCTTTCGCCGGGCGGACGGGCTGATCAAGGAAATCGACCGGCAATTGCGCGAACGCCAGGCGGACGAGCTGCTGAAGGTCACGCCCATGCCGATCAACCCCGCCAACTGGGGTATCGCGGTCACGGCGCTGCGCGACATCTCGGCCGAAATCTGGAACGAGGTGCAAACGCGGTGGGACAAGCCCGAGGTGCGCGCCGATTTCAGGGCCTACCTTCCGCTGGTGCTGATCCTGTTCATCATCGGTCTGGGGCTGATCTGGCGCGGCTGGTCGCTGGGGGAAAGATTTGGCAACGCGCTGAACAACCTGACCCCGAAACACTGGCATCCGGTCTGGGGCATCTTCGCCTCGCTGGGACAGGTGGCCTTGCCGGTCATCGGATTTCTCCTGATCGGGGTTCCCATCCAGTTCACCGGCGTCCTGGGGCCGATTGGCGGACATCTGGCGGTCAGCCTGGCCGGGCTGGGCATTGTGATTTTTGGCTGGGCCTGGCTGGGCCAGCGCATCTTCCCAAAAGCTGAAACCGAAGGAATGCTGCTGAACCTTTCCCCCGAAAAGCGCGCCGAGGGGCGGTTCTATTCCCTGGTGCTTGGCGCGCTGACAGGGTTTCAGACCCTGTTCACGGTGATGTCGGTGGACAAGGGAATTCCCGTCGAAGCCCGTGCCATTCTGAATTTTCCGTCGCTGGTCCTGTTTTCCATCGTCCTTTTGCGAATCGGTCGGCTTCTGCGCGACCATGCCCGTTCCAGGGGGGTGGCGGATGCGCTGCCATCCTTCCGCGACCGGCTGATCGGGCTGTTCGGGCAAGCCGCCGTCATCATCGCCGTTACCGGCCCGATCATGGCGGCGCTGGGCTATGCCGCGGCGGCCAGTGCGCTGGTCTATCCGGCCGTGTTTTCGCTGGGTCTTCTGGGCGTGCTCTTTGTGCTTGTTGACGTGGTGGACGGGCTTTACGCGCTGATCGTGCGGCGGGGCGACCGGCCGGGCGACGCGCTGGTTCCCACGCTGATCGGCTTTGCGCTGAGCCTTGCGTCCCTGCCGCTGTTCGCGCTGATCTGGGGGGCGCGGGTCTCGGACCTCAGCGAATTGTGGACGACGTTTCTTGCGGGATTTTCCATCGGCGAGACGCAGATTTCCCCGCGCGGTTTCCTGACCTTTGCCGTGATCTTTGCCATCGGTTACATGATGACGCGCCTTGTCCAGGGGGCGCTGGGGTCTTCGGTGCTGCCAAAGACCAGGATGGATCAGGGCGGGCGCAATGCGGTCGTCGCAGGCGTCGGCTACATCGGTATCTTCCTGTCAGCCCTGTCGGCGATCAATGCGGCGGGCATCAACCTTGCCGGGCTTGCCATTGTTGCCGGGGCGCTGTCGGTGGGTATCGGTTTCGGCCTGCAGAACATCGTGTCGAACTTCGTCTCGGGCATCATTTTGCTGATTGAACGCCCGGTGTCGGAAGGTGACTGGATCGAGGTGGGCGGCGTTCAGGGCGTGGTCAAGACGATCTCGGTGCGTTCTACCCGCATCCAGACCTTTGACCGGACCGATGTCATCGTTCCGAACACCGATCTGATTGCGGGCCGGGTCACGAACTGGACACGCTACAATCTGACCGGGCGGCTGATCGTGCCGGTCGCCGTGGCCTTCGGGGCAGATACCCGCAAGGTCGAGCGTGTGCTGATGGAGATTGCAGAAGCCGAACCGCTGGCGGTGCTCAATCCGCCGCCGACTGTCCTGTTGGTGGGCTTCACACCGGATGCGCTGCTGTTCGAGATCCGCATGATCCTGCGCGACGTGAACTTCCAGATTTCGGTACGGTCCGACATAAATCACCGCATCCTGCAGCGCTTCCACGAAGAGGGGATCGGGCTGTCGCTTAGCGTGGCGGCGCAGGCCCAGCTGAAACCCGTCGGCGATGGGGCCGACGAAGGCTGATGCAGACTGCACCCTGAAGGATCAACGTGATGACTGAACTGCTGTTTCGCACCGACCCCTATCTGGCCAAGGCCGGGGCCCGCATTATTGGCTTCACGGCCGAAGGGGGCATTCTGCTGGATCGGACGGTGTTTTATGCGACGGGCGGCGGGCAGCCTGGCGATTCGGGGCGGCTGGACTGGGCTGGCGGATCGGTGGTGATCGCTACGGCCGTAAAGGCCGGGGACGGGGCAATTGCCGTCGTTCCGGCAGAACCGGCGCCACTGCCGCCGGTGGGCACACAGGTGCATCAGGTGCTGGACTGGGACCGCCGCCATCGGCTGATGCGGGTGCACACCGCCCTTCACCTTTTGTCGGTTGTCATTCCGCTGCCGGTCACGGGCGGGCAGATCGGGGCCGAACGGGGACGGCTTGATTTTGACATGCCCGAACCGCCCGACGATATCGGGGCGCTGAACATGGCGCTGAACGCCCTGATCGACGCCGACCTTCCGGTGACCGAAAGCTGGATCACGGATGCAGAGCTGGCGGCGAATCCGGGGCTGGTCAAGACGATGTCGGTGGCCCCGCCTGTGGGACAGGGTCGGGTGCGGCTGGTAAAGATCGGCGACATCGACCTGCAGCCCTGCGGCGGCACCCATGTGGCCCGCACCGGCGAGATCGGCCGTGTCAGCATCGGCAAGATCGAAAAGAAGGGCCGCCAGAACCGCCGGGTCAGCCTGACGCTGGAAAATTGATGCCCCGCGCGCGCCAGGGGGGGGGAATCAGGGCCTGTCCGGCTTTGGGTTGTTGGCCAAAAGCAGGTCGCGCCCGGCCATGATGCCTTCGCTGAACTGGCGGGCAAAGCGTTCGGCGTCGCGCCGCCGCACCTGATCGAGGATATCCTCGATCACCTCGGGCGGCTCTCCCAGCGCAGCCAGCGATTTGGCGCCCAGCGCAAGGGCGGATTCGAAGGTTTCCCGGATCGGGTCATCCGCCCCGGCCCGCAACAGCTCCATCATATGCGCGCGGTCAAAGGCGCGGGCCAGAACCGGGACAAGCGGGTATTCGGCCTTGATCAGGCTGACAATCCTGGTGGCTGCCGCCCTGTCGTCGATCCCCACGATGACGGCGCGGGCATGGGCCACGCCGGCGGCGTGCAGGATGTCAAGGCGCGTGCCGTCACCGTAATAGACCTTGAAGCCAAAGGACCCGGCCGTTCGGATCATCTCGGGGTCGCTGTCGATGGTGGAAATCGTATAGCCGCGCGCCAGGATCGGCTGGCTCACGATCTGGCTGAAGCGGCCGAAACCGATAAGCAGCACATTTCCCGACAGCCCGTCGGGCCGTTCCGTGCCGTCTTCCGACACCGCTTCGGGGCGGATGATGCGGTCATGCAGCAGGACAAGCAGGGGTGTCAGCACCATCGAGACGATGATGATCGCGGTCAGCACCGCATTGGCGGTGCCGTCAATCAGCCCGACCGACAGGGCGGTACCGTAGAGCACAAAGGCGAATTCGCCGCCTTGCGTCATCAGCACGGTCCGCTCCAGCGCCTCGCGCGCCGGTGCCCCGAAAAGGCGGGCGATGGTAAAGGTGCCGCAGGCCTTCAGCACCATGAAGGCGGCAACGCTTGTGACCACCAGCCGCCAGTTTTCGGCGATGACGGCAAGATCAAGCGACATGCCCACCGCCAGGAAAAACAGCCCCAGCAGGATGCCCCGGAACGGGTCGACATCGATCTCAAGCTGATGGCGGAAGGTGGAGTCTGACAGAAGGACGCCCGCCAGAAAGGCCCCCATTGCCGCCGACAGCCCGCCCAGCTGCATGGCAAGGGCGGCCCCCAGCACGACCAGAAGGGCGGCAGCCGTCATCACCTCGCGCGCATGGGCGCGGGCCAGGATGCGGAACAGCGGATCCAGCAGATAGCGCCCGGCCAGAACCAGCGCCGTGATGCAGCCCAGCCCAATGGCGACGCCTGTCAGGCGGGTGGCCAGTGTCATCTCCTCTCCCCCCGGGGCCAGAAAGGCGGCGAGCGCCAGCAGCGGCACGATGGCAAGGTCTTCCAGCAGCAGGATCGACACGATGCGCCCGCCCTTGGGGGTAGACATCTCGCCCCGTTCTTCCAGAAGCTGCATCACGATGGCGGTCGAGGTCAGCACAAAGCCCGCCCCGGCAATGACCGATTGCGACCAGGGAAAGCCAAGCGCCACGCCCACCCAGGACAAAAGCGCCATGCAGGCCAGCACCTGCGCGAGGCCCAGCCCGAAAATATCGCGCCGCATCGCCCACAGGCGGGACGGCTGCATTTCAAGGCCGATGATGAACAAAAACATCACGACGCCCAGTTCGGCCACATGCAGGATCGCCGCCGGATCGCTGAACAGCCCAAGGCCAAAGGGGCCGATCACAAGACCGGCCGCCAGATACCCCAGGACCGAGCCAAGCCCCAGCCGCTTGAACAGCGGTACGGCGACAACGGCCGCACCCAGCAGGATCACCGCGGGCACAAAGTCAAAGCTTGCGGATTCGGCTGCCAAACGGAGTGTCCCCCAGCATGAAGCGCCAGCAAAGCGGAGAATGCCGACCGGGGCAAGACAGAAGCGCAGGCATGACGCGGATGCAAGGCTGCAGGCAGCGGCACCGTCTGCCGTCCGGGTACCATGGCTTATCTTGGCTGCCCGATGAAACAGCGCGTCGGCAGCCGTGGCAATGGTAGGCCCGGAGGGATTCGAACCCCCAACCAAGGCGTTATGAGCGCCCTGCTCTGACCGTTGAGCTACAGGCCCGCAACCCAGCGTCTGGTATCGCATTCCGCCTGTACCGGTCAAGGCGCGCGGGGCGCGTTGCGCGGCGGGCGGGGATCGTCTATGCGGGCGCAAGGCGCCGATGGGCAGCCGGAGCGAAGGATCAGGGGCCATGACCACGCCGAAGAACGGGCTGACCTATGCCGATGCCGGCGTGGACATAGATGCCGGGAACGCGCTGGTTGACCGGATCAAGCCCGCCGCAGGCCGCACCGGGCGGCCCGGCACCATGGCGGGTCTTGGCGGTTTCGGCGCGCTGTTCGACCTGAAGGCGGCGGGATTTTCCGACCCGATCCTGGTGGCCGCAACCGATGGCGTGGGCACCAAGCTGCGCATCGCGATCGACACGGGGGTGGTGGATACCATCGGTGTCGATCTGGTGGCGATGTGCGTCAACGATCTGGTCTGCCAGGGGGCGGAGCCGCTGTTCTTTCTGGATTATTTCGCAACCGGCAAGCTGGATGTCGATCAGGCCGCCCGCATCATCACCGGAATCGCGGCTGCCTGCGCGGCCACGGGCTGCGCGCTGGTGGGTGGCGAGACGGCGGAAATGCCGGGCATGTATCGCCACGGCGATTTCGACCTGGCCGGTTTTGCCGTGGGCGCGATGGAGCGCGGGGCAGACCTGCCCGCCGGGGTGACGGCGGGTGATGCGCTGCTGGGGCTGGCTTCGGACGGTGTCCATTCCAACGGCTATTCGTTCGTGCGCAAGGTGGTGGAAATCTCGGGCCTGGGCTGGGACGCGCCCGCGCCCTTTGGCGAAGGTGCGCTGGGCAGGGCGCTGCTGGTGCCGACGCGGCTTTATGTGAAACCGGCGCTGGCGGCGGTGCGGGCAGGGGGCGTGCATGGGCTGGCCCATATCACTGGCGGCGGGCTGACCGAGAATTTGCCGCGCGTCTTGCCTGCGGGTCTGGGGGCAGAGATCGATCTGGGGGCCTGGGCGCTGCCGCCGGTCTTCCGCTGGCTGGCGGAAACGGCCGGACTGGCCGAGGCCGAGCTGCTCAGGACCTTCAACTGCGGCATCGGCATGATCGCCGTGGTGGCGCGGGATCGGGCCGATGCGCTGACGGCGCTGCTGTCGGGTCTTGGCGAAACCGTGGTACGGCTGGGCCATGTCGGGCCGGGGCAGGGGGTCAGCTTCCGTGGCGCGCTGCTGTGACGCGCGTTGCCATTCTGATTTCCGGGGGTGGCTCCAACATGCTGGCGCTTTTGCGCGACATGGCAGAGGACCGCGCGGCGGTTCCGGTGCTTGTCGCCTCGAACGATCCGGCGGCACCGGGGCTTGGCCGCGCGGCGGCGCTGGGTGTGCCGACGGCGGCGGTGGATCACCGGGCCTTTGGCGGTGACCGGGCGGCGTTCGAGGCGGCCCTTCTGACGCCGCTGCTGGCGGCGCGCCCCGATATCGTCTGTCTGGCGGGGTTCATGCGGGTGCTGACGCCCGTCTTCGTGGACCGGTTCCGGGGGCGGATGCTGAACATCCACCCCTCGCTGCTGCCGCTCTATCCGGGCCTGCACACCCATGCCCGGGCCCTGGCGGCAGGGGATGCCGAGGCGGGCTGCACCGTGCATGAGGTGACCCCGGTTCTGGACACTGGTCCGATTCTGGGCCAGGCGCGCGTCCCTGTCCTGCCCGGGGACAGCGAAGCCGCGCTGGGTGCACGTGTGCTGGCGATGGAGCATCGCCTGTATCCGGCGGTGCTGCGCCGCTTTGTCCGGGGCGACCGCACCCCGGTCCGTCTGCCCTGATCGGTGCGGGCCGGTGCGGGCGGGGCGCTTTCCTTTCCCCGGGCTGCCGACTATAGCGAACCGGCGGGATGCCCCTGCGAACCCCTTGTCGCGGAACCTTCATGAAGACCATTGTCACGACCGATGACCTTGCCGCCTTCTGCGCCGAGGCCAGGCATCACCCCTATGTCACCCTCGATACCGAGTTCCTGCGCGAGCGCACCTACTGGTCAAAGCTGTGCCTGATCCAGATGGCCCTGCCCGGCAGGACCGGCGAAGCGGTGCTGGTGGACCCCATCGAGGGGGCCGGCATGTCGATGGAACCGCTTTATGACCTGTTCCGCCACGAGGCCACGGTCAAGGTGTTCCATGCCGCACGGCAGGACCTGGAGATTTTTTTCGTCGAAGGCCGGGTGTTCCCAAAGCCGCTGTTTGACACCCAGGTTGCCGCCATGGTCTGCGGCTTTGGCGAACAGGTGGGCTATGAGACGCTGGTCAAGAAGATCGCGCATGAACCCCTGGACAAGACCTCGCGCTTTACCGATTGGTCGCGCCGCCCGCTGAGCGACGCGCAGAAGGAATATGCGCTGGCCGATGTGACCCATCTGCGCCTGATCTATGAATTTCTGGCGGCTGAGATCGTCAAGACCGGTCGGCAGAAATGGGTGGAAGAGGAATTGTCGATCCTGACCGATCCGGCCACCTATACCGTCCATCCCGACGCGGCCTGGGAACGGGTCAAGACGCGCACCACCTCGGGGCGGTTTCTGGCGGTGGTCAAGGAACTTGCGCGGTTCCGCGAGGATTATGCCCAAAGCCGCAACATCCCGCGCAGCCGCGTCTACAAGGATGATGCGCTGCTGGAGCTGGCGTCGACCCGCCCGGCCAATGCCGAGGAGCTGGGCCGCTCGCGCCTTCTGCTGCGCGAAGCGCGGCGCGGCGAGATTGCCGAAGGCATTCTGGCCGCCGTCAAGGCCGGCATGGAAATGCCGTCAGACCAGATGCCTAAGCCCGACCTTGGCCGCGACCAGCTGCAGGTCAATCCGGCATTGGCAGACCTTCTGCGGGTGCTGCTGAAAGCCAAGTCCGAGGAATTGGGCGTTGCGGCCAGGCTGATCGCCTCGGCCGCGGACCTCGATGCGATCGCGGCGGGCGAACGCGAGCTTGACGCGCTGAAAGGCTGGCGGCGCGACGCCTTTGGCGAGGATGCGCTGCGCCTGTGCCGGGGCGAGATTGCCCTGTCGGCCAGGGGCAGTGCCGTGCGGGTGATCAGGCTGTAGCGGCCGTGCAGGCGCAATCGATTGCGGGACTGTCCGCACAGGGGGTCAGCGGCGGCTTGACCTTGCGTTGCGTGCGCCGGTGACGATGATTTCCGAGATGCCCTCAAGGTCGCGGTTGGTCAGCGTGGTCGCCACCATGATCTCGCGCGAGGGCTGGGTTGACACGCGCATCGGTTCCACCGGCGGCACGACGACGAAGCGGAACGTCGCCCGCCCGTCCACGACCGGTTCGGCAATCAGCTCTGCCGCCCAGAAGCCCTGGGTCTGCGGCAGCCCGGTGGCCCGGATGATCGCGCCGCCGTCATAGGGTTCGACCGACAGGCTCAGCACCTGATCGACCAGGGGGCGCGGGTCCTGCGGCGTGCCGACATCCTGTACCAGGGATTCGGTTTCCTGCGACCCGCCGAACCAGCCGAAGGGGTTGTACCAGGTTCTCTGGGCCGATCCGCAGGCGGCCAGCACCAGCAGCACAGACAGGGTGGCAAGCATCCGTTTGGTCATCGTCATCCCCTTCACCGCACAGCTTTCGGTAGCCGATGGCGCAGGCTTTGAAAAGCCGCAGCCGCATGGGCTGGACCTTTGCCCCTGTCCGCCTTAGGTCACCGCCAGATAAGGGAGACTGCGATGGCCACGCCCGCCTTCGAAGAGATTGCCGAAACCTTCGCGTTTCTGGACGACTGGGAAGACCGCTATCGCCATGTGATCGAGCTGGGCCGCGCCATGCCGGAGATGGACGAGGCACTGCGGGTGCCCGCAACCAGGGTCACGGGCTGCGCCAGCCAGGTCTGGATCGTGCCGCGCATCGGGGGGGCCGGGCCGGATGCGCGGTTTGATTTTCAGGGCGAAAGCGATGCGATGATCGTGCGCGGCCTGATCGCGATCCTGCACGCGCTCTATGCGGGCCTGAGCGTGGTCGAGGTGGAAAAGGTGGATGCGGCGGCCGAACTGGGGCGGCTGGGACTGAACGATCACCTGTCATCGCAAAGGTCCAACGGGCTGCGCGCCATGGTGCAGCGCCTGCGCGCGGTGGCGGTAGAGGCGGCGGGGGGATAGGGCGGAATATCTGCGAAAATCAGGGCTTCGGGTAGTCTTTGTGAGTTTTCGCAGAAAATTCGTCACTGGGCCGCGCGGGTGAGGGCGGTTTCCAGGTCTCCGTAGCCGGTGAAGCGGCGCTCATAGGCCAGGCCGAGCCGGGCGGCACACTCCTGGGCCTTGGCATCCAGCGCCGGATCATCGGTCTGCGCCTGATAGACCAGCTTGGTGTAATTGCCGAAATACATCTCCCGCAGCTCGGGGTGCCGGTCCAGCCCCATGGGGCGCCAGACAAAGGCATCGAACTGCCGCACCAGAAAATCGGTCAGGTAGAAGGCCGAAAATTCCTCATCCGCGCGCGACAGGAAATCTTCTGTGCCCTGGAAGAAGGCATAGCAATGCGGGCCTGTCATCATTTCCACCCCAAGGGCGGCGCAGCGGGCCTGCAGAAGGCCGCCGGTGCCGCAATCGGCATAGACCACGAACAGGCTGTCATAAGCGGCGCGGTGGGTGGTCACAGCGGCTTCCACGGCATCGGCGATTCGATCCGGCCACAGATGCAGATTTGCCGGAAGACATTGCAGATCAAGATGATGCCAGCCGTTCTTGCGCTTTAACATGAGGATTTCATGCGCCAGCGCGCCACAGGCGATCAGCAGGATGCGGCCCTGGTGCCGGGGCGGCAGGCCGATGTCGGCCAGAACGCTGTCCGGGGGCAGGTCTATCACCGTTTCAGCCCCCGCCAGCTCAGCACAAGGCTGCCCAGCAGGGCGGCGCTGCCCAGTGCGACAAGGGGCAAGCCCGCCCCTGCCCACAGGGCAATGGTGACACCGGCGGCGGCGATCACAGACAGGATCAGCAGAAGGAAGGTCTTTGGCGGCATTTGCGGCATCCTTTTTCCCCAAGATGGGGGGCGGGGCGGCCTGCGCCAAGACCGGCCGCTGAGGGCCGGTCGTGCCGGATCAGCCGGCAAGCTGGTTGTGCTTGCGCGCGACAAACTGCTTGGCGGTTTCCACGGCAACGGCGGCGTCGCGGCAATAGGCATCGGCCCCGATGGCACGGCCGAATTCCTCGTTCAGCGGCGCGCCGCCGACCAGCACAATATAGTCTTCGCGCAGGCCCTTTTCCTTCATCGTGTCGATCACGACCTTCATATAGGGCATCGTCGTGGTCAGCAGGGCGGACATGCCCAGAATGTCGGGCTGCTCGCGTTCCAGCGCGTCGAGGTACTTGTCGACCGAGTTGTTGATGCCAAGGTCCAGCACCTCGAACCCCGCACCTTCCATCATCATGGCGACAAGGTTCTTGCCGATGTCGTGAATGTCGCCCTTTACCGTGCCGATCACCATCTTGCCCATGCGCGGCGCACCGGTTTCCACCAGCAGCGGCTTCAGGATGGACATTCCTGCCTTCATCGCATTGGCGGCCAGCAGAACCTCGGGCACGAACAGGATGCCGTCGCGGAAGTCCGCGCCGACGATGGTCATTCCGGCAACCAGCGCCTTGGTCAGCACGTCATAGGGCGCCCAGCCGCGGGCGATCAGGATATTGACGGCGTCCTCGATCTCTTCCTTCAACCCGTCATACAGGTCATCGTGCATTTGCAGCACGAGCTCGTCATCCGGCAGTTCGGAAAGGATGATCTCGTCGTCGGCCATGGCCTGCTCCTGCCTTCTGTTTCACGTTCAATGGGGCCAAAGGCACGGGCGGACTTTTCGGATTGCGACATGGGCAAGGTGAAAGCCGACAGGGCCGCGTCGCAAAGCGACAGTGCTGGCGCATGTTCCCATTATGTTCTACCTTTGCGCCATGGAACGCGGAAACGGAATCATGCCGGGGCAGCGGCTGCGGGCGCGGGGCGCGCAGACCAACCGGGCCGGCCGGTTCGAACGCCATGCGCGCGACGCGCTGGACGATGGCTGGGACATCCCCTTTGCCGAACGGCTGGTGAAGACCGAAGTGCGGCTGGAACGGCCCCGCTCGGCGCTGACGTATAACCGCTCTCCGGATCTGCCCTTTGACCGGTCGGTCAACCCCTATCGGGGCTGCGAGCATGGCTGCACCTACTGCTTCGCGCGGCCCAGCCATGCCTTCTTGAACCTGTCGCCCGGTCTGGACTTTGAAACGCGGCTGATCGCGCGGCCCGGCATCGGCGCGGTGCTGGAGGCAGAGCTTGGTGCCAGGTCCTATCGTGTGGCCCCGGTTGCAATCGGCACCAACACCGACCCCTACCAGCCCTGCGAGGCCGACCACCGGGTGATGCGCGAGGTGCTGGAGGTTCTGCAGGCCTTCCGCCATCCGGTTGCGATCACCACCAAGGGGGCGCTGATCGAGCGTGACCTGGATATTCTTGGCCCGATGGGGCGGGACGGGTTGCTGCGGGTGGGGGTTTCACTGACCACGCTGGACCCGGCGCTGGCGCGCGCGATGGAACCGCGCGCCGCACATCCGGCGCGGCGGCTGGAGATGATCCGGCGGCTGACGGCGGCGGGCGTGCCGGTGCGGGTCATGGTCGCCCCCGTGGTACCGGGGCTGACGGACAGCGAGATGGAGGCAATCCTTGCCGCAGCGCAGGTGGCAGGGGTGGTGGCTGCAAGCTGGATCATGCTGCGCCTGCCGGCCGAGGTTGCGCCGCTGTTCCGCGACTGGCTGGCGCGGGCGGTTCCCGGGCGTGCGGCAAAGGTTATGGCGCGGCTGCGCGATGTTCATGGCGGGCGCGATTATGACCCCGCCTGGTTCAGGCGGATGCGCGGGCAGGGGCACTGGGCCACACTGACCGACCGGCGGTTTCACCTGGCCGTGGCACGGCTGGGGCTGAACGCGGCGCTGCCGCCCCTGCGCACCGACCTGTTTCGGGTGCCGCCCCGCGCGGGCGATCAGCTGACGCTGTTCTAAGGGCGGTCGGGCGGCGTGACCGGGCCGCGCTGCCCCGCCGGGCAGGGTCAGCCGCGGCGGCCGCGCCGTTCGCGGCGCGGGCTGCCGGCATCGTCGCCGGTGCCGTCCGACGCCGAAGAGAATCCGCCCAGCAGGGCGCTGATGCTTTCCAGCGTCGGGCGCGGGCCCCTGGGGCGGCTTTCCAGCGCGGCCCGCATCGCCTTCAGATGTTCGGGCATGGTGCCGCAGCAGCCGCCGATGATCCGCACCCCCGCATCGCGCGCCAGCACCGCATATTCGGCCATCAGCTGGGGCGTGCCGTCATAATGGATATGCCCGTCATGATACTTCGGGATGCCCGCGTTGCCCTTGGCAATCAGCGGCCGTTCCGAGCCATGCGCGGCAAAGCCCAGAACGGTGCGCAAAAGGTCCGACGCCCCGACACCGCAATTGGCACCAAAGGCAATCGGCGGGTTTGGCAGTTTTTCCACCATCTCCACCATCGCGGCGGATGTGACGCCCATCATGGTGCGCCCGGCGGTATCAAAGCTCATCGTGCCGCACCAGGGCATGCCGGCCAGCTGCGCGGCCTCTGCCGCTGCCCTGAATTCTTCCGGTGCCGACATGGTTTCAACCCAAAGCACATCCGCGCCCCCGGCCTTCAGCCCTTCGGCCTGTTCGTGGAACATCGCGACCGCAACGGTGTGGGTCATGGTTCCCATCGGCTCGAAGATTTCGCCCGTCGGCCCCATCGACCCGGCGACAACCACGCTGCGCCCCGCCGCATCGGCAATCTCGCGCCCCAGGCTGGCGGCAAGGCGGTTCAGTTCAGCCACGCGGTTCTGCGCGCCGTGCAGCTTCATCCGGCTGGCATTGCCGCCGAAGGAATTGGTCAGGAAGATGTCCGACCCCGCCTGCACTGCCGCGCGGTACAGGCTGCGGATCCTGTCGGGATGCTCGACGTTCCAGATCTCGGGCGCATCGCCCGAAGACAGGCCCATGTTGAACAGGTTGGTCCCGGTCGCGCCATCGGCCATCAGCCAGTCGCGGGTGGCAAGAAGGCGGGTCAGGGCATCGGTCATGATAACTCCCGGTCAGGCGTCAGCAGGAAGTTCTGCGATACAGACCTCTGCCACGCGCCCTTGCGGTTTGCAATTTCATTCGCGGCCCCGGCCATGCCCCACCGGCACCGGCATCAGCCGGACCGGCGGCCAGAAGGGCAACCTGTGTCCGGGATGCCTATGCCTCGTCCACAAGCTGGGCCTTGGCCACCGCCAGAAGCTCGGTCATCCTGGCGCGGACGGCGTCGGGCGAAGACAGGGCACCCAGGTCGCCCGCGACCTTGCGGACCACATCTTCGGTGCCGGCCTCTTCAAAATCGGCCTTGACCACGCTCATGGCATAGTCTGCCGCCGCATCGCCCGATTTGCCCATCAGTTCCGCCGCCCAGAGGCCCAGCAGCTTGTTGCGGCGCGCCTCGGCGCGGAACTGCATTTCAGTGTCATGGGCGAACTTGGATTCGAAGGCGCGCTCGCGGTCAGTGAAGCCAGACATCGGTTGTTTCCCTGCTGTGATCCCGGTTGCCCCCCATATGCGGTCTCTGTCCCGGTGCCGCAAGGGGCCAGACGGCGGTGATTGCCTTGCGACAGGGGCCGGGTTGACGTATAGGCTGCGGCACAGCGGCAAAAGGCCGGTGCCGCACCGGTGCCCGCCCGTTCACCGCCGCGCGGAGAGGTCATGGCACGACGCAAGAAGATTTACGAAGGCAAGGCCAAGATCCTCTATGAAGGCCCCGAGCCGGGCACCCTGGTTCAGTACTTCAAGGATGACGGCGGGGCGATCAGCACGCCCAAGCCCGGTCAGGCGATCGAGGGCAAGGGCGTTCTCAACAACCGCCTGTCGGAATTCTTCATGTCCGGGCTGAATGCCATCGGGGTGCCCACGCATTTCATCCGCCGCCTGAACATGCGCGAGCAGCTGGTCCGCATGGCGGAAATCATCCCGATCCAGGTGGTGGTGCGCAATTTCGCCGCCGGGCCGATTTCCGAGCGCCTGGGGATTGCCGAAGGCACACCGCTGCCCCGGCCGATTGTCGAATTCTACTACAAGGACGAAAAGCTGGGCGATCCGATGGTGGCGGAAGAGCATATCATCGCCTTCGGCTGGGCCGGGCAGCAGGATCTGGATGACATGGTGGCGCTGGCGCTGCGGGTGAATGATTTCCTGTCGGGGGTCATGATGGGCGTGGGCATAAGGCTTGCCGATTTCCGGATCGAGATCGGCCGCATCTGGGAAGGCGATTTCATGCGCCTGATCATTGCCGACGAAATCAGCCCCGACAGTTGCCGCCTGTGGGACATGCGCGCAGCCGAACGGGCCGAAGGCCAGCCCGCCATCGACCCCGGCCCGCTGGCCGATGTCTATACCGAACTGGCCCGCCGACTGGGGGTCCTGCCCACGAATGTGACGCATACGCCAAAGCCCACGCTGATCAACTGAAAGACCTTGCGATGAAAGCCCGCGTTCACGTCATGCTGAAGGACGGCGTTCTGGACCCGCAGGGCGAGGCGGTGCGCCATGCGCTTGGGACGCTGGGCTTTGCCGACGTGCTGGCCGTGCGCCAGGGCAAGGTGATCGAGCTTGATCTGTCTGCCACCGACCGCGCGGCCGCCGAGCACGAGGTGCGCGCCATGTGCGAGAAGCTGCTCGCCAACACCGTGATCGAGACATTCACCGTCGAGATCGCCTGAAGGGAAATCCCGCGCCCCGGCATCCGGGGCGGCCCAGCGGAGAGACCGGCCATGCGCGCTGCGGTTTTGCGGACCTTTAACGGCGATCTGTCGCTGGAACAGGTGGCAGACCCCGCCTGCGAGCCGGATGGTGTGGTGCTGCGGGTTCTGGCCTGCGGCATCTGCCGGTCGGACTGGCATGGCTGGACCGGAGAGCACCCGCGCGTGAAGCCGGGCCAGATTCCCGGCCACGAATACTGCGGCGAGGTGGTGGAAGCCGGGGCACTGTCAACATGGCGGGTGGGTGACCGGGTGGTGGCACCCTTCATTCTGGCCTGCGGGGCCTGTCCTGACTGCCGGTCGGGCCACGGCAATATCTGTGCGCAGCAGCGCCTGCCGGGCTTTACCGAACCGGGGGCCTTTGCCGAGTTCATCTCTGTACCCTTTGCCCATAACCTGGCACCTCTGCCCGAAAGCCTGTCGCCGGCGGTTGCGGCGGGGCTGGGATGCCGGGTGACGACGGTCTGGCATGCGCTGACCGACCGGGCGGCGCTGCAGGCCGGCGAATGGCTGGCGGTGCATGGCACCGGGGGGATCGGTCTTTCGGCGCTGCTGCTGGGCCGCGCGCTGGGCGCGCGGGTCATTGTTGTCGATGTCGTTCCTGAAAAGCTGGCCCATGCGCTGGCAGAGGGGGCCGAGGCCGCGATCGACGCGCGCGACGGCGATGTGGCAGGGCGCATCATCGCACTGACCGGCGGCGGGGCGCATCTGAGCATCGAGGCGCTGGGCATTGCCGCCACCACCAATGCCTCGATCGGCTGTCTGCGCCCGCTGGGCCGCCATGTGCAGATCGGCATGCCGGTGGGCCCTGCCGCGCACATGGAAATCAACATGAACGCCGTCTACATGAAGAACCTGGCCCTGTTCGGCACGCGCGGCATGCCAGGCTGGCGCTATCCGTCGCTGCTGTCGCTGATCGAGGCGGGGCGGGTCGATTTCGCGCCGCTGATCGCGCGGCGCGTGGCCCTTTCGGATGCCTCGGCAGAACTGCGCGCCTTCAACGGACCGACCCCGCCGGGCGTGGCCGTGATCACAGACTTTTCGGCATAGGGCGTGATGAGGCTCTGTTGAGTCGGCCGGCGCATGGCGTGCCCTTTCCTTCTTGCCGGATTTGACCCGCGTCAAGTCGGGGCACTGCCCCGACGGCCGCGCCTGCCTGCCCCCGGGCAGGCGCGAAGAGCGCCAGCCCCAGGCAGGCGCGGCCGGATTACCGCCGTCAGGCCTGGGGCACGCCCCTTGCCTGCGGGCTAAAGCCCTCCGGCAATCGGACCGTGAAAACGCTCCACAGAAGCGTTTTCAGTCAGTCCTCTGGGCGCGCAGTTTCCAGCCTGGCCGCGCGGTTTCCCGATAGATTTTCGCCCATTGTCTTCGGCTTGCACAAGGTCGCGCATGAGACGGGGCAGGGGGGTGGAATGCCCCGTCGGTTTGGTCTAAGCGACACTTACATCTCTTGCAAAGGACCGCCGATGAAAGCTGCCGTCGTTACCTTTCCGGGGTCAAACTGTGACCGTGACCTTGCCGTGGCTTTTGCCCAGGCCGGGGCAGAGGTGGTGCGGGTCTGGCACAAGGACACGGCCCTTCCGGCGGGCGTGGATATTGTCGGCATTCCCGGCGGCTTTTCCTTTGGCGACTATCTGCGCTGCGGGGCCATTGCCGCGCGGTCGCCCGTCGGGCAGGCGGTGGCCGGCCATGCGGCGCGCGGCGGTTTCGTGCTGGGCATCTGCAACGGCTTTCAGGTGCTGACCGAGATGGGTCTGCTGCCCGGTGCGCTGATGCGCAATGCGGGGCTGAGGTTCGTGTGCAAGCCCGTGACGCTGACGGTCGCCACGGCAAACAGCGCCTATACCGGCGGGTGGGCCAGGGGCGACCGGATCATCCTGCCGGTTGCGCATCATGACGGCAATTACACCGCCGACGCCGGAACGCTGGCGCGGCTGGCCGGGGAAGACCGCATCGCCTTCACCTATGCCGAAAATCCGAACGGGGCGATGGCGGACATCGCCGGGGTGCTGTCGGCCAACCGCAGGGTGCTTGGCCTGATGCCGCATCCGGAACGTGCCGTCGATGCAGCCCTGGGCGGGACCGATGGTTCGGTCCTTTTCCGTTCGGTTCTTGGCGCGTTTGCGCCGGTCTGACCCCGGACGCTTGAGCAGGGCGGGCCGAGCGCCTACAGTCACGCCATGAGCGAACCGGCAGGCAGCCCCGAAGACGTGACGGAAGGCCCGGATGTGTCCGGATTGACGTGGCGTGTGCGACTGGCCGTTGCCGTGCTGATCCTGTTTGCCATTGGCGTGGTTCTGTTCACCAACCAGTGGCTGACCCAGCGTTTCACCGAAACAACGCGCAGCCGCGCCGAACTGCGGCTGGCGCTGTATTCGGGAAACATCCTGACGGAATTGCAGCGCAATTCGGTGGTGCCGCTGTTGCTGGCGCGTGACCCCGAACTGATCGGCGCGCTGACCTCGGGCAATTTTGCCCTGACCTCGCAGCGGCTGATTTCGTTCCAGTCCGAAATCGGCGCGGCCTCGATCCTGCTGCTGGACAGCGGCGGACGGGTGGTGGCTGCAACCACCCGGCAGCGCATCGGAACCAACTACAGCGGTGCCGCGTTCTTCGTCGAGGCGCAACGGGCCGGGGAAACGGTGTTTTCTGCCGCGCAACGTGCGGAAGGCGGCTTTGGCTTCAGCTATTCGCGCGCGCTGGTGTCCGAGAACCGGACAATCGGGGTGATCGTGGTCGAGGTTGATCTGGCCAAATACGAACGGGCCTGGGCCGGGCTGCAGGATGCCGTCGCGGTCACAGACAGCCAGGGCACGGTCATGCTGGCCACCGAACCGCGCTGGCGCGGATTGCCGCTGGAGGATGCGATTTCGCTGATCGATGCGGCCAATCCGCTGACGCGGGCCTTCAAGGCGACGGCGGACTGGGCCAGTTCCCCCGGCGAGACGGCGGATACCTATGTCAAGGGCGAGGCCGTGATGCAGACGGCCGCACGGATTCCGTTCCGGGGATGGCGGCTTGTCACCTTTACCGCCTATGATTCGGTGCGCGAACGGGTCAACGGCGTTCTGGCGCTGGAGATTATGGGATTTGCGATCCTTCTGGCGCTGACCTTTTACCTGCTGTCGCGTCGTGCCCTGTCGCGGTCAGAGTTCTTTCAGCGTGAATCTGCGGAATTGCGCCTGCTCAACGCCCGGCTGCAGCGCGAGATTGCCGAGCGTGAGCGTGTGCAAAAGACGCTGGCCGTGGCCGAACAGACCCTGGCCCAATCGTCAAAGCTGGCAGCCCTGGGAGAGATGTCTGCCGCTGTCAGCCACGAGCTGAACCAGCCTCTGGCCGCGATGAAGACCTATCTTGCCGGGGCGCGGCTGCTGCTGCAGCGGCGGCGCAGCGAAGAGGCCCTGTCGTCGTTCCAGCGGATCGACGATCTGATCGACCGGATGGGGGCGATCACGCGGCAACTCAAATCCTACGCCCGCAAGGGGGGCGAGGCCTTTGAGCCGGTCGACGTGAAACAGGCGATATCCTCGGCGCTGTCGATGATGGAGCCGCAGTTGAAATCGCGTGTGATCCGCATCACGCGCACCCTGCCGCGCAACCCCGTGATGGTGCTGGCCGACCGTGTGCGGCTGGAGCAGGTGATCATCAACCTGCTGCGCAATGCAATCGATGCGACGCGCGGTCGGGCCGACCCGGCCATCGACATCCTGCTGTCTGCGGGCGAAACCGCGACCCTGGCCGTGCGCGACAACGGGCACGGCATTGCCGATCTCGATACCCTGTTCGAACCGTTCTATACCACCAAGAAGCCGGGCGAAGGGGTGGGCCTTGGCCTGGCGATTTCTTCGGGAATCGTCAATGACCTTGGGGGGCGGCTGACCGCACGCAACGGTGAATCCGGCGGGGCGGTGTTTGAGGTACAGCTTCCCGTGATGGGCGCGGAACGACCGCCGGTCCGGGAACCGAATGTCCCTGATCCTGTGGCGTCCCCGCCCGACGCCACGACGCAGGCAGCCGAGTGAGGTGACATGGCGCGTACGATGAAGGTGGCTATCGTTGATGACGAGGCCGACATGCGGCAATCGATCAGCCAGTGGCTGGCCCTGTCGGGGTTCGATACCGAAACCTATGGCAGCGCCGAAGACGCGCTGAAGGGCATCGGGCCGGATTTTCCGGGTGTGGTTGTCAGCGACATCCGCATGCCCGGCATGGACGGGATGGCCTTTCTCAAGAAGCTGATGGGGCAGGACAGCGGGCTGCCGGTGATCCTGATCACCGGGCATGGCGATGTGCCGATGGCTGTCGAGGCGATGCGGGTGGGGGCCTTCGATTTTCTGGAGAAGCCCTTCAACCCCGACAGGATGACGGAACTGGCCAAGAAAGCCACCCAGGCGCGGCGGCAGACCCTGGACAACCGGGCGCTGCGCCGGGAATTGTCCGACGGGTCGATGCTGATGAAGAAGCTGATCGGGCAGTCCGCCGTAATGGAACGGCTGCGCGAGGACATCCTTGATCTTGGACAGGCCGACGGACTTGTGCTGATCGACGGGGAAACCGGCACCGGCAAGACGCTGGTGGCCCATGCGCTTCATGCCGTGGGGCCGCGCGCGGGCAGGAAATTCGTCACGATTTCCTGCGCGGCCTGGTCCGAAGACCAGCTGATGGCGCGGCTTTTCGGACCGACCGGGGACGGAACCATCCCCCTGGTGGAAGAGGCCCGCGGCGGAACCCTGTGCCTGGAGGATATCGAAGCGCTGAGCGGTGCCCTGCAGGCGCGTCTGCTGACCGTGATCAACGAACAGGGCGTTCCGCCCGAAACCCGGATCATCGCAATCTGCAATGAACATGCCCCGGACAAGACCATCGAAGATGTGCTGCGCCCCGACCTCTACTACCGGATCGGCGCGATGAAGATCACCCTGCCACCGCTGCGGTCGCGCGGCGAGGATATTCTGGCGATGTTCACCCGCCTGGCCGAGGAATTTGCCGGGGAATACGGCTGTGAGGCCCCGCAGGTCACAGCGCAGGAGGCAGCACAGCTGCTGCAGGCACCCTGGCCCGGCAATGTGCGCCAGCTGGTCAACATCGCCGAGCGCGCCGTGCTGCAGAACCGGCGCGGGTCCGGATCCATCGCATCGCTGCTGATGGCCGACAATGAAACGGCAGGGCCGGCGATGACGACCGAAGGCAAACCGCTGAAGGAATATGTCGAGACGTTCGAGCGCATGCTGATCGACAATACCATGCGCCGTCATAAGGGATCGATCGTGGCCGTGATGGAAGAGCTGTGCCTGCCGCGCCGCACGCTGAACGAGAAGATGGCCAAATATGGCCTGACCCGGTCCGATTACGTCTGAAACGGGTGGTGTTTCCGGGCTGCTGCCCTTCGCCGGACCCCGTGCGCGCCTGCGGGGCGGGGGTACAACAGCGCGCCACCCGGACCGGTCCCGACAGGGCAAGACAGCCGGTCGGGGAAAAAACACATTGTGTTTACCGTGCCGTCCCCGCTATGGTTTCGCGCGATGGGCATCTTGCCCACGCATGAGTTTCGCCGCCGGAGGCGTGGCTTGGGCCGCAGGGCCACAGCGCACCTTCGCGGACTGATCGGCCGCAAGGCCACAGGCTTGCCCGTCGTCCTTTGGGGCTGACGTGCTTTTCAATGGGTGACGCATCCGTCATCCGGGACAGAACCGCGATGATGCGCGCCATGACAGGGAGTTCGCGTGAAGAGTGCCGCCCAGGCACCGATCCGCATTGCCCCGCGCCGCATTTCGCCCGAACAGACAGCCCGCCGTCACGTATCCGACCGCCCGAAGCCTGCTTCGGTCCGGGTCGTGTGGCCGGTTTATTGGAATATCATGGTCAAGAAGATGCTTATCGATGCCACCCACGCCGAAGAAACCCGGGTGGTCGTGGTGGACGGAAACAAGGTTGAGGAATTCGATTTTGAAACCGTCAACAAACGCCAGCTTGCGGGAAACATCTATCTCGCCAAGGTAACCCGTGTCGAGCCGTCGCTGCAGGCGGCTTTCGTGGACTACGGCGGAAACCGCCACGGCTTCTTGGCCTTCGCCGAAATCCACCCCGATTACTATCAGATTCCGGTTGCCGACCGCAAAGCCCTGCTGGAAGAAGAGCGTGCATTTGCCCGCGCCGAAGAAGAGGAAGAGGCCGGCCGGCACCGCCGCCGTGGCCCGCGCAACGCGGTCCGGGCCGAGGCCGCCGACAGCGCCGATGCGGTGCAGACGGCCGAAATCGGCACGATGGATGTGGTGGACCTGGGCGAGGAAACCGGGGCAGACGCGCTGTACGCCGCTGCGTCGGGTGACCGGAGCGGATCTGCCGAAGACGATCTGACGCCCCGCCCCGCCAGGGGCAGCCGGTCGCGCGAAGACGGGGACGAAGACGAGGACGGCGGGACAAAGACCTACCGTTCGATGGATCATGCCACAGAACTGGACGACGAGATCGAGTCGGTCGCAGAAGAGGATGTGGCCGAAGAAATCCGCCAGCCGCGCAAGCCGCGGCCCCGGAAATACAAGATCCAGGAAGTGATCAAGGTCCGTCAGATCATGCTGGTTCAGGTTGTCAAGGAAGAGCGCGGCAACAAGGGGGCCGCACTGACCACCTATCTGTCGCTGGCGGGGCGCTATTGCGTGCTGATGCCGAACACGGCGCGGGGGGGCGGGATCTCGCGCAAGATCACCCAGGCGGCCGACCGCAAGAAGCTGAAGGAAATCGCGCAGGAAATCGAGGTGCCCGAAGGTGCCGGGCTGATCATCCGTACCGCCGGGGCCAAGCGCACCAAGCCCGAGATCCGCCGCGACTATGAATACCTGATGCGCCTGTGGGAGCAGGTCCGCGAGCTGACGCTGAAAAGCATCGCCCCCGCCCCGATCTATGAGGAAGGCAACCTGATCAAGCGGTCGATCCGCGATCTTTACAACCGCGAGATCGAGGAAGTTCTGGTCGAGGGGGTCGAAGGCTACCGCGTGGCCAAGGACTTCATGAAAATGATCATGCCGTCCCACGCCAAGGTCGTGCAGCCCTATGCCGAAGCGATGCCGCTGTTCGCGCGCTATCAGGTGGAAAGCTATCTTGGCGGCATGTTCAACCCGACCGTCCAGCTGAAATCCGGCGGCTACATCGTGATCGGCGTGACCGAGGCGCTTGTGGCCATCGATGTGAACTCGGGGCGGGCCACCAGGGAAGGCTCGATCGAACAGACCGCGCTTAACACCAACCTTGAGGCCGCCGAAGAGATTTCCCGCCAGTTGCGCCTGCGCGATCTGGCCGGGCTGATCGTCATCGACTTTATCGACATGGAAGAGCGCAAGAATAACGCCGCCGTCGAAAAGAAGCTGAAGGACAAGCTCAAGACCGACCGTGCGCGCATTCAGGTGGGCCGCATTTCGGGTTTCGGCCTGCTGGAAATGAGCCGCCAGCGCCTGCGCCCCGGCATGCTGGAAAGCACGACGCAGCCTTGTGCGCATTGCCACGGCACCGGGCTGATCCGGTCTGATGACAGCATGGCGCTGCAGGTGCTGCGCCAGCTCGAGGAAGAGGGCACGCGCAGACGGTCGAAAGAAGTCTTGCTTAGGGCGCCTGTCGCCGTGGTCAATTACCTGATGAACCAGAAGCGCGAGCATATCGCGCTGATCGAGGCCCGCTATGACATGGCGGTGCGGATCGAGGCGGACCCCTCGCTGATCAGCCCCGACTATTCGATCGAGAAGTTCAAGACTGCGACCCGGGTGATTTCCCCTGCCATGGCATCGGTGATTTCGGCCGAATCCACCATCATGCCCGATCTGGAGGAAGAAGAGCCTTTGCCGGACGAGGATGGCGAAGATGCCGCCGAAGACGATGCGGCGGAAGGGGTCGCCGAAGACTCTTCGGTCGAGGCGCGCGGCGGGTCCCGCGCCGAGGCAGCCGCCGGCGACGGAGCGCCGGGCAAGAAGAAACGCCGTCGCCGCCGCCGCCGCCGCGCAGGAAGCGCCAATGGCGAGGGGGTGTCAGGCGACACCGCGCAGGGCCAGGGCGGGGAAGCGGACGACAACGGCCCTGACGATCTGGCAGGGGCCGCACCCGAAGCGCCCGTGAAAAAGGCCGGCCGGACCCGCACCCGCAGTCGCAAGGCAACCCCGGCTGAAAGCCTGGTGGCCGCGACGGCGGCAGAACCGGTGCCTGATGCGGTGACCGCACCTGTCGCCGTGCCCGAAGCGGCCGAGGCCCGGCCCGATGCCGGGGCAGGGGCGGCAGCACAGAAACCGGCCCGGTCCCGCCGGAAGGCGAAAGAGGCCGAACCGGCAGAGACGCCTGCCGCCCGGGCTGAATCTGTCGCCGGGGCCGAAGCTGTTTCCGGGGCTGTGGCCGAGGCCCCGGTGAAACGGCAGCGCTCGCGCACCAGGCGCGCTGTGGCAGACGCGGACGCGCCCGCTGGGGCGGAACCGCCTGCCGCCCTGGTCGAATCGCCCGAGGCGGTGGTCGCCGTGCCTGCACCGGCCGCGCCGCAAACATGGCTGGCCGCACCGGAGCCTGTGGTGGAAAGGGCCCCGCCGGAAGACGATGGCAAGCCGAAAAAGCGTGGCTGGTGGTCGCTGGGCCGCTGACAGCGGGGCAAAGGCGGCTGGCGGGCGTGGCGGCAGCCCGGCACGCCCGTTTCCTGCCGATCAGGCCCGGCGGATCAGAAAGGTCATGACCGCGCCGCAGGTGCGGCTGTCCAGCAGGTCATGTCCGGCTTCGGCGCAGAAATGCGGCAGGTCGACCTGCGCCATCGGGTCGGTCGCGGTGACGCGCAGCACCCTGCCCGGGGCCATGCCGATCAGCCTCTTGCGCGCACGCAAGACGGGCAGGGGGCACAAAAGCCCCTGGCAATCCAGATCCTCGTCCCAGGTCATGGCAGCGCGATAGCGGTGCGGGCCGCATCTGTCCACGGCATTGTGACGCGCGGAACGGTGACGGCACCCCCGGCGTAAGCTATGTCGCACCCAGGGGGTCCTGCATGTTCGGAATTGACGTGATTGACGCCGGGCTGCTGCCCGGCATGCTGGTGGCGCTGGCGGCGGGTGTTCTGTCCTTTCTCAGTCCCTGCGTGCTGCCCATTGTGCCGCCCTATCTGGCCTATATGGGCGGGATCAGCATGGCGGAAATGCAGGCAGGGCGCGCGGCGCAGCGTCGCGTGATGCTGCCTGCACTGTTCTTCGTGCTGGGTCTGTCCACCGTCTTTCTGTTCCTTGGCTTCGCCGCCTCGGCCTTCGGGGCGTTCTTTCTGCAGAATGCGGATTGGTTCAACACCGCCGCCGGGCTGATCGTGATGGTCTTTGGCGCGCATTTCATCGGTGTGTTCCGCATCGGTTTCATGGACCGCGATCTGCGGATGGACGCGGGCGATCGCGGCGGTTCGGCCCTGGGGGCCTATGTGCTGGGTCTTGCCTTTGCCTTTGGCTGGACGCCCTGCATCGGGCCGCAGTTGGGGGCCATCCTGTCCCTGGCGGCGGCCGAGGCCAGCATGACGCGCGGCACGCTTCTGCTGGCGGTCTATGCCCTTGGACTTGGTGTTCCCTTCCTGCTGGTGGCGGCATTTCTGCCACGGCTGACCGGTGTCATGGGGTGGATGCGCCGCCATATGGAGCGGATCGAAAAGGTGATGGGCCTGCTGTTGTGGACGATCGGGCTGCTGATGCTGACCGGCGGATTTTCCAGCTTTTCCTACTGGCTTCTGGAAACTTTTCCCGGTCTGGCCGCGCTTGGATAGGGCGGTCCTGACGCGCCGCGCAGGGCGGGATGGCGGTGGTCAGGCATTGTCTGACCCGCTGTCGGGGGCTTCGCGGCGCCGGTAGTGGCGCAGGATGAACAGCCGGATCGCCGAGGCAAGGCCAAGATCACCCCGGTCTGCGTCGATTGCGGCGGCAAGGCTGTTGATTGCCTGGCCCGAGCCTGCCGCAATGGCTTTGAATGCCGCCCAGAACTCGGGTTCAAGGGACACGCTGGTGCGGTGGCCGTTCAGGGTCACCGAATGTTTCGCCGGGCGGTCGTTCATGTCTCTGACCGTTTATGGCCATCCAGCCGCCGCACTGCCGTTTCAGCCGCGATACGCTGTGCCGTCTTTTCGGCCTTGCTGCGGCCGTGCTTTGCCGCGTTCTCGGCGGCTTTGCTCGCGTGCAACTGACGCTTCTTCTGCTTGGCAGCCAAGCGCAGGTTGATTGTTTCAGTCATCTGGGCGGCGTCCCGATTTCGATATTTGCGTCACTTTCACCATGTACCCACGGGCCACGTCCCCGACGGGTGACGGGGTTTCTTCCCGTGATCAGCCTTTGGGGCCGATCATGTCTTCGGGGCGGACCACGCGGTCGAAGGTTTCGCCATCCACCAGGCCAAGGGCAATGGCCTCTTCGCGCAGGGTCGTGCCGTTCCTGTGCGCCGTCTTTGCCACCTTCGTTGCGTTGTCATAGCCGATCATCGGTGCCAGGGCCGTGACCAGCATCAGGCTTTCCTTCATCAGCCTGTCGATGCGGGCCACATTGGCGCGCGTGCCCACGACCATGTTGTCGGTGAAGCTGCGGGCGGCATCGCCCAGAAGCTGCATCGATTGCAGCACGTTGTAGCTCATCACCGGGTTATAGACGTTCAGCTCGAAATGCCCCTGCGACCCGGCAAAGCCTATGGCCGCATCATTGCCCATGACCTGCGCGCAGACCATGGTCAGCGCCTCGGCCTGGGTCGGATTGACCTTGCCGGGCATGATGGACGATCCCGGCTCGTTTTCCGGCAGGATCAGCTCGCCCAGGCCAGAGCGCGGGCCCGAGCCGAGCAGCCGCATGTCATTGGCGATCTTGAACAGCGATACGGCAACGGTTTTCAGCGCACCGGAAAACATCACCATCGCGTCATGCGCCGCCAGGGCTTCGAACTTGTTTGGGGCGGGCACAAAGGGCAGGCCAGAGATTTCGGCAATCTTCGCCGCGATCCGCCGGTCCCAGCCGACGCGGGTATTCAGGCCGGTGCCCACGGCCGTACCGCCCTGCGCCAGTTCGTAGATTTCTGGAAGGACCTTGTGGATGCGCAGCATCCCCTGGCTGACCTGATGGGCATAGCCGCTGAATTCCTGGCCCAGCGTCAGGGGGGTGGCATCCTGCGTATGGGTGCGGCCGATCTTGATGATGTCCCCGAATTCCACCGTCTTGTCGACAAGGGCCGCATGCAGCTGTGCCAGACCGGGCAGCAACACGTCGCGCGCCACCATGCCGATGGCCACATGCATGGCGGTCGGGAATGTATCGTTGGAACTTTGCCCCATGTTGACGTGATCATTGGGATGGACCGGCTTTTTCGACCCCATCACACCGCCCAGCATCTCGATCGAGCGGTTCGAGATAACCTCGTTCGCATTCATGTTGGATTGTGTGCCGGAACCGGTCTGCCAGACGGCAAGGGGGAAGTTGTCGTCAAAGCGCCCGTCGATCACCTCTTGCGCGGCGGCGACAATGGCGGCCCCCAGCGCAGGGTCAAGGTCGCCCTGCGCCACGTTCACCTCGGCGCAGGCGCGCTTGATGATGGCCAGCGCGCGGATGATGGCGACGGGCTGCTTTTCCCAGCCGATGGCAAAGTTAAGGATCGACCGCTGGGTCTGCGCGCCCCAGTATCTGTCTGCGGGAACCTCAAGCGGGCCGAAGCTGTCGGTTTCGGTGCGGGTTGCAGACATGGTGCGCCTCCTGTTCGCTGGCCGCTCCTCTTAGGCCGGGGCGGGGCTGAAATCAATCGGCCTGCCTGCCGCATACCATGGCGCGGTCAGCCCCGCCGATAGGTATAGACCCGCGCGGGCGGCAGATTGCGCCAGATGCGCGGCCCAAAGGTATAGGTCAGATCAAGGTCCGCCCGGATCGCTTCCGGCAATGGCGATTTCGGCCCATAGGTGAATTGCCGGATCATGCCCCCCGGTCGCAACACCCGCAAAGACGCCGTGAATATGGCGCGGTTCAGGGCCGCCGGAAAGGACAGGATCGGCATGCCGGACACAATGGCCGAAACCCCGTCGGGACAATGCACATCGATGGTTTGCGCCCCTTCATTTACAACGCGCACACCCGGAAAGGCGGCGCGCAGATGGGCAGCGAAGGCTGGGTTCACCTCGAACAGGGTCAGGTCTTGCGGCGCGACGCCCGCGTCCAGCAGGGCGCGCGTAAAAACACCCGTTCCGGGGCCGAATTCGGCCACCGGGCCTGTCCTGGGGCCGATGCCCACGACCATCTCGCGCGCCAGATGCACCGACGAGGGTGCGAGCGCGGCAATCGTCCGGGGCGTGCGGACAAGTTCACTGACAAAAAGGCCCAGCGAAGTCATGCCAGTCTGTTTCCTGCGCTATTTGCGGAACTTGTCCAGGCTTACGATTTCCGCCGCCTGGGGTGGCGCGCCTTCTTCCGGGTCATCGGCAGTGTCGTCGTCATCGTCGGCATCCTGTGTATGCGTTTCAAACCGCAGGCCGAATTCCACGGACGGGTCAACGAAGGTGCGAACCGAATCGAACGGGATGACAAGGGGTTCCGGCTGATTGCCGAAATTCAGGGTGATGGAAAAGCCTTCGTCGGTCACAACCAGATTTTCGTACCAGTGCTGGATGACAATCGTCATCTCTTCCGGGTAGCGCGCCCTGAGCCAGTCAGCGATGGCAACGTCCGGGTGGGTGGTGTCGAAGGTGATGAAGAAATGATGCGCGCCGGGAAGGCCGTTTCTGGCGACATCCTCCAGCACCGTCTGGATCAGGCCCCGCATCGCGCGGTGCATCAGATTGCCGTAATCGATGGCCCGCGCCATGCTGTCATCCCCGACATACCCTGGCCCAACATAAGGGATTCGACCGCAATTGAAAGGGGATGATGCCGCCGTCCGGCGCATCACGGCACCGAAAGCAGCCACGAGGCGGCGGCGGACAGCGCCAGAACCAGCGGAAGCGGCCAGTTCCGCCACATGATCAGAACCCCGGCAGCGGCGGCAAGCAGTGCGGGAATGGGCTGAAAGCCGGCCCAATCGGGCACAGGCACATGGAATGGGCCGACTACGGCCTGATCCACAGAGATGAAGATGACATGCAGGGTGAACCAGACCGAGAGGCTGGCAATCACGCCGACCACGGCGGCGGTTATGGCCGCAAGCGCGCCTTTCAGTGCGGGGCGGCGGGTCAGATGGTCCAGCCAGGGCGCCCCGGCAAAGATCCACAGAAAACAGGGCACAAAGGTCACCCACAGCGTTACTGCCGCACCTGCAAGCCCCGCCGGCAGACCGCCCGCCTGGTAGGCCGCAAGAAAACCGACGAACTGGGTCACCAGAATCAGCGGGCCGGGCGTGGTTTCGGCCAGGCCAAGCGCGTCGATCATCTGACCTTGGGTGATCCATCCGAAATCGTTGACCACCGTCTGCGCCATCCAGCCCAGAACCGCATAGGCACCGCCAAAGGTCACCACGGCCAGCATGGCAAAGAAACCGCCGATCCGGGCCAGAATCCCCTGCTCGAACAGCATCAGCCCAGCCAGCGGCAACAGCCAGACCGTGCCCCAGATCGCTATGGTGCGACGTGTTTCCTTCAGCGGCGGTGCCGTTGCGGGCAGGCCGGTTGCCACCTTGTCGCGCGTCCCGATCCAGCCCCACAGGGCCGCCAGACCGATGATCAGCGGGAAGGGCAGGTTCAGCAGGAACAGGCCGGCAAAGGCCAGCCCGGCAATCAGGTAATCCCCCGCCCCCTTCAGCGCCCGCCTGGCCACGCGCAACAGGGCATGAATGACAATCGCCGCAACTGCCGCCTTGACGCCCAGCAGCAGCGCCTGCGCCAGGGGGGCCTGACCATAGAGCGCATAGACCACCGACAGGGCGAGGATCAGCAGCGCGCCCGGTCCGACGAACAGCAGCCCCGCAACAAGGCCACCTTTGGTACCGTGCAGCTTCCATCCGGCATAGGTGGCAAGCTGCATCGCCTCAGGCCCCGGCAGCAGCATGCAGAACGACAGGGCGCGCAGGTATTCCTCTTCGGTCAGCCATCGGCGACGCTCGACCAGTTCGCGATGCATCAGCGCAATCTGGCCTGCGGGGCCGCCGAAGGACAGAAGGCCGATCCGAAGGAAGACAGCGAACACCTCGCCGATGGACGGCTTGCCTGCGGGCAGGGTCGCGGGGGCTGCGGGCCGAGCCATGCCTTAGCCTGTCCGTTTGGCCGGGGTGTGCAGGCCCCCTGTGGGGGTGCTGCGCGGATCGTCACCCGGGCGGCACAGGGCCAGCGCAGGATCGCCCCGGCGGTGCCGGAAGGCGGGGCAGCCCGCATGTCCGGTGTCATCGCCCGCACTGTCTATCACCCTGCGGCGGCAACCGGGCAATGCGGCGGATCGGGCCGCTGAAAAGCGGATGGCCCGGCCCCCGGCAGTATCGCGCGCGGCAAAGGCGCGCGGGCGGGCGCGGGCATCGGCGGCACAGCGGGCCGCGTCCCGCCGGTCGCGCATCCGCCGCCGGGGCCGCAGCGGCACCTGCGCCCCGGTGCCGGACCATGGTGCCACAGCAGGCGCAAGCTGACCCGGCAAGGGTTTGTGCGCACCTTCGCGGCCATCCGGGACATCCGCCAGACCCTGTATCTGCAACGCATCCTCGCGGGCAGCGGCCAAGCCGGACAGGCAGATCACGGGCAGCAGCGCCAGTGTGCAGGCCCATCCGGCCGGTGGCAACAGGATCATGCAAGAAACCATGCCCCAAGGGTGGCACGGCTGCGCGCAGAAGCAAGACGGGAAGTGCAGGTTTCTGTTGCCAGGTACCTGCGGACCCCGCCTTACGCGGCTAAGCGCAAGGGCTTATGTTTGGTATTGCGAGCTGCTTACGCAGCCAGCGCCACCGGAGCACGGTTGTCATTGGCAACTGTACTTTTGGACCGGTAACGGTGGTACCCCGCCGAGCGAAAGCTGGCCCCTTTGGACGTTCGTCGATCCTGTTTCGGCCCCATCCGCCCGCAATGCCGGGTTGATCTGGTGGAGCCGCCGGGTACTGCCCCCGGGTCCGATCCGCGTATTACGGGTGCGTTTATCGCCATAGTCCGGGTTACCCCGGACAGGTCAGATATAGTGCAGGGGTGCCTTTGCCGCAAGACGTCCTTGCAGCGGTTCTGCCAGGAATAATCACACAGCCTGACCCGAAATACAAAGCGCCCGGGGCAGACCCGGGCGCTTCCTGCGGTATAAATGAGTGTCAGAACCCTGACTTGATCAGTTCAAACTCCTCCAGCATCCGCGCGCGAAGCGCGCCTTCAATCGGCGTCTGGGCAAGAACGGTCGTGCTGATCGGGTCAACCTCGCCTGCCTTCAGGTCTTCAAGTGTGATCCCGGCCATGGCCGCGTCGTTCGCATGGGCATAGCCCACGGTTTCCAGCACCACCCTGGCAGTGCCATGCGCAAGCCAGGCATTGACAAAATCATAGGCCTTGTCTTCCGAACCGGGCGCGTCCTTCATGTTGACAAAACCGCAAAAGAACGAAGCCGCCCCTTCCTTGGCCTGACGCTGAAAACCTGCGTTGAAGCCGTCAGCCCGCAGGATCGGGATCACATCGTTCCAAGACCATGCCACCAGCACCTCGCCCGAGGCCATGAGCTGGGCCAGTTCGGACGGGTCGGTCCAATAGGCACGCACGTTGGCATGGGCCTGGCGCAGCCAGGCTGCTGCTGCCTGAAACTGCTCATCGGTCGTCGTGGTCCAGTCGGTTACACCGGTTGCAAGCAGCGCCAGCGACCACACGTCATCGGTGTTGTCGGGAAGCGAAACGCGGCCGGCAAACTTCGGGTCGATAAAGACGTTGAGCGAGGCGACATCCTCTGGCGTGATCTGGTCGGCGTTGTAGGCTACGGCAGTGAAGGCATAATCGGTCGGGATGTACCAGACGCCGGTGTCGTCCCTGACGGTGGCCGAGTTCAGGAACTTCGGCGATATGTTCGCGAATTCGGGAATGCGGCTGACATCCCAGGGCTCGATCAGACCGGCATCGCGGTACTTGCCGACCATCTGCGAACAGGGATGCACCAGATCCACCTTGAATCCCGATGAGACCTTCTGAAACGCCTCGTCGTCATCGCCGAACACCGTGAAGGTGGGCCCCTGGCCATGCTTGGCGACATAGTCCTTGACGAAGGCATCGTCCGTGAAACTGCTCCAGTCAAAGACAATCAGTTCGGGGTCGGCGGCGCGCACCGGCGCGGCAAGGGTCAGCGCGACGGCTGCCGAGAGAAGAAGGGCGGTTGAACGTTTCACGGAAGCCTCTCCTGTAATTCACGGTGACGGTGAAGGGTGGCTGCGCAGTAATGGCTGCGCAGGGGAATCACAACATTCCTGTGGACACCCGTTTTCAAGCTTTAGTGACTTTGCGTCAGCGCAGGGTGTTTTGCGATCACCGCCCTGATTTCTGCCTGTTTTTTAGGCGGATTTCATCCCGCCGGGCTGTTTCGATCAGGGCCGGGGCAGGCAAGGCTGACCGAAGGACCAAGGGTGGAGGTGCCGGCCCGGCGGTGATATGGCTTTCGCCGGGTGTTCTGCAGGGTGCAGCCCACGCGCCGCAGGCGCTGCTGGCAACGGAGAGGATATCACGATGCCCCTTGACATGGATTTCGTGCGCAGCCAGTTCCCGGCCTTTCACAGCGGCCCGAGCCAGGGCCAGGCGTTTTTCGAGAATGCCGGGGGCTCCTACCCCTGCCAGTCCGTGATCGACCGGCTGCACCGCTTTTACATGGAACGCAAGGTGCAGCCCTATGCGCCCTATGCCGCCGCCCAGGCGGGGGGCGCAGAGATGGACGAGGCGCGCAGGCGCCTGTCGGCGATGCTGGGTGTGGCACCGGACGAGCTTTCCTTCGGCCCCTCGACCAGCGCCAATACCTATGTCTTGGCCCAGGCGGTGCGGACATGGCTGCGCCGCGATGGCGGGGCGATCGTGGTGACCAACCAGGACCACGAGGCGAACTCGGGCGTCTGGCGGCGTCTGGCCGATGACGGGATCGAGCTGCGCGAATGGAAGATCGATCCCGATACCGGGCATCTGGACCCCGACGATCTGGCGCGGCTTCTGGACGACGGGCGGGTCAGGCTGGTGTGCTTTCCCCATTGTTCCAATGTGGTGGCCGAAATCAATCCGGTCGCGGCGATTGCCGCCCTGGCGCGGGCGGCGGGTGCCCGGACCGTGGTGGACGGTGTCAGCTATGCGCCGCACGGCTTTCCCGATGTTGCGGCCCTGGGGGCCGATGTCTACCTGTTCTCGGCCTACAAGACCTATGGGCCGCACCAGGGCATCATGGTGATCCGCCGCGCCTTCGGCGATGCGCTGCCCGCGCAGGGCCACTGGTTTAACGCGGGGCCGCTTTACAAGCGCTTCACCCCCGCCGGTCCGGACCATGCGCAGATCGCCGCCTGTGCCGGAATGGCCGATTACATCGATGCCCTGCATGCCCGCCACTTTGACCCCGAACCCGATGCTCTGGCGCGGGGCCGCGCCGTTCATGACCTGATGCGGGATCAGGAGGTGCGGGTGGTTGCGCCGCTGCTGGACTATCTGGCGGCGCGCAACGATGTGCGGCTGATCGGTCCGCGACAGGCGGCAGACCGTGCCCCCACTGTGGCCGTTGCCCTGCCGGGCGCGGCAGAACCGGTGGCCGTTGCCCTGGCCGCCCATGGCATCAATTGCTGGGGGGGCGATTTCTATGCCAGACGCCCGCTGGAAGCGATGGGTGTGGACATGGAAAAGGGCGTTCTGCGGCTCAGCCTTGTGCACTATACCAGCGCTGGGGATGTGGCGCGCCTGATCGCGGCGCTGGACCGCGTTCTCTGACCGGTGCGGGGGTGTGCCCTGGTCGGCCGGATTTTCCGGTCTTGTCCGCTGCCGGGCGCGGGTTACCTTGAGGAGATCAAGCGAAAAGAGGCCCCGTGACCGATCCCGCCCCCCTGATCCTGTGGTTCCGCCGTGATCTGCGGCTGGACGACCATCCGATGCTGGCCGCCGCCGCCGCATCGGGCAGACCCCTGATCCCGGTCTTCATCCTTGACCCCGAAACGAAAGGGCAGGGTGCTGCGGCGCTGTGGCGGCTTGGCCTTGGGGTTGCGTCCTTTGCCGGAACGCTGGAACGGATCGGCAGCAGGCTGATCCTGCGGCGTGGCCCGGCGCTGGAGGTGCTGGACGCGCTGATCGCCGAAACCGGGGCAGGGGCCGTGCACTGGACACGCGCCTATGACCCGCCGTCGCGGGCGCGTGATACGGCGGTCAAGGCGGCGCTCAGGGCGCGCGGTGTGCAGGCGCAAAGCCATCCCGGCCCCCTGCTGCACGAACCCTGGACGGTGGAAACCGGCGAAGGCGGCCATTTCCGCGTCTATACCCCGTTCTGGCGTGCGGTCAGGGACCGTGCCGTGCCCCTGCCTGCCAAGGCACCGCAGCACCTGGCAGCGCCCGCCGCCTGGCCTGCGTCTGACCGGCTGGAGGACTGGCATCTGGCCGCGGCGATGAACCGGGGGGCGGCCGTGGTGGCACCCCATCAGGCGGTGGGCGAGGCTGCCGCCCGCGCCCGGCTGGACCGGTTTCTGGCCGGTCCCATCGATCTTTACCGCACCGCACGCGACTTTCCGGGCGGCGAGAACACATCCCGGTTGTCCGAAAACCTGACCTATGGCGAAATTGGCCCCCGCCGCATCTGGCACGCGGGCTGGCACGCCATGGAACAGGGCCGCGCCGGGGCGGAGCATTTCCTGAAAGAACTGGTCTGGCGTGAATTCGCCTGGCACCTGATGCACCACACACCGCACATCACCCATGCCAACTGGCGCGACGACTGGGACAGTTTTCCATGGCGCGGCGACAATCCCGATGCCGAACGCTGGCGTCGGGGCATGACCGGAGAGCCTTTTGTCGATGCCGCCATGCGCGAGATGTACGTGACCGGCACCATGCACAACCGCGCGCGGATGATCGCGGCCTCTTACCTGACCAAGCATCTGATGACCCATTGGAAGGTGGGACTGGACTGGTTCGCCGAATGTCTGACCGACTGGGACCCGGCATCGAATGCGATGGGCTGGCAATGGGTGGCGGGGTCCGGCCCTGATGCCGCGCCCTATTTCCGCATCTTCAACCCGGCGACGCAGGCGGAAAAGTTTGACCCCGAACAGGTTTACATCCACCGCTTTGTTGCCGAACTGTGTCGGCAGCCGGGGCCGGAGGCGCTGGCCTATTTTGACGCGGTGCCACGGTCCTGGGGCCTGAAGGCTTCGGGGCACTACCCGGGGCCGGTTGTCTCGCTGGCGGCAGGGCGCGACCGGGCGCTGGCGGCCTACAGCGCAAGAAAGACTTGAGCGCGGCGGGGCTATCCGTCACGATAAGTCAGCAAAGAGCGGCCTGCTTGGAGGGGATATGACCGCACTGACGACCACACAGGGCCAGACCGGGCTGCCCCGCTATTTTTCCACCGCGTTCGAGGTGGCGCGCCGCCTGAACCACGGGCGCATGGATTTCGTTCTGCCCGACGGGCGCCGCTTCCGGGCCGAAGGCAGGCGCCCCGGCCCGGTGGCGGAACTGCATATCGACAATCCCGATACCTTTGCGCGGCTGATCCGCGAGGGGGATCTGGGCTTTTGTGATGCCTATCTGGAAGGCTGGTGGTCCACGCCCGATCTGCAGGCCTTCATGGACCTGATCCACGAAGACAACGAAGGCGTCTATGACGGCTATCCCGGCATGGGGCTTGTGCGGGCCTACGAGCGTCTGCGGTTCTGGCTGCAGTCAAACTCCAGGGCGCAGGCCAGAAAGAACATCAGCCATCACTACGATCTGGGCAATGATTTCTACCGCCTGTGGCTTGACGACACGATGACCTATTCCTCAGCCATTTTCGAGACGGGGCAGGAAAGCCTGGAAAAGGCCCAGATCCGCAAGTACGAAACCATGGTCAATCAGATGGGGGCGCAGCCCGGTGATCATGTGCTGGAAATCGGCTGCGGCTGGGGCGGCTTTGCCGAATACGCGGCCAAAGAGCGGGGCCTGAAGGTGACGGGGCTGACCATCAGCCAGGCCCAGCACGATTATGCGGTGCAGCGCATCGCCGCCGCCGGCCTGAGCGACAGGGTGCAGATCAAGCTGCAGGACTACCGCGACGAGCGTGGCACCTATGACGGGATCGCCAGCATCGAAATGTTCGAGGCCGTGGGCGAGAAGTACTGGCCTGTCTATTTCGATACGCTGCGCGACCGTCTGAAACCGGGGCGTCACGCCACGCTTCAGATCATCACGGTGCAGGACCGGCGCTGGAAGGTCTACAAGCGCGGGGTCGATTTCATCCAGAAATACATCTTTCCCGGCGGGATGCTGCCGTCCCCGTCGGTTCTGAAGGCCGAGGTGGAGCGGGCCGGGCTTCGCATCCGCGGATCGATCGAATTCGGCCAAAGCTACAGCGATACGCTGCGGCGCTGGCACGAAACCTTCAATGCCCGATGGGACGAGATTGCGGCCATGGGCTTTGACGACCGGTTCCGGCGCATGTGGAACTTCTACCTCACCTCCTGTGCCGGATCGTTCCGGTGCGGCAACTGCGATGTGACGCAGATCACCGTCACCAGACCCCTGTAGACCCCTGCGATGCCGCCCGCCGTCCGGCCTGTTGCCGCCCTTGCCGTCGCCGCGCCAGGCTGTCCGGCCGCCGGAATCCGCCAGGAAACGGCGGCGCAGCACAGGGGCCGACTGCGGGCGCGTGCTGGCGAACGGCACCGGCACTGGGCTGTGGTGCGACCGGGGGATCATCGGCGGTCCGCCTTGCCGGGGCTGTCAGGCGGCCATGGGTTTTGCGGCACGGGACGGGTCAGGCCGCAGGTCTGGCGGTGGTGATTGGCATTCCGGTCTGCAAAGCCGTGAAGCGGTCTGCCATGCGGCGCCGTGGCGGGCCAGTGCCCGGCATGGTCCGCCTTGCCCTTTGGCATCCGGACAGGGCGGGCACGGCCCCTGTGGCCGGAACGCCGCCTGGGGGCGGGCGCACCGCGGGTGGACATGACCGGTGACTGATGTGTTCCTGTCCGCTGCGCTGTGCCATGCACCTCTGCTGACCGCAGTGATCGGACGGCTGCCCGCGCTTCGTTCCGCAACCCTTTCGGATCACAGCCTGATCTGGAGCGAACAATACCCCGCAGGATGGCTGGCCGTTGCACCGGGCCAGCGTGCAAAAGGGGGCGTGCCACAGGGCCTGTCCGACGCAGAGAAGGCCCGGCTGGCCTTCTGGCACGAGGTGCTTGGGCTGACCGCGCGGATCGCCCTGGTCACCGCCGGGGATGCGCCGGTCCGCTGCCGCCTGTGGTCGGCGGATGCCCCGCGCGCGGGCCTGCCCTGGGACGAGGCGGCCTTTCAGGCGCGCTGGGCCGGGGTGCTGACCGCGACGGCCGGCGACATCATGGCGTTTTACGGCCAGCGGCCGGCGGCCGACCTGCGCGGGCGTTTCGGGGCCATGCTGGTGCGCGGGGCATCACGGGTCCGGGCGGCGGGCGGCGCAACTGTGCTGCGCCGGCGCGCGCAGGCGCAGAATATTCAGGTGATTGCCCGGCGTCAGACCTATGCCGGCTTCTTTTCGGTCGAGGAATACGATCTGCGCTTCCGCCGCTTTGACGGGGCGATGAGCCCGGTCGTGCGCCGGGCGATCTTCATCTCGGGCGATGCCGTGACCGTGCTGCCCTATGATCCGGTCCGTGACAGGGTGCTGCTGATCGAACAGTTCCGCGCCGCCGTCCATGCGCGCGGCGATGACCAGCCCTGGCTGCTGGAAGTCATCGCCGGGCGGGTCGATCCTGGCGAAACCCCGCAAGAGGCCGCCCGGCGCGAGGCGGCGGAAGAGGCCGGGCTGGCACTGGGCGACCTGCTGGAGGTTGCGGGTTACTATCCCTCGCCGGGGGCCAAGGCGGAATACCTGTATTCCTACGTCGCGCTGGCCGATCTGCCGGACGGGACGGCGGGCACCTTCGGTTTGGCTGCCGAGGCCGAAGACATCCGGGGCCATCTGATCGGCTTTGATCAGCTTATGGCGCTGGTCCGCAGCGGCCAGGCGGCAAATGCGCCCCTGATCCTGACGGCGCTTTGGCTGGAACGCGAACGCGGCCGGCTGCGGGGCTGATCACTGCAGGAAGGGCATCGGATCGACGGCATCGATGCCGTTGCGCACCTCGAAATGCAGGAAGGCGGGCGATGCGTCACGCACGGCTGCGATGGTCTGGCCCCGCTTGACCCTGTCGCCTTTGGCCACCGTGATCCCGTCGATATTGGCATAGACTGTCAGGATGTTGTCGGCGTGGCGCAGGACCAGGATCGGTACCTGGTCGGTGTCCTTGGTGATCGCCGCAACCGTACCGTCGGCGGCGGCCCTGACCGGACTTCCGGCAGCGGCCCCGATGTCGATGCCCGGGTTCTGCTTGGCAACATAGCCGCGAATGATGCTGCCGTCGGCCGGCATGACAAAGCGTGTGGCAGAGGCGGAAGACCGCTCTTCCTCCAGCTTCGGCGAGGGTGGCGTTTCGGGTGCCGGTTCGGCGGCAGGTGTGATCTTTTCATCAGGCAAGGGTTTGGCGGCCGAGGGCGGGGGCGGCGTGGGCGAACCCTCGCCGGGCTGGGTCACAACCTCGTCCTGGGTGCCGCTGTCCAGCGTTACCGGGATCAGCAGATACTGGCCTTCGCGCACGGCAAGATCGGGGCCAAGCCCGTTCCATTCGGCAATCGACCTGGCCGTGACGTTGTAAAGCCGGGCAATGGAATAGGCGGTTTCACCCCGTTCCACGCGGTGGCGGATCGGCTCGGCCCCGCCCGGTGCAAGGGGGGCCGGTGCCGGGGCGGCGTCAGTGCCGCCCGATTGCGCACGGTCGATCGCGCCCGCAGCCAGCGTGGTCACTTCGATCGTGCCGCTTTGAATCGGCGCGCCGACGGTGGCCCCGGCGGCCGACGGTGAAGATGTGCCGACGCGCCGCGGCAGGGCCAGGATTTCACCCGCATTCAGCGGCGTGTCCGGGGACATGGCATTGTAGGTGGCCAGTTCGGCAGGGTCGATCCCGGTGCGCTCGGCCACACCGGACACGGTATCGCCCTGCCGTGCCACGGCCACCTGATAGCCCGGGTAGGAAATCACGCCATTGGCGTCGGGCTCGGGCCGGGTGGCGGTGGCCCTGCGCGCGGCGTCTGCCGTCGAAAAGGCGCCTGCGCCATCGGGCCGCAGATCCCAGTCGATCAGGGCGGTGTTGTCCGAACAGGCGCTGATCGCGCCGAAGGCTGCACTCAGGGCCAGAAGCCGGAACGCCGTGCGGGATCGGATCATGCTTGCCTCATGGTTTCGCCCGGGTTGGTCCCGGGGCGCGGCTGCCGTTCATTCGGGGCCAAGCCCCTCGACCAGCGGCACGAAGCGCACCGGCCCAAGTTCTTCATAATCAAAACCCGTCTCGTGCCGGGTCACCTTGATCAGGCTTTGCACCGTATCAGACTGGCCGACCGGGAGCACCATGATACCGCCGATCTTCAGCTGCGCCAAGAGCGGCCCCGGCGCGTCTTCCGCGGCGGCCGTGACGATGATCCGGTCAAAGGGTGCCTGATCGGCCAGTCCGAAGCTGCCATCGGCGGTGAAGGCGGTGATATTGGTCAGATCCAGCGCGCGGAACAGTTCCTGCGCTTCGCGGACCAGCCGCCGGTGGCGGTCCACCGTGTAGACCCGGCGCGCCAGCTGGCTGAGGATCGCCGCCTGGTAGCCGGACCCTGTGCCGATCTCCAGCACCTTGTCGCGCGGGGTCACCGACAGGGCCTGGGTCATCAGGGCCACGACAGAAGGCTGGCTGATGGTCTGGCCGCAGGAAATCGGCAAAGGCATGTCTTCATAGGCGCGGTCGGCGAACAGTCCCTTGACGAAGGCACCCCGGTCGATGCGTTCCATCGCTGTCAGCACACGGATATCCGTAACCCCCCTGGAGCGGAGCGCATAAAGAAAGCGCATCTTCCGCTCGGCGCTATCGGTCATTCCAGCGCCGCCTGCAGCGCTGCCAGCCGGTCATGCGCGGTCAGGTCCGCGCGCATCGGCGTGACCGAGATCCAGCCTTCCAGATTGACAGCGGCATCTGTGCCCGGCTCTGTCGGGGTTTGCTGCGGTCCACCCTTGATCCACAGGAACCTGCGCCCCGAGGGCGAGATATGCGGCTCTACCCCAAAGGAGGTGTCGCGGCGAAAGCCCTGGGCGGCAACCTTGATGCCCTTGACGGAAGCCGCTGGAACCGGCGGAAAATTCACGTTGTAGAACAGCCGGTAATCCGCCCTGTCCCCGAATCCGTGGTCCAGCAGCGCCCGGACGACCGCCGCCCCATGGGTGCGGGCCGTCTCGAAGGGATCGATCAGGTCTTCGGTCAGCGGCCCCAGAAACTGCGACAGCGCAATTGCCGGCAGGCCCTGAAGCGCCCCTTCCATCGCACCGCCGACGGTGCCGGAATACAGAACGTTTTCAGCCGCATTGTTGCCCCGGTTCACGCCGGACAGGACCAGATCAGGCTTTGCGCCCTGCAGCACATCGTACAGGGCCGCCAGAACACAGTCCGCAGGGCTGCCCTCGGCGGCGAAGCGGCGCGGGGCAAGCCGGGCAATCATCATCGGGTGCGTGTAGCTGATGCAATGCCCGACCCCGGACTGTTCAAAGGCCGGAGCCACTGTCCAGACCTCTCCGTCGGGCCCGGCAAGGCTGGCGGCGATTCCGGCCAGAACCTCAAGCCCCGGGGCGTTGATGCCGTCGTCATTGGTGATCAGAATGCGCATCCGCCCGCCCTTGCCCTGTCCCGCCCTGATTAGACGAGCGCGGCCAGGCCGTAAAGCGGCGCGCACAGGGACGGGCGCAGCCCGCAGACGGGCGGGCATCAGATCGGCAGGAGCTGCGGAGCCATTGCCTGTCCGGCACCCCGGTTCGGCACGGGGCATGACCCGGACCAAGAAGCAGGAAACCAGGGGGGTAGGGCTACCCTTTATCGCCCTGTTGCGCAAGTCGTCGGATGGCCGGTGATCCGCTGTCCCCGAACAGAGTCGTCCAACGACTTCTGTGACAGGAACGCCAAGGTGTGTGACGCCGGTCAGGACGGCTGCCCTGATCTGTAACTTGGCGACATGACGGTCAAGGTCCCTTGCCATGTGGCGTTGGCCCGGCGGTTTCACACGGTGCATCGTTGCCTCGGGGCAGCTGCGGCGGTGACAGCCGCTTTATCGTCGACGGATGGTTCGGCCTGGCCAAAAAAACAGTTTCAGGGTCAGACAGGTCCGGATGGCTCAGGCTCCGTTCTCTGCCAGTCGGCCGCGCCGGCCTGTTGGCGAAACTGCTCACGTCATGGCGGGATCAGACAAGATGGTCAGCAGGCTGTTGCACTGGAACGCCCCGTTGCGGGCCGACCCGTTTCCGGTCTTGCAGACTGGGGGATGTAGCTCTGCCCATGGCACCCGGCCACAACGCCGGATGAACAAAAGCAATCGCTGAGAAGATCGGTTCAACAAATCCGAGGGACGGGGTTCAGCCGCAGCCTGTCAACGGCCTGTATGCCTTACTCGCGTGCACCAGGGCAAGAAGATCAGCAGGAGAGCGTCGGGCAGGATCGACCGCAGTGATCCGAAGCTGACCTGACGACAGGCTTCAGGGCTGTCCCGCCTGCAGATTGAAAAGCTGGCTGACGCCGCCTGCCGCCACCGGGGAAGGCAGCCCGCCGACACCATCCATCGCCTGTGCCATGGGTCCTGCGGTGTTGAGCATGTCGACATAGGTCTTCGCGTCTGCCTGGGCCCGCTTGTACATCGTGCCCGATCCGGCGAAAAACACTACGGAACTGGCCACCGAAGACCCGGGCTGGTCGCCCCGCTCCGGGGTAAAGAAAACCAGCCCTGCCAGCACAGCCATTGTCAGCGCCGCCAAGGCAAAGCCAGCCAAGTCCAGCGTGCTCAATCCGCGCTTGCGCATCTTGCCGCGAAAGGTCGCGACGCCTGTAAAGCTCGCGACACCATTGTTCCTGCGCGCCTGCATCCCTTTGCCTCGTTCGCCTGTTTGCGTTTGCGGTCCCCACACGGCATCGCTGGAACCATCGACCGGGCACTGAACCCTTATGTCGCCGGACAAAAACACTATACGCTATTTGTATGCGTTTCTCAAGCGATGTCAACGTGACCCCCGGTCAAATCTGCGTATGCGCCGGACCCGTCATGGTAGACCGGCTGGGGCCTGACATCGAGACTGCAAGCGCCCCGGAAGGTGCCGCGGCTGATCGGGCCAGACGCCAGCGTCGTGATCCTGCCTAACGTATCTGCGGCCGATCGGCCCTTGCATCATCGGACCGATGGGCCCGATCATCTTCCCGAGGTCGTCTTCCGGTTTCGCGACATGGAAAGCGCCCCGACCCGACGGGACACCGCGCTGGCCGAAAGACATCCGCCGTGCGGCACCACCCTTCCGGTCAGTGATCAGCCCGCCAGGCAAAGGCCCGTCCCGGACGCGGCGCAAGGGAAATGCCGGTTTGCGGGCGGGCAGCGGGGTTTCCGGCACCCCTCGCCTGCTGCCATGCCATAGGGCACAAGCCATGTACGCGCGCCGTGTCCCGCACTGTCCGGCCCGGCCGGTTCCGGCAAAGGGGGATCGTGTTGCCAAGTCACCCGACACAGGCACGCCTCAGCCCCCGGATGCCCGCCGCATGGCCGGACCGCGAATCATCGGTTCATCATGCCCCTGACCCGGCAGCATGTGCCGCCGGGTCCGCCCGGAACCTGCCCGTCCCGATATCCGCCGCAGTCCGGGCCGCCTGCGCCGCGAAGCGCGCGATCCCTCGCCATTTCTGACCCCGCGCGTCCCGCCGCGTCAAGGCCGCTCTGGACCGGCTCTTTGATTGACGTACGTCATTCCTGCGCAGATACAGGGGGAAAGGGAGGAAGACGTGCGTCCGACGGTCAACGACATTGCGAGGGAAGCCGGGGTCAGTCTGGCCACGGTGGACCGTGTGCTGAATGATCGCCCCGGCGTGCGGGCCAAGACAGCAGAGGCGGTGCAGGAGGCGATCCGCCGCATCGGCTATGTGCGCGATGTCGCGGCGGCCAATCTGGCCCGCCAGCGCGACTACCGCCTGGCCTTTGTGCTGCCCGACACCGACAGCCAGTTCATCCGCACCCTGCTGGGGGCCCTGACCGACGCGGGACATCTGTCTGCCGCGTTGCGCACCGATGTGGTCCTGCGCCGCTTTCCCGCCGAAGACCCGCATGCGCTGGCCGGCATCCTGGCCGCCTTGCCGGAGGCGGGCGTGGTCGGCGTGGCCCTGATGGCCCCCGAGACGCCCGTCGTGCGCGATGCCATCCGCAGCCTGCGGCAGAAGGGGCTGGCAATAGTGGCGCTTGTGTCCGACCTGCCCAACACCGAACGCGACCATTTCGTCGGCATCGATAACCGCGCCGCCGGGCGCACGGCTGCCGTGCTGACCGGACGTTTCCTGCGCGCCGGTCCCGCCCGTGTCATGGTTCTGTCCGATTCCATGCTGCTGCGCGAAAGCATCGAGCGCCGCCTTGGCTTTGACGAGGTGATGCAGGCCCGTTTTCCGGGGATCGAGGTTCTGCCTTCGCTGGAAACGCACGGGCAGGGCGCGCTGTTGCATGACTTTGTGGGGCAAACCCTGGCGCGGTATCCGGACATCGGCGGCATCTACAGCCTGGGCAGTGGTCAGCGCGCCCTGACCACCTGCCTGGACAGTCTGGGGCGGACCGGACAGCTTGTGGTGATCGGCCATGAACTGACACCCCATGCCCGCACCGCGCTGGAGTCAGGGGCGATGGATGCGGTCATCACCCAGAATGTCGGCCATGTGGTGCGATCAGCCCTGCGGGTGCTGCGCGCCAAGACCGACCGCGGCCCCATCGACCTGTCGCAAGAGCAGATCCGGATCGAGATTGTCATCCGCGAAAACCTGCCCGCCAGCCTGCCGCCCGGCCCCGGGACCGGGCGTCCCGAGGCCTGCGGTGAAATTTGAGGGGCGTACCTCAAATTTCTTCTGGACAGCGGGGACACCCGTTGTCTATCGTAGCGCCAGCCAAAAGGGACTGCGGGAGTCGCATAGGGTCCCGATCAACCAAAGGGAGGAACTGCAATGAAATCGCACTACCTTGCGGCAACCGCTGCCGCATGCCTGACCTTGTCGATGACCCAGGGGGCGCAGGCGGAAGACCTGACGCTGTGCTGGGCCGCCTGGGACCCGGCGAACGCCCTTGTTGAGCTGTCGAAGGAATTCGAAGCGCAGTCCGGGCACAAGATGACCTTCGAATTCGTGCCCTGGACCAACTTTGCCGACCGGATGCTGAACGAGCTGAACTCGGGCGGCAAGCTGTGCGATCTGATGATTGGCGACAGCCAGTGGATCGGGGCAGGGGCCGAAAGCGGCCATTACATCAAGCTGAACGACTTCTTCGATGCCAACGGCATCTCGATGTCGGATTTCGTGCCCGCCACCGTGACCGGCTATTCCGAATGGCCCAAGGGCACCCCGAACTACTGGGCGCTGCCGGCTTTTGGTGACGTGGTGGGCTGGACCTACCGCAAGGACTGGTTCGCACGCCCCGAAATCCAGGCGGCATTCAAGGAAAAGACCGGGCGCGACCTGACCCCGCCTGCGACCTTTGCAGAGCTGAAGGAAGTGGCCGAGTTCTTCCAGGGCCGCGAGATCGACGGAAAGACGGTTTACGGGGCCTCGATCTATACCGAACGCGGGTCCGAAGGCATCACCATGGGCGTCATGGACGTGCTTTACAGCTTCGGTTTCAAATACGACAACCCGGACAAGCCCTATGACATGGAGGGTTTCGTCAACTCTCCCGGTGCCGTCGAAGGGCTGGAATTCTACAAGGCGCTTTACGATTGCTGCACCCCGCCGGGTGCGTCCAACTCCTACATGGGCGAGGGCATCGATGCCTACAAATCCGGTCAGGTGGCGCTTCAGATGAACTTCGCCTTCACCTGGCCCGGGTTCGAGGTTGATCCCAACGTCGGCGGCGGCAAGACCGGCTATCTGGTGAACCCGGCCGGCCCGACGGGCGAAAGGTTTGCCCAGCTGGGTGGCCAGGGCATTTCGGTTGTCTCCTATTCCGAAAAGCAGGACGCGGCGCTGGAATACATCAAGTGGTTCGCCCAGCCCGAAGTGCAGCAGAAATGGTGGTCGATGGGCGGCTTTTCCGCGCTGCGCTCGGTGGTCGAGGATCCGGCTTTCGCCGCAAGCCAGCCCTATGCCCAGACCTATCTCGACTCGATGGCAATCGTGAAGGACTTCTGGGCAGAGCCGGCCTATGCCTCGCTGCTGCAGGCCAGCCAGAAGCGGTTCCACGACTATGTGGTTGCCGGCGAAGGCACCGCGAAAGAGGCGCTTGACGGTCTGGTTCAGGACTGGACCGAGGTTTTCCAGGACGAAGGCAAGCTCTGAGCGGAACACAAACCGGGGCGCGCCGGGCCATTTGGCGCGCCCCAGCCCCCTTTGCTGCCGGCTTCCAGCCCCACAGGACACCCCCCTATGGCCGATACTCCGATAGACCGACTGGCGCGGGCCACCCCGTCGTCGCTGGCGCGCCGCGTGCGTGGTCTGTCGGACCGCGCCATTGCCTGGGTCTTTGTCACCCCGACGATCCTTCTGCTGCTGGCGATCAACATCTTTCCGCTGATCTGGACCGTCCGGCTCAGTTTCACCAACTTTGCCGCGAACAAACCGAATGCCGAGGTGAAATGGGTGGGCCTGCGCAACTACACGCGCATCCTGACGGACCCCGACATCTGGCAGACGATGCAGGCCACCGCGCATTTCCTGTTCTGGACCCTGCTTTTCCAGGTGGTGATCGGCTTTTCGCTGGCCTGGCTCATCAACCGCAAGTTTCGCGGCAATGACCTGCTGACCACGCTGATCGTGCTGCCGATGATGCTGTCGCCCGCCGTGGTCGGCAACTTCTGGACCTTTCTTTACGAACCCCAGATCGGCCTGTTCAACTATGCGGTGGAATTTTTCACCGGCATCCCTGCCTCGTCCTTCTCCATGCTCGGGTCGGTCACGCTGGCGCCATGGTCCATCGTGATCGCGGATACCTGGATGTGGACGCCCTTCGTGATGCTGATCTGCCTGGCCGGGCTGCGGTCGATCCCCGATTACATCTATGAGGCTGCCGAAGTGGATCGCGCGTCGAAATGGCGTCAGTTCTGGACCATGACCGTGCCGATGGTGCTGCCCTTCCTGATGCTGGCGGTTCTGTTCCGGGGAATCGAGAATTTCAAGATGTTCGATCTTGTCGTGCAGCTGACCGGCGGCGGGCCGGGCAGCACAACCCTGCTGACCTCGATCGAGTTAAAGCGCGAAGCCTTCGAGAAATGGCGCACCGGCTATTCTTCGGCTTATGCGATCATCCTCTTCGTCACCGTCTTCGGTCTGGCCTCGATCTACGTCAAGGCCCTGAACAAGGTAAAGGAAAGATGAGCGCCTGGTCCGTCACCGAACCCTCGGCCAGGTCCAAGGGCATCGCTGCGGTGTTGGTGATCCTTTACACCGTGATCACCCTGTTGCCGCTGGTCTGGATCATCGCCACCGGCTTCAAGACCGGGCCGGATTCCATCAGCTATCCCCCGAAGGTGATCTTCCAGCCGTCGCTGGAAGGCTATGTCAACCTCTTCACCGACCGCACCCGGGCGACGCCGGAACAGCTGGCCGCCATGCCGCCGCCGGAAAACTTCGTCGATGAAATCGTGCAGCGCCGGGGCGAGGTCATCACCCAGCCGTCGAAATTCGGCGAGCGCTTTCTGAATTCGGTCATCATCGGCTTTGGATCGACCTTCCTGTCGATCTTCCTCGGTACGCTTGCGGCCTATGCCTTTTCGCGGTTCCGCGTCCCGCTCAAGGATGATCTTCTGTTCTTCATCCTGTCCACCCGCATGATGCCGCCCATCGCCGTGGCGATCCCGATTTTCCTGATGTTCCGGCAGCTTGGCCTGTCGGACACGCATCTGGGCATGATCCTGCTTTATACAGGGGTCAACATCAGCCTGGCTGTCTGGCTGCTCAAAGGCTTCATCGACGAGATTCCGCGCGAATATGAAGAGGCGGCGCTGATCGACGGCTACACGCGGCTTCAGGCCTTCCGCAAGGTCGTCCTGCCGCAGGCGGCCACCGGCATTGCCAGCACGGCCATCTTCTGCCTGATCTTTGCCTGGAACGAATATGCCTTTGCCTTCCTGCTGACATCCGGCACGGCGCAGACGGCACCGCCCTTCATTCCCACGATCTTCGGGGTGGGGGGCAAGGACTGGCCTGCCGTGGCGGCCGGCGCCACGCTGTTCCTGCTGCCGGTGATGATCTTTACCATCCTGCTGCGCAAACACCTGCTGCGCGGGATCACCTTCGGGGCGGTGCGCAAATGAACCTGTCCGGTTTCTTCTTGGTCCAAATACCCCCGCCGGAGGCCCGATTTTTCGCAGAAAAATCGCCGCAGGCGCCATGCCGGAGGGCACCATGACCGCGTTTCTGACCGGCCTTCTGCGCCTCCGGCGCGGTCCCTGGGAACTGCTGGCAAGCTGCCTGATCGGCCTGGGCGTATTCATGCTGATGCAGCCCTTCGTGCTTTGGGCCTTTACCTGGAGCTTTCTTGTCACCCTGACCGGCACGGTGATGTTCATCATCACCAGCCACTTCCCGGAGTAGCGCGTGGCCGAGATCGTCATCCGCAACCTGCGCAAGGAATTCGGCGATTTCGTCGCGGTGAAGGAATCGTCCTTCACCGTGGGGGATGGCGAATTCTTCATGCTGCTGGGCCCCTCGGGCTGCGGCAAGACCACCACGCTGCGCATGATCGCGGGGCTGGAACTTCCCACCAGCGGCCAGATCCTGATCGACGGCGAAGATGTGTCGCAAAGGCCCGCCAGCCAGCGTGACATTGCCTTTGTGTTCCAGATGTTCGCGCTGTATCCGCACCTGAATGTGCGGCGCAACATCAGCTATCCGCTGGTGTCCCAGGGGCTGCCCCGCGCCGAAGTGCGGGCCAAGGTGGCCGAAGTGGCGCGCATCCTGGGCATCGAAAGCATCCTTGACAAACCGGTGGGCGGGCTTTCGGGGGGCGACCGTCAGCGCGTGGCCCTTGGCCGCGCCATCGTGCGCAGCCCCAAGGCCTTCATGATGGATGAACCCCTTGGCGCGCTGGATGCCGAGTTCCGCGAACACATGTCCGAAGAGCTGCGCGCCCTGCACGACCGCATGGGTGCCACCACCGTCTATGTGACCCATGACCAGCTCGAGGCGATGCAGATGGGCGACAAGATTGTGGTGATGAACCACGGCGTTGTCGAGCAGTTCGGCACCCCGCAGGAGATCTACGATCATCCCGCCACCATGTTCGTCGCCGATTTCATCGGCTCGCCGCCGATGAACTTCCTGCGCTTCGAGGGCGGCTTCCGCCCTGGCGACCGGTCGGTCAGCCTGGGGGGAACCGCCGTTGCCACGCCGGAACTGCGGGAAGAGGCGGCGGGCCGCAAGCTGGCGCTGGGTGTGCGCCCCGAACACATCGCAATCCTGGACGACGGGCCGTATCGCGGCCGGATCGAGGCGGTGGAATACCTGGGCACGACGCAGATCGTCACCCTGTCCACGCCGCATGGCACGCTCAAGGCCCGCACCCCGTCCGACCGTGCCGCGCGGGTGGGCGAAACCGTCGGGCTGGGATTTACGGCCTCCACCCTTTCGCTGTTTGACGCAGGGTCAGGCCGCGCCTTCCGCACGGCGGCCAATGCGGGGGTGTTCCATGGCTGAGGTGGTTCTGGACGGTCTGTCAAAGGCCTTCGGCAAGACCCAGGCGCTGCAGGGCGTCAGCATGACGATCCCCGACGGGGCCTTTGTCGTGCTGCTGGGGCCGACCGGGGCGGGCAAGACCACGACACTGCGGCTGATCTCGGGGCTGGATGCGCCCGACGCAGGCGATGTGCGCATCGGCGGGGCCAGCGTTCTGGCCGACACACCCGCCCAGCGCGACGTGGCGATGGTCTTTCAGCAATACTCGCTTTATCCGCATCTTTCGGTGCGTGACAATCTGGCCTTCCCGTTGCGCTCGCCGATTCTGAACTGGCCAGAGCCGCAGATCGCCGCGCGGGTGCAGGACGTGGCCCAGGTGCTCCGCATTGCCCACAAGCTGGACAACAAGGCCACGCGCCTGTCGGGCGGAGAGATGCAGCGCGTCTCGATCGGGCGGGCCCTGGTGCGCAGCCCGCGCATTTTCCTGATGGATGAACCGCTGTCGTCGCTGGATGCCAAGCTGCGCGCGGAACTGCGGGTCGAGCTGAAGCGCATCCACACCGATCTGGGGGCCACCTTCCTCTATGTGACCCATGACCAGATCGAGGCGATGACCATGGCCAGCCATGTCGGCGTGCTTGATTGCGGCCATCTGGTGCAGTTCGGCTCGCCGCGCGAGATTTACGAAAACCCGGTCAGTACCTATGTCGCCACCCGCCTCGGTCAGCCCCGCATCAACCTTCTGCCCGCCAGCCTGTTTCCCGGTGCGCCCCGGGGGGCCACACAGATCGGCCTGCGCCCCGAACATATCCGGCAGGGGGAAGGGCAGGCAGCCACCGTGCGCCGGGTCGAACATCTGGGGGACCAGACCCGGCTGCACCTGACGCTGGCCGGTCACGGGCTGACCACGCTGACCGATGCGCACAGCCCGCTTGGCCCCGGCGACACCCTGGCCATCCAACCGGAAAATCCGCTGTGGTTCGATGCAGCCGGCATCCGCGTTCTTTAAGGGAGATTTCCGATGATGCAGTTCATCAACAGCAAGGAAACCCTCGTCACCGAGGCGATCGACGGGCTGATCCGCACGTCGGGCGGCCTGCTGGCGCGGCTGGACGGCTTCCCGCATATCCGCGTCGTGGTGCGCGCCGACTGGGACCGCAGCAAGGTGGCGCTGGTTTCGGGCGGCGGATCGGGCCACGAGCCCAGCCATGCCGGTTTCGTGGGGCAGGGGCTGCTGACCGCCGCCGTCTGCGGCGATGTCTTTGCCTCGCCTTCGGTCGATGCCGTGCTGGCGGGCATCCTGGCGGTCACCGGCAAGGCGGGCTGCCTTCTGATCGTGAAGAACTACACAGGCGACCGGCTGAACTTCGGTCTTGCCGCCGAGCGCGCCCGCGCCTTCGGGCACAAGGTATCGATGGTCATCGTGGACGATGACGTGGCCCTGCCCGACCTGCCGCAGGCGCGCGGCGTGGCGGGGACGCTGTTTGTCCACAAGATCGCCGGTGCGCTGGCCGAAGCGGGCGCAGACCTCGATACGGTCACCGCCGCCGCGCGCAAGGTGATCGCCGGGGCGGCATCGATCGGCATGTCGCTGGATACCTGCACCGTGCCCGGATCGCCGAAGGAACTGCGCATCGATCCCGGCAAGGCGGAACTGGGGCTGGGCATCCATGGCGAGGCCGGGGTGGAACAGGTGGATTTCGCAACGGCCCGCGCCGCCATGGCGATGGTGGTGGACCGTCTGTCCCCCCATGTCGCGCCGGGGAACCATGTGGCGCTGCTCAACAACCTTGGCGGCACGACCCCCCTGGAGATGAGCGTGCTGGCCGAGGAACTGGCCCGCTCTGCGCTGCGCGACCGGGTGAAATGGCTGGTGGGCCCTGCGGCGATGATGACCTCGCTTGACATGCACGGCTTCTCGATTTCGATCCTGCCGGTGGAGGCCGATCAGGTGGCGGCCCTGGCCGCCCCGGTCGGCCCCCATGCCTGGCCCGGCCTTGCCGCGCTGGGCGAGGTGGCGGTGCGCCCCCTGCCTGATGGGCTGACGCCGATCCAGCCGCTGCCTTCGGCCCATCCGGCCCGCCGCGCCCTGATCGAAGACTGCTGCCGCGCCCTGATCGCCGCCGAGGCGGACCTGAATGCGCTGGATGCCAAATCCGGCGACGGGGACACGGGCAGTACGCTGGCCGGGGCCGCGCGGGCGCTGATCGCGGCGCTTGACCGTCTGCCGCTGGCTGATCCGACGCAGCTTTACCGCGCCATCGGCACCGAACTCAGCCAGACCATGGGCGGGTCATCGGGCGTGTTGCTGGCCATCTTCTTTGCCGCCGCAGGCGATGCCTCGGCCGGGGGCAAGGATCTGATCGGGGCCATGCAGGCCGGGCTGGAACGGGTCATGCAGGTGGGTGGTGCCAAGCCGGGCGACCGCACGATGATCGACGCGCTGGCCCCGGCGCTGCAGGCGCTGCCCGGCGGGGTTGCGGCTGCGTCGGGGGCGGCCCGCAGCGGGGCCGACCGGACGGCGCAGATGACCCGCGCCAAGGCCGGGCGCGCCAGCTACCTGTCGCAGGACAAGCTGGCCGGCCACAAAGACCCCGGCGCCGAAGGCGTGGCGCGGCTGTTTCAGGCGCTGGCCAGCCGCTAAGCCGGTCGCGCCCCAGGCGGCTTGCGGCGCGTGGCCGGCCTGCGCCGCGCCCCGCGCTGTCAGCGCGGGGACCAGGGCCGGGCCGATCCGTCCCTGTCGACCACGTAGAATTCGTTCGCCGCAACCGGCTGCCAGGGCCCTTGGGTCCCATCCGGCCAGATCACCCGCATCTCGGGGGCCTTTTCTGCCCCAAGGCCCATATGCCACCAGCCAAGGCTGCCCCCGGCGTGACCGCCGCCCGAGGTCACTTCGCGGCGCTGCACGACATCGCCTGTACGCACCTCGATCCAGGCGCCGATCGCATCCGGGTTCGGGCCGGGCTGGCGCAGCTGCAGCTGCAGCCAGTTGCCCGCCCCTGCGCCGGTATTGCGCCAAATCTGTGCCGTTTCCCAGCGGTTCACCACCACCAGATCAAGCAGGCCGTCCAGGTTGAAATCCACCAGGGCCGCGCCGCGCGCAATGCGGGTGCTGCCCACGCCGGACAGGCCGCCGGCCTCAAAGAAGGTTCCGTCGCGCCGCTGCAGCAGCAGGTTGTTGGGGTCATTTTCGGCAAAGTCGGGCATCTTGGCGACATTGCCCTTGGCCACGAACAGGTCCGCCAGGCCGTCGTTGTTCACATCTTCGAACTGCGCATGCCAGGCGGTGCTCGGCCGCAGATCATCGCCCATATAGGGCCGCTGGGCAATGGCCCCCTTGGCAAAGGCGACATCCGCGTAGGTTGCCTTCGGCGTGCCTGTTTCAGGCACCGCCGCCAGCGTTTGCAGCTTGTTGTCCGCCATGCTGGTCAGGAAGTATTCCGGGTAGCCGTCAAAGTTCAGATCATGGCTGGCAATGCCCATGCCCCAGATCTTCAGCGTCTTCCAGCCGTCCGCCTCGCCGTACAGAACGGGGTCGGCACCCGGATCGATCCGCCACAACTGCTCGGTGCCGCCCTTGTAATACTCGCGGTCGTTGGACACCCGCAGGCCGGGCGTGCCGGACCGGTTCCAGTCGGTGAACAGCATCGACAGGGCGCAATAGCTGGGCACCAGCGGCAGGGGCGGGGCAAAGCCGGTGCCTGCCGTGTTGGGGCGGTGCAGCCAGTTGTCGGTGCAGGACCCCCAGGGAAAGGCTTCCTCTGTCCGGTCGACATAATTGCCGACGGCCAGCGTCGGCCAGGCCGCGCCGCGTTCCCATGTGGCGGCAAAGGCGGTTGACCAGGCATCGCCCCCGTCAAAGCCCCAGGCGTCGTTCGCGCGTTCGAACCGGCAGTTGCCCAGCCCCCGCATCACCAGGTTTTCGCCCACGCGCAGCAGAACCAGATCGGTGATCCCGTCGCTGTCGATGTCCAGCGGATAGGCCCCTGCGACCCGGTCAATCTCCAGCCCGCTTGCTTCTGCGGCAAAGCGCAGGGGGCCGCCCCGCGTGGCGGTGTTGCGGTAGAAGGCGGCTGGGGCAGTGCCCCCGGCAAGCAGCATGTCGGGAAAGCCGTCATCATTGCAGTCGAATGTCGCTGCCCCGCCGCCCACCATGTATTCCCAATCACCCTCGAAGATGCTCGTGAGTCCGGCACTGCCGGTTTCCTCGACGAAGGTCGGGATGACCGGTGTCTCCTGGGCCTGCGCCAGGCTGAGCCCGCCCGTCATCAGCAGAACTGCGGCGCGGAAAAACCCGGAGGCCATCACTTTGTCCTCGTTTGCAGGGCGGTCACATGACGGCCGATGCAGCGGCCCTGCTCCAGCCCCCGATCAATGGCGGACCGGAAATGGATGCCGCCATAAAGACGCGACATCCCCGCCTCCTGCGCCGCCGCCCAGAAGCTGGGGAACCGGCGCGGTTCCAGCCCGTCGTCCAGATGGGTTGCATCCTCGAAGGCGAAATCCTCGCCGAAGAAGTCGGTCAGCACCTCGGCGGCGGCCCCGGACTGGGTGCTGTGGCCGCTGGGATATTCCGGGAAGGGCGGGGTGTTCAGCAGCGGTTCCCATTTGGGATCCATCGTTGCGCGGATATAGGTGACCGGGCGCAGAAGATCATATTCGAACTTCGCATGCCAGCAGCCGATAAAGGCATCGGCCAGCGCGATGCCAAGCCGGGCCTGCAGATCGACCCGCTCGGCCAGCGGGGCACCGGTGGCATCCTGGATCTGCAGGGCGATGGAAATCCAGTGGCCGGGCGGGGTCGGCGACAGCATCGGGTCATCCGACCAGAACCGCGCGATCCGGCGCTGCTCCGGGGTCAGGGACTTGACGGTGTCGTAAACCTCTTTGGCCTCTGCGTAGAAGGCCGATCCCGGCTCCTCGCTGTAGGCAGGCGGCGGGGGTAGGCCGCAGGTGGCACCGTCCGGCATGGCAAAGGTGCGGTTGTTGCCCCACTGCGGCAGAAGCGGCTTTTGCTGCTGCACGATCTTGCTGGTCGGCACCCAGGCCCCCGGCGCAGTCCCAAGCGCGTAGTCATAGGGGAAGCCCATGTTTTCAATCACGGCCCCGCCATCGGTCAGGGACCAGTCGATCACATGCTGCGCAATCGCCATCCCCAGCGCCGTGCTGCGCGCTGTGACATCGTCGGGAAGGCCGGTCGTGGTCTTTTCCGTCAGCACACGCTCCATCGCGGCCATGGCCCGCTGGCCGGTGGGCCCGGTGTTGGAAAAAAAGGTCTTCACCGCCGTCGACAGCGCCGCCTGAAGGACCACCCCGTCATCATAGGCAAGGGCGGCGTCGCGGGCGGGAAGGGCCGTCAGCCCGTTGACCTGCCCGGCCAGCGTCCGAAGGTCGTCGCTGCCGCCTGCGACGGCCTCGAACCCGGCGATGCCGACATAGGCGAAGGCCCGGCTTGCGACCGGGGGCGTATAGGTTGGCGTGTGGCGCACCAGTTCCAGCATCAGCCTGTACCAGTTCTGCAGGACCTGTTCCGGCGGCAGTGCCGCCTGTGCCGCCCCGGCCCAGCCCCACAGCATCACGGCACAGACCCCAGCCGCCCGATGGATGATGTTCATGCCGGCCTTCCCCGCCCCTGGTCGCCCTGACCGGGCGCTGACGCGGACACTAAGCACGCCGTCTGGTGACCATGCAAGTGGCCGCCGCCGGGGCAGGGTACCGCCTGCCTTGGGCATGGCTTGCAGGGACGGGCGGCCTTGCCATTCCCGTGGCCCCGGCTAACCTGCGGCCCCTGGCGGGGGCACATGTGCCAAAGCCCGGCCATCCGCAAAGGTACCTTCATGTCCATGCCTGACACGACCCCGGCCCCTGCGCCGAAACCCGGCCGCTGGCTGGCGATGACGGTCCTGCTGATTGCAGGATTCATGAACCTGATCGACGTGACCATCGTCAATGTCGCCCTTCCAAGCCTGCAAAAGGCGTTCAATGCCACCAGCAGCCAGATCGAATGGGTGGTTGCCGCCTATATCCTTGTCTTTGCGCTTGGCCTGCTGCCTTCCGGGCGCCTGGGCGATATCCTGGGCCGACGGCGCATGTTCGTCTGGGGCGTGGGGGTGTTCACGCTGGGATCAGCCCTGTGCGGGCTTGCCCCCACCATCGAAACCCTGGTGGCGGCACGGGTGCTGCAGGCGGTCGGCGGGGCGATGATGACGCCGCAGACGCTGGCCATCGTGCCCGCCCTGTTCGAGCCGAAGGAACGCGGCGCGGCCTTTGCCCTGTTCGGACTGTCGGCGGGGCTTGCCGCCGTCACCGGCCCGGTGCTGGGCGGCCTTCTGATCGGGCAGGATATTTGGGGGCTGGGCTGGCGGCCGATCTTTCTGGTCAACATCCCGGTCGGCGTCATCGCTGTTCTTGCTGCCTTGCGCGTTGTGCCCGAAGTCGCGGGATCGCGCGAATTGCGCAATGACTATCCCGGCATCGCCCTTGCCGGGACGGCGCTGCTTCTGGTGATCTTTCCGTTGATCGAGGGGCGGCAGGCCGGCTGGCCCTGGTGGTGCTTTGCGATGATGGCGGCTTCGGTCCCGGCGGCGGCGCTGTTCGTGGTCTGGCTGAAGCGACAGCAGGTGCGCGGCGGGCCGCAGGTTCTGTCCGCCGCCCTGCTGGCGAACCGTCCCTATCTGCTGGGCACCGGTCTGACGGCGCTGCTGTTTTCGGGCATTCCGGGGTTTTTCCTGGTACTGGCCCTTTATCTGCAGAACGGCTACGGCCTGACGCCGCTGCAATCGGGCCTGACGACGCTGCCGTTTTCGCTGGGGGTGCTGGCCGCATCCATTCTGTCGGGGCGGCTCGGCGCGCGCTGGCAGGTCGGGCGCATCGCCACAGGGGCCGCGCTTTTGGGCCTGGCGATGCTTTGGCTGCGGCTGACCATCCTGGCAACCGGTGATGGCATCGTCTGGGCGCGCTTTGCGCCGCCGCTGGCGCTGGGCGGGCTGGGTCTTGGAACCGCGATCTCGCCCCTGTTCCAGACCGTGCTGTCCACGATCAGCGGGCGCGATACCGGGTCCGCCTCGGGCGCGCTGCAGGCGGTGCAGCAGGTGGGCAGCGCGCTTGGTGTTGCGATCATGGGCGAGATCTTCTTTTCCCGCCTTGCCGCCTCTGATGCCGCTGCGGCGGCACCGCATATGCTTTATGCCTCGGCCCTCACCCGGGCGATCCTTTACAATACGCTCGCCTTCCTGACGATTGCCGTGCTTGTCCCCTGTCTTTTCCGGCCCGGCCGGATCGGTCCGGGCTGACCGGCAGACCCGCCGCGCCGCTTGCGGGATGCGGGCAAGGGTGCCCCTGCCAGCCGACCCGCGCGTGCTGGCGGCAGGATGGTGACAGCCAGCGTTGACCGCGCCCAAGGCGCAGGGCAGGGTTGCGGGGTGCGCCGCGACTCTGCCGGCCTCTGTGCAACTTTCAGGGATATCATGAAACTCCGTTCGCAATCCTGGTTCGACAACCCCGACAACCCCGGCATGACCGCGCTTTACATCGAGCGCTATCTCAACTACGGCATCACGCGCGCCGAATTGCAGTCCGGCAAGCCGATCATCGGCATTGCCCAGACCGGGTCGGACCTGTCGCCCTGCAACCGCCATCATGTGGAACTGGCCAGGCGGGTGCGTGACGGCATCGTGGCCTCGGGCGGCATCTGCCTTGAATTTCCCGTCCATCCCATCCAGGAAACCGGCAAGCGCCCCACGGCGGCGCTGGACCGCAACCTGGCCTATCTCGGGCTGGTCGAGACGCTCTACGGCTATCCGCTGGACGGGGTCGTTCTGACCATCGGCTGCGACAAGACCACGCCCGCGCTGCTGATGGCGGCGGCCACGGTGGATATTCCCGCCATCGCCCTGTCGGTCGGCCCGATGCTGAACGGCTGGCACAAGGGCCGGCGCGCCGGGTCGGGCACCATCATCTGGGCGGGGCGCCAGCAGCTTGCGGCCGGCGAGATCGATTACGAAGGCTTCATGGACATGGCCGCAGCCTCGGCCCCTTCGGTGGGGTACTGCAACACCATGGGCACGGCCACGACCATGAATTCCCTGGCCGAGGCGCTGGGCATGCAGTTGCCCGGCTCTGCCGCCATTCCCGCCCCCTGCCGCGAACGCGGCCAGATGGCCTATCTGACGGGTCGGCGCATCGTCGACATGGTCCGCGAGGATCTGAAGCCATCCGACATCATGACGCGGGCATCCTTTGAGAATGCCATCGTGGTCAATTCCGCCATCGGCGGGTCCACCAATGCGCCGATTCACCTCAACGCCATCGCGCGCCATCTGGGGCTGGAATTGACCAATGACGACTGGCAGCGCCTGGGATTGCACATTCCGCTGCTGGTCGATCTGCAACCTGCCGGGCGCTTTCTGGGCGAGGATTTCCACCGCGCGGGCGGCGTGCCCGGCGTGATTGCCGAACTTATGGCGGCGGGCGCACTGCCCAATCCGCAGGCGCTGACCGTCAGCGGCCTGACCATTGCCGAAGCCTATGCGGGCGCGTGCGTGGACGACCCCGAGGTGATCCGCCCCTTCGCAACGCCGCTGAAGCCTGCCGCAGGTTTCGTGAACCTCAAGGGCAACCTCTTTGAGTCGGCCATCATGAAAACCTCGGTCATCGCGGCCGAGTTCCGCGACCGCTACCTGTCGAACCCCGATGACCCCGACGCGTTCGAAGGCCGTGCCATCGTGTTCGAAGGGCCCGAAGACTATCACGCCCGCATCGACGATCCCGCACTGGGGATCGACGCCCGCTGCATCCTTGTCATCCGCGGCACCGGCCCCATCGGCTATCCCGGCAGCGCCGAGGTGGTGAACATGCAGCCCCCCGCCGCGCTGATCAGGCAAGGGATCACCATGCTGCCCTGCATCGGCGACGGCCGGCAGTCGGGCACATCGGGTTCCCCGTCCATCCTCAATGCCTCGCCCGAGGCGGCGGCCATGGGCGGCCTTGCGCTGGTCCATACCGGCGACCGCATCCGGATCGACCTGCGGCAGGGCCGGGCCGATCTGCTGGTGCCTGAGGCCGAGCTTGACGCGCGGCGCGCAGACTTGGTGGCGCAGGGCGGCTTTCCCTATCCGGATCATCAGACGCCCTGGCAGGAGATTCAGCGCGGCATGGTCGATCAGCTTGCCGAAGGGATGGTCCTGAAGCCGGCCCTGAAGTACCGGCGCATCGCAGCCACACGGGGGTTGCCCCGCGACAACCACTGACCCCGCGCACCGCCGAGTCGGCAGGATCGCCGCCCCGTCCGCCGCCGGGCGGGGAACCGGTTGGGCCGTAGGCGAACGCCTGATCGCCGAAGGGGCCGCCCGGGCCGCCGGGACAGGATTGCAGGCGTCCGCGCCCGTCTTGCGCCGGATGGTGCCCTTGATCATGACGGGTCAGCACCCCGGCACGAAGGGCAGCCCCGGTTCCTCACGGCCCTTCGGCCTTGCATCGCCCCCGACCGGTATCGCAGACTGCGGGGCGACAGCGGGGGGCAGGACATGGCACAGGGGATCGTCATCACCGGGGCCGGCAGCGGCATCGGGCGGGCCGCGGCGCGTGCCTTTATCGCGGCGGGCTGGCGCGTTGCGCTGATCGGACGCCGCGAGTTGGCGCTGATCGAGACGGCGGGCGGCAATCCGGCGCTGATCCTGCCCTGCGATGTGACAGACGCGGCAGCGGTTGATGCCGCCTTCACGCGCATCGCGCAGGACTGGGGTCATCTCGATGTGCTGTTCAACAACGCGGGCATGTCGCTCAAGGGTGCGCCGATCGACGAAATTCCCGTGGCGGACTGGCTGGCGCTGTCCGGTGTCAACATCACCGGCATGTTCCTGGTGGCGCGTGCCGCCTTTGGCATGATGCGCCGCCAGAACCCGCAAGGTGGCCGGATCATCAACAACGGGTCTATTTCGGCCGCCGTCCCACGTCCCGGAACGGCCCCCTATACCATGTCGAAACATGCGGTGACCGGCCTGACCCGCAGCCTGGGGCTGGACGGGCGGGCCTTCAACATCGCCTGCGGGCAGATCGACATCGGCAATGCCGCCACCGATATGGTGGCGGCCATGCCCAAGGGGGTGCCGCAGGCCGACGGGTCGCTGAGGGCAGAGCCGGTCATGGATGTGCGGCTGGTTGCCGATGCCGTGTTGCAGATGGCGCGCCTTCCGCTGGATGTCAGCGTGCCCTTCATGACGATCATGGCCCGCGACATGCCATTTCTTGGACGCGGCTAGGGGGTGCGCGATACGGCGTGCTGAACGTGGTCCCGGCAGCGACATCATCTGCCCGACGCGCGGGGCGTTGATGCGGTGGGTGATCGTGTTGCCGCCAGGGTGGTTTGCCGCCAAACCGTCGGACCCCGGGCGGGCAGACTGCCGGCTGACGGCGGCCTGACGCGAACCGGGGTGCCGATCCAGCCCGGTGACCGAACGGTCCCCACCCGAAAGGCGGTACAGGATTATCGGCCCGCCGTCCTGCGGCAGTGCCCCCGCAAAGGTAAGTCAGCATCGGACTGCATCTGCCTGACCGTCGGACGCCATGCCTCTAACAGGCTGCTGAAAAAGTGCTGACGCGCCTCGAGCAGGCGCCAGAAACCGGGAAATCCGTCCAGAAACGACGCCTAGAACCCGGATTTCTGGCCTTTTTGGGTCGAAACCGGAACGATTTCCGCCAAAGGGCAGGCACA
>JADCEF010000043.1 GCA_020250445.1 Rhodobacter sp.
ATACCAACGCCCTCAGACGTTGACGGCTCTGGCGGAGTCCCGCGCGGTCATCGGGCGCAGGGTGGCAAGGTCGCTGGCGAAGACGTTCCAGGCGTTGCAGCATCGTGCCACGATGTCCTGGCAGGTTTCGCACACGGAGATGGCGGGGCGGCTGGCGCAGAGGTGGGCCCGGACGTTCCCGACCGGGTTCAGCTCCGGATCCTGTGGCGGAAGCGGCATCCGGGGGATGGTGCCGGGCATCTTCAGGGCCTTCGCGCCATGCCATCCGGCACCGCCGGGCACGGGAACGGCGTGCGCCCCCGGCAATGGTGCGGGAAATCCCGGCGCAGTCGGGCGTTCATGGCAGCGATGCCGGCGCCGGGCATGACCGGCGCGGTGGCTCTGCGTTCGGGGCAAACGGTGCCGGAAATGCAGGCCCAGGTGAGGTGTTGCGGGTTTCGCAAAGTCCTGGACAGCAATTACGGTAAGTCCCGGACACGTATTTCGGTAAGTCCCGGACAGGGATTTCACTAAGTCCCGGACAGTTCCGGGCGTGGTGACGGTTGGTCATTGGTTGCGGTGTCGCGGCACTCTGTCGATCTTGAAAGAGATCGGGAGGGAGCATGCCAGGACGCACGCAAGCGAGGCGAATGACCGTGCAGGACATACGGACCATATTGCGGCTGACGCATGAACAGGGCCTCTCGGTACGAGAGATCGGGCTGCGGCTGAAGCTGAGCAAGACGACGGTGGCGACCTATCTCTTGCGGGCGCGCGAGGCGAGGCTGGACTGCTGGCCGCTGCCGCCGGGGCGCGACGATGACGCGACGCTGGAGGCGGCGCTGTTCCAGCGGATGGGCCGTCCGCCGCAGGATCTTCAGGAGCCCGACTGGGCCAGGGTTGCCACCGAACTGAAGCGCAAGGGTGTCACGCTGGTGCTTCTTTGGCAGGAATATCGGGCCGCGCATCCCGAGGGCTATGGCTACACCTGGTTCTGCGAACAGTTCCGGGCCTTCGAGAACCGCACCAGCCCCAGCTTTCGGAACAGGCACGGGGCGGGCGCGGTCATGCAGACCGATTATGCAGGCCATACGATCCCGATCACCGATCCGGCCACCGGCGCGGTGCGGCAAGCACAGATCTTCGTCACCGTTCTGGGCGCGTCCAGCTACACCTTCGCCTGGGCGAGCCTGACCCAGACGCTGCCTGACTGGATCGAGGCACAGGTCCGGGCGCTGAAGTTCTTCGGCGGCCTGACCAAGGCCATCGTCTGCGACAATCTGAAGGCGGCGGTGGCAAAACCCCTTTGGTTCGAGCCCTCGATCACCAAGACCTTCTCCGACATGGCGGCACATTACGACACGACCGTGCTGCCTACGCGGCCGCGCAGGCCCAGGGATAAAGGCAAGGTCGAGGGTGCGGTGCTGATCGTCGAACGCTGGATTCTGGCCCGGTTGCGCAACATGCAGTTCTTCTCGGTCGAGGCGCTGAACGCAGCCATCGCCGAGCTGCTGGCCGACCTGAATGACCGCCCCATGCGAAGGATCGGCCGATCACGCCGCGATCTGTTCGACGAGATCGAGCGGCCCGCCCTGCGCGAGCTTCCACCGGAACCCTTCGAATACGCCGAATGGAAGCAGGCCAAGGTTCATCCCGATTAACACATCGATGTCCTGCACAGCTTCTATTCCGTGCCGCACCGCCTGATCGGCAGACGTGTCGACATCCGCCTGACACACCGGATGGTCGAGATCTTCCACAACCATGACCGCGTAGCGGTCCACACCCGCCGGGGCACGCGCGGCGGTCATTCCACGATCAAGGAGCACATGCCATCGGCGCACCAGCGTCACGGTGGCATGACCCCGGACTATCTGATCACCCGGGCGGGCCGCGCAGGCCATCACGTCGCTGTCCTCGTCGAACGACTGATGCGCGACAGGCCCCACCCCGAGCAGGGCTACCGGTCCGCCTTGGGGGTGCTTAGCCTCGAGCGCCGATTTGGCCGTGACCGGCTCGAAGCGGCCTGCGGGCGGGCCCTTACCCACAACACCGTGAGCTACGCCTCGGTCCAGTCGATTCTCGCCACCGGTCTGGACACGGCCGCCGCAGGCCCAGAGCCCATCCTGCCAACCCCGCGCCACGACAACATCCGTGGCGCCGCCTACTATCAGTAATCAGCAGAAAGGACGCCAAGATGTTGACGCATCCCACCCTCGACCAGATGGCCAGTCTCGGCCTGAACGGCATGGCTGCCGCATGGCGCGCCCTGGCCGAGCAGGATCCCGGCGAGGCCCTGAACCGCAATGAATGGCTCGGCCTCATGCTCGACCGCGAGGCCGCCCACCGCTCCGACAAGCGCTTCGCCAACAGGCTTCGGAATGCAAGGATGCGCTTTCCCAACGCCTGCATCGAAGACATTGATTTTGCGGCATCCCGCGGTCTCGACCGACGGCAGATCCTGTCGCTCGCCCAGGGCGGCTGGCTGAAGGCGCATGAACAGATCATCCTCACCGGTCGGACCGGCACCGGAAAGACCTGGCTGGCCTGTGCCTTCGCCCATCAGGCCGCGCGCATGGACCAATCCGTGGCCTATGCCCGGATGCCGCGCCTCTTCGACGACATGGCCACCGCCCGCCTCGATGGCCGGTTCCCGCGGCTGATCGACAAGCTCGCCCGCGTCCAGCTCCTCGTCCTCGACGACTGGGGCACCCACCGCCTGACCGACCAGCAGCGCCTCGATCTGCTGGAGCTTTTCGAGGAACGCTATCAGCGCAGGTCCACCATCATCACTGCCCAGTTGCCCGTCTCGGGCTGGCATCAGATGATCGGCGAGCCCACCATCGCCGATGCCATCCTCGACCGCATCATCCACAACGCCCACCGCATCGAACTGAAAGGAGACAGCATGCGTAGAAAAAGTGCCAAGCCCGCATTGACCCCGCCCGAAAACCCCGAAATCATCACCGACAACGAATGACAGCAGCGCAAGGACCAGCCGAAGCCCCAATGTCCGGGACTTACTGAAACGGCCGTCCGCGACTTAGTGAAATTGCTCTCCGGTTCTTCCGAAATCCGCACCTACACCACGCCGTGGGACAGCATCGATAGAATAAGGCCATTCTCGCGCGACATTGTTCCCACGTGCTGTTCGCTGTATAGACCGTGGGTTTCATATTTGAAATTCGAAGAATGGAAGCGAGCATTTTGGCCGCCGTTCCGGATGGCTTTGAGTGGTCTGGATGCTCAGATACCACTCTGGCCAGACCCGCACTGGCCGAAGGCAGCGAATCATGGCAGAATGTTCCTGTTCTGTTCATGTTGCAGCCATGCCCTTCGCCGAGCTTTCCGCTACCTCCAACTTCACCTTCCTGACCGGGGCGTCCCACCCCGAGGAGATGATGCGGCGTGCGGCGGACCTGGGCCTGCCCGCGCTGGCGATTGCCGATGACAACAGCGTGGCGGGCATCGTGCGCGCCCATGTCGAGGCGCGCGAGATTGCCCGGCGCGACGGGTCGGCCCCGCGCCTGATCCCCGCAGCCCGGATCGTGACGCGCGACGGGCTGACAGTCACCCTGCTGCCGCGCGACCGGGCGGCCTGGGGGCGGCTGTGCCGGCTGCTGACCGACGGGCGCAGGCGCGCGCGAAAGGGCGAGTGCGAGCTGTTCGCCGACGACCTGCTCCATTGGGGCGAGGGGCAGGAAATGCTGCTGCACCCTGCGGCCCGCGACCGGGCGGCGGGCGATTGGATGGCGCTGGCGCAACGGTTGATAGCCCGCTTTCCGGGGCAGGTCTGGCTGCTGATGGCCCCGCGCTATGACGGGCAGGACCGGGCGCGCTTCGACCGGCTGGCGCGGCTGGCGGACCGGCTGAGCATCCCCCCGGTCGCCTCGGCCCTGCCGATGATGCACCACGGCGCGCGGCGGCGGCTGGCCGATGTGCTGACGGCGATCCGCCTGGGCTGCCGGGTCGATGCGCTGGGCCGCCGCGCGCTGGCCAATGCCGAAACCCGCCTGCGCTCCGGGGTCGAAATGCTGCGCCTTTTCGCCGGGCACGAGGCGGCGGTGCAGCGCAGCGGGGAAATCGCCGCGCGGCTGACCTTCACGCTGGACGAGCTGCGCTATGACTACCCGTCGGAAACGAAAGACGGCGAAACGGCGGCGCAGCGGCTGGGGCGGCTGGCCTGGGCGGGGCTTGACTGGCGCTATCCGGCCGGTGCGCCGGACAAGGTCCGCGCCCAGATGACGCATGAGCTGGCCCTGATCGGCAAGCTGCGCTATGAGCCCTATTTCCTGACCGTGCACGATATCGTGCTGTTCGCCCGGTCGCGCGGCATCCTGTGCCAGGGGCGCGGATCGGCGGCCAATTCGGTGGTCTGCTATGCGCTGGGTGTCACCGCCGTTTCGCCCGAGATCGGCACGATGGTCTTCGAGCGCTTCGTCAGCGAGGCGCGGGACGAGCCGCCCGACATCGACGTCGATTTCGAGCATGAGCGGCGCGAAGAGGTGATCCAGCACATCTATGACCGCTACGGGCGCGACCGGGCCGGGCTGTGCGCCACGGTGATCCATTATCGCGGCAAGCGCGCGGTGCGCGAGGTGGGCCGCGCCATGGGCCTGACCGAAGATACGCTGTCGGCCATGTCCAGCCAGATCTGGGGCTGGGGCGGGCCGGGGGCCATCACCGAAACCCGCCTGCGCGAAATCGGGCTGGATCCGGCCGACCGCCGCCTGGTGCAGACGATGGAGCTGATCGACGAAATTCAGGGCTTTCCCCGCCACCTGTCGCAGCATGTCGGCGGCTTCATCATCACCGAAGGGCGGCTGGACGCGCTGGTTCCGATCGAGAATGCAACGATGGAGGATCGCACGGTCATCTGCTGGGACAAGGACGACATCGATGCGCTGGGCATCCTCAAGGTCGATATCCTGGCGCTGGGCATGCTGTCGTGCATCCGCAAGGGGTTCGACCTGATCTCGCAGCATCATCAGACGCGCTATACCCTGGCCACCCTGCCGCCCGAAGACGCCGCCACCTATGAGATGCTGTGCCGGGCCGACAGCCTGGGCGTGTTCCAGGTGGAAAGCCGGGCGCAGATGAACTTTCTGCCCCGGATGCGGCCGCGCCGCTTTTATGATCTGGTCATCCAGGTGGCGATCATCCGCCCCGGCCCGATCCAGGGCGACATGGTGCATCCCTATCTGCGCCGCCGCAACGGGCAGGAACAGGTCAGCTTTCCCTCCGATGATCTGGGCCGCGTGCTGGGCAAGACGCTGGGCGTGCCGCTGTTTCAGGAACAGGCGATGCAGATCGCCATCATCGGCGCAGGCTTCACCCCGCTGGAGGCGGACCGGCTGCGCCGCGCGCTGGCCACGTTCAAGAAACATGGCAATGTGACCGAGCTGAAGGACCGCTTCCTTCAGGGCATGCGCGCCAATGGCTATGACGAGGAGTTTTCGGCCCGCTGCTTTTCGCAGATCGAAGGCTTCGGCAGCTACGGCTTTCCCGAAAGCCATGCGGCGAGTTTCGCCTATCTGGTCTATGCTTCGGCCTGGATCAAGAAACACCATCCGGGCATCTTTGCCTGTGCGCTGCTCAACAGCCAGCCGATGGGCTTTTATGCCCCGGCGCAGATCGTGCGCGATGCGCGCGAACATGGCGTGCGGGTGCTGCCCCCCTGCATCAATGCCAGCACCTGGGACAACCGGATGGAAAAGGCTGCGGATGGCAGCCTGGCGCTGCGGCTGGGCTTGCGGCAGATCCGGGGCCTGTCCGAAGAGGAAGGGATGTGGGTCGTGGCGGCGCGCGGCAACGGCTATCAGGCGGTGCAGGACGTGTGGCGGCGCGCCGGGGTTGGCCCCGCCACCGTCACCCGCCTGGCCGAGGCCGATTGTTTTGCCGCCCTCGGCCAAAGCCGCCGCGACGCGCTCTGGGCCGCCCGCGCGCTGACCGGCGACCGCCCGCTGCCGCTGTTTGCAGGCGATATCGACGGCGAGGGCATCGTGGAGCCTGCCGTGGTGTTCCGCGAGATGAGCGAGGGCGAAAAGGTGGTGGAGGATTACGTGTCGATGCGCCTGACCCTGCGCAGCCACCCCATGGCCCTGCTGCGCCCCTGGCTGACGCCGGGGCTGGCGATGGTGGCCTGAAGGCGCGGGTGCCGGGCTGCGGGCCCATCAAGGGGCCTCGCCCGGCGATACCCCGCAAGGCTTGCCCAGCGCCGCGCGGGGAAATGGGGCAGACGCCCTTAGACCCCATGATCGCAGCGTAAGCTGCTTGGGTCAGCGGCCTCTGCCGCAGCATAGCCGGTTCGGGGGTTGCGCCGGGTTGGCGGGGGCCGGGCCTCGGGAACGGGGCAAGACCGGATGCAGGCCGACACGTTCATTGGGCCGGATGTCCACTGGGCGACGGTTTGCCTTTCTGTTGCGCAGGGGGCACGCGGGGGTGAGGTCCGTCATTGGGGGGACGGTGCCGCACCGGCGCCCGATCATGTCGGCAAGCTGGTTGGCAAGCCGGCGGTCGGCGGCCGGCGGGGTGCGGCGGCATTTCTGCCATGAAGCCGGGCCTTGCGGTGACGGGCGGCATCGCCGGCTTGTCGGGATGGGGCATGATCACTCCGTGGTGGCACCGTCTGTGATCCCGCTGACGGCGGGCGGCCGGGTGAAGACCGACCGACGCGGCGCGGTGATGTCGGCGAAGCGGCATCGGGCGGGGGACTTGACGGCGCTCCGGGTGCCGGGCGCGGCGCAGGAGGCGGGACGCGATCTTGTCGGGGCGCGGGTGACAGCGATGCGCAGGACGGGTACCCTTGCGGTGAATGTGGCTGGTCAGCCCTTTGGCTTTCAGCGTTGTCTCGATCTCGGCCGACCGATAGGCCACATCCGCCCAGACGCCCGCGCCGGTGTTGCCGCGCATCAGCAGATGATCCACCGCCTGGCTGTCATGCAGGGCGGCATCGCTGACATGATACCGCCGCACCAGCTTGTGCCTGAGCTCCACGTTCACATGGTTCTTGTAGCCATAGTATGACTTGCCATGCGTCTTGGTCCAGCGCGCGTCCGTATCCTTCTGCGACCGCTTGGCGGGCTTGTCGGCCCAGTCCTCGCGCACCTCGCCCGCCTTGATCGCCTTGTTCTCATCGCGGGTGTTGTGGTTGCGCGGCACCGGTACGATCCCTCGCGGGCATGCTTGAACCAGTGGCGCATGCCCGCTCGACATCCAAGATCTGCCCGCCGCGTGCAATGTAGCCCTGCCGCGCCAGATAGCCGTCAAACTGCTTGAACAGCGCCTCCACCAGACCCGCCTGCGCCAGCGCCCCGCGATAGAGCCAGACCGTCTTGGCGTCGGGCACACGACCCTCCAACCCAAGGCCGGGGAACCGCATGAACGACAGCCGGTCGCGCACCTGATACCCGATCTGGTCGTCCGAAAGGTTGTAAAGCGCGCTCAGCACCAGCGTCTTGAACATCAGCACCGCGTCCATCGGCTTGCGCCCGGCCCGCAACTTGCGCTCCGCATCCGGCTTGCGCCAGACCCGCTCAAGGGTCGGACGAAACTCCTCCCACGGTACCACGGCATCGATCTCCACCAGCGGGTCCCTCCTGGCGTCAAGGCTCGCGTAGCGGTCTGAAAGATAAAAGAAACCCATCTGCGGCATCGCCACACCCCAAGCCGCGGAACACCCCGCCTATCATACCGCAACGGTCAAGTCGGGGCAATTTTTCGAGGTGCCCCTTTCTTTGTCAGCAAGATGGGTTCGCGTTTTGCCGCGTCGATGAAGCGCCCGAATTCCTTGCTGGCGAGTGTGGCGGACATGGTTTTCATGGCAGACTCCTTGGCCTAAATTCCGGCTTACACAGATATTCCGGATTAAGGAAAGGCTTAGGTGTGCTTCACAGCCCCGCAGCCTTGGTCAGGTTGACGCGGAACCTGTCGCGGCGCCGCTGGTAGCGGCGGGTCATCTCAGCCGAGGCATGACCAAGTTGTTTCTGGATATAGCGTTCACCCACCTCGGCACTGCTGGCGAGGCCCGCGCGCAGAGAGTGCCCCGAGAAGAGGGCGACGCGCTCCTTCTCAGGCAGGTCAGGGCGCAGGCCAGCATCGCGGGCGCAGGCCTTGATGAGCCGGGCGACGTGCTTGTCCGAGAGCCGTTCGCCCGTCGCTTTCAGCCCGTTGCGGCTGACCGCGACGAAGAGGGGGCCGAAGTCGATCCTGGCATAGTGCAGCCATTGCGTCAGGGCATGGACCGGGCAGGTCTGGTCCGCTGATCCCCGGGCAATCTCCACCTCGCGCCAGCCGGTCTTGCCGCGCAGGGTGATCAGGGTGCCGTCCTCCATGATCTCGATCCAGCCACCCGAGTCGGGCGTGTCATCCTTGCCATGATCGAGGCTGACGATTTCGGAGCGGCGCAGGCCGCCCGCAAAGCCGATCAGCAGGATCGCTCTGTCACGCAGGCCGCGCAGATCGTGGGGCAGGGTGGCCAGCATGTCGCGCAGGTCTTCCGGCAGGATCGCTTCCTTCTGCGCGGGCGGTCGCGCATGTTTGCGCCGGATCCCGGCCAGCACGGTGGCGATGTGGCGGTCCTTGCGGTCTAGCCGTTCGCCGCGCTGTGCATAGCCCCAGGTGAGGCCCGAGAGGCGGCGCTCGATGGACGACACCGAAAGGGCAGGGGCCTTGCCTCCAGGTGCCGCCAGATCAGCGACATAAAGGCCGATCAGCTGCGGGGACTGGGGCAGGGGGTCCGCCCCGCGCATCCGGCACCAACGGGCGAAGTGAGCCCAATCCTTGGCGTAGGCCTTCAGCGTGTTCTCTGACGCCGCCTGTCTTGCGTAGTCACGTGCGGTTTCGACCAGCCTGTCCAGCGTGCCAGAGCCCGCGACCCGAGAGGGCAGGGAAATCGGCGGCGGTTCGTCTTGTTCCCTGGCTTCCCTCAACTTATACTCCTTTTCCATACGGATGATGCCGGAGTTTTCGATGGGCCGCGTGAAGGTAAATCTGACGCTCGATGCCGAGGTGGCCGCGACGGCCCGTGCGCTTGGTCTCAACATGTCGCGCCTTGCCGAAGCGGCAATTGCCGAGGCGACGAAGGTCGAGCGCAATCGGCTCTGGCGCGAGGAAAACCGGGCAGCGAATGCGGCCTATGCGGAAGAACTGGCCCGCGAGGGATTGCCCCTCGCAGGGTTTCGCACGTTCTGAGGGACCGGCGACATGGCGCAGTTCGACGTATTTCGCCTGAAGGGCGGCACGCTGGTCGTGGACCTGCAGACCGACCTGATCGGCATCGAGGCCTCGCGGATCGTGGCTCCCCTGCGCGAAGCCGGGCGCTATGCGGAATTTCCCGGCCTGACACCGAAGATCGAGATTGACGGCAAGGCCTGGATTGTCCGAGTGCAGGAACTGGCCGCCATTCAGGGCGCGGAACTGCGCGAAGTGGTTGCCAGCCTTGCGGCCGAGCGTGACGCGCTGAAACGCGCGCTGGACATCCTGATCGACGGCGTCTGAACGTTGCAGAACCAACATGTCGCGATGCTGGTTCCTTGCGTCCGATAATGCCCGGCCGCCTGTCAGACCGGGCCGCGCGGCGGCTGTGCGAGCGGCTGGTCAGCCTGGGCGCTGTCCGCGAACTGACCGGGCGGGACATGTTCCGCCTCTACGGGGTCTGACCATGGTGCGGCGCGGCAAGGCCGGGCTTGACCGGGACCTGGCCGATCTGCCGCCCGATCTGCGCTGGCGCGCATGGCTGCGCCGGATCGAGGCGGTGCTGTTCGCGAGCGCGACCCCGGTGGTGCGCGAGCATCTGGCGCGGGTGGTGGGGCAGGGGGCCTCGGTCGATCTGCTGATCGAAGACCTGGCCATCGATCTGGAGGGGCGCCCCTATGCGGTGGCGCAGGTCGGTGCGGGCTGGATGCTGCGCACCGGGCCCGCCTATGCCCCGGCCATCCGCGCCGCAGCGGATGTGGGCGGGCAGGCCCTGACCCTGTCAGAGTTCGATCTGGCCGTGCTGGCGGCGATTGCCTTTCACCAGCCGGTCAGCCGCGAGGGGCTGAAGGAGATTTTCGGGACAGAGATCAGCCGCGACCTGATCGGGCGGCTGGCGGGCCATGAGCTGATCGGCACCGGCCCGCGCGAACCCCGCCGCGGCGCACCCCATACCTTTGTCACTACCGAGACCTTCCTTGCCGCCTTCGGGATGCAGTCGCTGCGCGACCTGCCGGACCCCGGGCAACTGGCTGACGCCGGCCTCGCGGGCCGGGCAGAGGCCCCGGCCCTGCAGAAGGGGGGCGACCCTTCGGCGCAGGATCGCCACCCCCCTGAAGCCGACCGGCAAGCTGCGCCGGAACGGCCCGACCGGGTGCCCTGACCGCGGGGTGCCGCCGCAGACCGCCGGTTTCGGCAGGCTTGTCCGCAGGCCCGCCTGCCAGCCCCCCCCGTGCGGCGGCATCGGCGGCATGCCCCCGGGGCTGCCAAGGCCCGGCTGGCGCGGGCAAAGACGGTCACGCCCGCGCTGACCGGGCCGGACGCTGCCCCTGGTGCGCCAGGCGCTGATGGGCGGGCCCATGATCGCGGCACCCCTGGCCAGGGCCTTGACCGGTGTCGCCCCGCGCCGCGCCGCATCCGCCCCGGTCCTGCGCAAGGGCGTCAGGGCACCCGTGGGCCTGCGCCGCTGGCGGGGTGCGGGCCGCGCGGCGGGCGGGGGAATGCCGGGCGGGCTTCAAGCCCCTTGATCCCGGCGCCCCGTCAGGCCAGCTTCAGGCCGGGCGGCGCGTTCGCCGGGTTTTTCGGGTCACGAATGAAGGTTCTTCTTGTTCATCAGAACCTGCCGGGGCAGTTCCTGCATCTTGTGCCGGCACTGCAGGCGCGCGGGCATGACTGCCGCGGCCTGACGGCTGCCGGCAACCGCCGCCCGCTTGCCTTTCCGGTCACCCGCTACACTCAGGCCACGCCGCCGCCCGGTGCCGCGCCGTCCCCCGTGGCCAGAACCTATGGCACCATGGCAGACCGCGGCGTGGCGGCGGCACGGGCGGCGGCGCGGCTGCGCGACGGCGAGGGGTATCATCCCGATGTCATCTTCGGCCACAGCGGCTGGGGCGAGACGCTGTTTCTCAAAGAGGTCTGGCCACAGGCAAAGCTGCTGGTCTACCCCGAGTTCTATTACAACAGCACCGGCTTTGACACCGGCTTTGACCCCGAGGTCACGGCACCGACGCTGGACAATGCCATTGTCGCGCGGGCGCGCTCGGCCCATCTGGGCCAGGCGATGCTGCATGCCGATGCCGCCCTGCTGCCGACGCGCTGGCAGGCCTCTTCCTTTCCGGCGGTGCTGCAGGGCCTGATCGAGGTGGCGCATGAAGGCATCGACACGGCGCGGATCCGGCCGGACCCGGCGGCATCCGTGACGCTGCAGGCCTCGGGCCTTGTGCTGCGGCCGGGGGATGAGGTGCTGACCTTTGTGAACCGCAATCTGGAACCCTACCGGGGGTTTCACATCTTCATGCGCGCGCTTCCCGCCGTGCTGCGGGCGCGCCCGCAGGCGCGGGTGGTGATCGTGGGGGCGGACGGGGTCAGCTACGGCGGCCCGCCGCCGGGGGGCGGCAGCTGGAAACAGGCGCTGCTGGCCGAGGTGGGCGCGCAGCTTGACCTCGCCCGGGTGCATTTCGTGGGGCAGGTTCCCCACAACATCTTTGTCGCCCTGATGCAGGTCAGCCGGGTACATGCCTATCTGACTTACCCCTTCGTGCTCAGCTGGTCCCTGCTCGAGGCGATGGCGGCAGGGGCACCTGTCGTTGCCTCGCGCACGCCCCCGGTGGAAGAGGGCCTTGAAGACGGGGTCAGCGGCCGGCTGGTGGACTTCTTCGATGTGCCCGGCTGGTCCGCCGCGCTGACCGAGGCACTGGCCAATCCGGCGGCGCTGCGCCCGCTGGCGCAGGTTGCGCGGGAGCGGGTCGTGGAACGCTATGACCTGTCGGTCTGCCTGCCGAAGTGGGTCGGTTTTGTGGAACGGCACGGGCCGGGGGCGGGCTGATCCTGGGGTGCCTGTGCCGAAGGATCAGGCAGATGGTCACACCTCGCTTTATGGTTAAGAAATCCTGCACGAAGCGCGTCCGGACTGTTGACGAATCTGTGAACAGCTTTCATTTTTTGCCTGCAGGCTTTGCTCTGCGTGCAATCGCAGGTTGGCAAAGGTGTGACCGGGATGCGGCATCTGGCATTGGGTGGCGCAGCAGGGCGCCGGCAGGGGGCAAGGGCGGCAGCGCGGTGCTGCGGGGTTTCCGGCGACGGGCGTTGTGGCTGTGGCGACGGCCACGCATCGCCCCGAAGGGAGGAACCGTGATGGCCCATAATCGACCCTTCCACGAAAACACCCCGCAGCCGCGCGCCGCAGCGCCGGGCCGTGCCTTTGGTCCTGGGCTGAGGGGCAATGGCCCCCAGCATGGGGAGAACAGCCATGTCTGAGACCGGGGAAGAAAAACTGATAGGCGTCGTTCACAACCCTGAATGGGGCAACGGCGAGGTGGACAGATATGAAGAATACGAAACCTACCATCTCATGGTCTTCAAGAACGGTGCGCGGCAACACGTTCCTAAAGAATTCGTAGATACCCGCCCGCCGTTCATCGAAAACCCTGATGGCAGGGTGATGCGCGAGGCTACCTTTTATGCCCTGATGGGCTCGTGGGCGAAACATGTGCAGTTCGAGACCCTAGCCCCGCTCTTTCCGTCCGGCAAGGTAGACCCGGACGAAGCAAAATGGTATCGCGGCGGGGCATACCGCCACCCGCAAAGCCTGCCGGACGATATTGGGTGGCGCTGGAGCCATGTCGTTCTGACGGCGCCGCCTTCGGCCTTTGCCCCCTACGCCCCGCCGAGGCGGGTGAAAGACCCGGCGATGCTGGCATTGATCCCGGATGTGTTCGCCAGGCCATCGATACCCCTGGTCAGCGACCGGGCGCGCGCGGTGCTGGAGGCGCAGTTTCCCGACGGCAGCTATTTTATTGCCACCACGATCACGGCGGCCAATGGCGCGCGCACCGAGCGCGATTATTTCTACTGGGTGCCGCGCCACCGGCTGTTTTTCAACGCGGACAAGGTTTCGGGGGAACCGGAACCGAAGCGCGCGGATGAGTGGAACTTTCGTCCATCCTTCGGCGATGAAAAGCAATGGCAGATGATCCATAATATGCCGCTGCGCGCCTATCTGCAGGGGCTGCCCTACTGGGGCTTTCACTTTAACTTGTATTCCCCGCTTTTCACCAGCCGGTGTTTTCATGCGCTGAAGGCAGCGCGGCTGACCGGCCTGATCGAAAACACAGCGGAGAGTAGCAGCAAACACAGCGAAGAACCGCCGTACAATCCCTGGGAATCGATAGGGCATATAGACTGATGGCAAAAGATCTTGGCAATGACATCGACCTGACCCTTGGAACAGGGCCAGAGGCCCTGGGCACAACTGCGGTCACGCAACGCCCTGTAGAGGGAGAGCCGTGATGGCCTATAGCGCCCGTTTCACGACAGAAATCCCGGAACTGCAGCCACGCCACGCCACGCCGCGCGGTTCTATGCCAAGTTCAGCAACAGCGTGGGCAGGATGCCATTTACATATGGTCCAAAAGAAGCAGTGTTCGGCTATTATCCTGAGTTCCCGGAATGGAAGCGCCCTTCTGTCTACCGGCGGGATGTTCCGCTGCCGCCTGCGGTGGGGCCGCTGTGGTTTCGCGAAGAAATCCAAGCCCCGCCACAGGCCTTTGCGCCGTTCCTGTACGATCTCCGCGTTGACCATGACGACCTGATCCCGCTGATCCCCGATATCACATCCGGGGGGGGCTTGGCCTTGTCAGTGAGCGGGCCGTGCAGGTTCTGGAAGGGCTGTTTCCGGGCGGCAGTTATTTCTGGCCGGTGACGATCCGGTCAAAGGGCGGCGTGGCGATTGACCGGCCCTATTTCCGCTGGGTACAACGCCATCAGGTGTCGTTCGACGTCGATGCAGCCGATGCGATGGAAAAGGCAACAGGCCAGAAGCTGCCCGAGACCACCATTTTTTCTGAGATGTTCCCCAGCATCCTTGATCGTCGCGGGCGCTATGACATTCTGCACAACGCGGCGCTGCGCGCGGTGCTGGACGGCATTCCGTTCTGGTCGGGCGACCTCAAGTGTGAATACCCCGTGTACCGGGCAGAGACGTTCCGGGCGCTGAAGGCGGCGGGCCTGACCGGCCTGCGCGAAGTGCGCAAAACTGAAGACCAATATCATCATAAGCGTGGCGAGTTTATCGGAGTGATCCCATGATGGATGGCAGGGCCATCGCGTTTGGGATTTCGGTGCTTCCAGACGTGAACATACATGGAATAATGGGGCGCTTCTGGTCGAGTTCTACAGCGAATTCCACCAGATTTTTTCATGAACACGGCCTGACAGTTTCAAACGCGATTCCCCTGACACCCCCCCGCCTATAAGACCAGGAACTGGCCAGCCTATAACACAGCGCTCAGGCGCCGCGGCTTGCTGACGATCTGGTTCGATCCCGCCATGACCTGGAAGGCTGCGCCGGTCGGCAAGCGCGGTCGACAGCGATGCCGCGATCCGGACCTGCCCGACCATGAAGGTGCTGTTCGGCATGGCACTCAGGCAGACGACAGGTTTCGTCAAGAGCCTGCTGCACCTGATCGGCCTGGACTGGGCGGTGCCGGACTTCAGCACGCTCAGCCGTCGCCAGAAGGCTCTGAAGGTCAACATCCCGTATCGCGGCTCACTGGGGCCGCTGCATCTCCTGATCGACATCAAGCCAGCGAGCGCGCCATTGATGGTGTGGATGGCTCCCGCTCCCGGCATCGCAATGTGCCACATTGGGTGTTGTTACACCAACCTATGAAGGGAGCTATCCGTGAAGGGGATTACCACTGTCGGGCTGGATCTTGCCAAGACCGTGTTCCAGGTCCACGCGGTTGATGCCGCCGGGGCGGTTGTCGTGCGCTGGCAGGTCCGGCGGGCGCAGGTTCAGCTGGTCTTCTCGCGCTTGGTGCCGTGCCTGATCGGCATCGAAGCCTGCGCGGGGGCGCATCATTGGGCGCGGGAACTGGCGAAGTTCGGCCATGAGGTGCGGCGCTGATGCCGCCGTCTTACGTCAAGCCCTTCGTGAAGCGGGGCAAGACCGATGCTGCCGATGCGGAAGCCATTTGCACCGCGGTGCTGCAACCGACGATGCGCTTCGTGCCGGTCAAGTCCGAGGCGCAGCAAGCGGTGTTGATGCAGCATAGAACACGGGATTTCCTCGTCCGTCAGCTGACCCAGCTTGCGAATGCGATCCGCGCCCATCTGGGAGAGTTCGGCCTTGTCGTGCCCAAGGGCGTCCACAACATGGGCCGTCTCGTTACAGACGCGGAGGCGGCCGATCTGCCAGCCGAAGCGCGGATGCCGCTCGATCTGCTCGTCGGTCAGTTCCGCGACACGAAGAGGCGTATCGACGCCATCACCGCCGATCTGCGACGCGCCGCCGAGGCGGACGAGACCGCGCGGCGGCTGCAAACGATGCCGGGCATTGGCCCGATCACGGCCAGCGTGCTGGGGGCCACGGTCCCGGACGTATCGGCCTTCCGTTCCGCCCGCGATCTGTCGGCCTGGCTAGGGCTGACGCCCAAGCCACATTCGAGTGGCGGCAAGGAGCGGTTGGGTGCCATTTCGAAGATGGGCAACCGATACATCCGCAGGCTGCTCTCCCTCGGGGCCATGGGAGTGATCTCGGCCCGAAAAAGGGCTGACCCGGGGGCGGATTGGCTGGGACGCATGCTGGCGAAGAAGCCGGTGAAGGTTGTGGCCATCGCACGCGCCAACCGCATGGCGCGTGCGATCTGGGCCATGCCGAGAACCGGCGAAGCCTGGCGGGCGACGTGAGAGCGATGAATTCCGGGCCGATGGCGGCCTGAACAGAATGGCAAGGGCAAAGTGAGATGATGGCACACTGACGGATGCAAGGCAGGCATACCCCGTTCGAACCGGAGCGCACAAAGCGGGTGCCATTGATAGGGACACCAGCCTCACGCGGATGTTCATCAGGGCGCGCGGATATCACCGCAGATGAGACGCCGAATACATGGCCGCACCCCACCAGTCGCCAAAGATCACCGCCCCCTTGCCACGCGAGAGCCATCCATACATGGCTGACGCCGGCCTCGCGGGCCGGGCATGAGCCATGAGCTTGCGCGCGGACCGCAAAGCAGGGACAACCGATCCGGGGGGCAATCATGGATCACCGGCTCAACGCTTCTTTTGATGCGGTCACCCTGGAACGGGCGCGCGGCTACGTGCAACAGGGGCTGGTCTCTTCCGTCGAACTGGAGACGGATGGCACGCTCAGGGGGCTGGTGAAGAACGGGCGGGGGCAAAGCTACCGGCAGCGGATCGTTCTTGCGCACCGCTTTGTTGACGGCAAATGTTCCTGCCCCGTTGGACACAATTGCAAGCATGTGGCCGCCGCAGTGATGGCATGGTCAAGGCGCGCCGGCGGCAGGATAGGACTGCCCGCACCTTTGCAGGGCTGGGTGACCCGGATCAATGACAGTGCCAGAGCGGCGGCAGCCCCCGGTTTGCGCCCGCGGGACTACCCGGACAGCGTGAAGGACCGCCTGCTTTACGTGTTGGTCCCGAATGATCCGGCCGTCCGCATCGAGATGTTCAAGGGGCGCCTCAACGCTGCGGGTACGGGGTTTAACAGGTCTGTCCGGCGCTATGATGCGCTGCATGTCCTGCGCAGCACCGAGCCGGCACAGTTCATCCGCCCGGTCGATCTGGAGCTTCTGGCGGCGTTGGCGCAGGGGCAGCTTTGGGATACGCATTACAGCTTTGGCCTGCCGGGAATGTTCCGGATCCGGGGGCAGGATGCAACCGCCCTGATCCGTCGCTTGTGCGATACGGGACGTTTCCTGCATGACAGTTCCGCAGGGGTGCCGCTGGCCTGGTCTGAAAGATGCCCGGAGGCGCGGCTGGCCTGGCGCATGGCGGCAGACGGCAACCAGCGGCTTGGGTTTGAGGAGGACACGGGCCAGCCGCTTGGATTGCGTGGCCTGGAGGGGGCGACGTTCTGGCTCGATCCTGCGCAGGGGCAGATCGGTGTCCTTGCCCATCCGGTGGCACCCGATGTGCTGCGTCTGGTCATGGGCAGTCCTGATGTCGCGCCCGATGATGCCGAAGGGCTGGCTGCGGCCCTGCCAGACACCCTTGCGGACCTTGCGCTTCCCCGACCGCGCGCGGTCCGCCGGACACGGCGTGCGGCCAGGCAAAGGATCGCGCGGCTGACGCTGGGGGCCGAGACGGCGCGGGACGGATCAAGGGGCTGGGGCAGTTCCGTGCAACTGCCGGTGTTGACATTGCGTTTCGCCTATGACGGGCAAGAGGTGGGGGACGACGGTGCAGAGCCGCGCCTGGTGGAAGACGGCGGGATCGTGACCCTGCTGCGGGACCCCGGCTGGGAAGCCGCCTGCAGGGCACGCCTGCTGCAGGCCGGTGCCCGCCCGGTTGAAGAGCTGGCGCTTTATCGTCCGGGTAAGCGGATGCTGCAGTGCGATCTTGTCTTCGCAGCCGGTGAAGTGAACAGCGAAACCCTGCAACCGGTGCGCGAACACAACGCGCTGGACTTTGCCTTCCGAACGATTCCCGGTTTGCAGCGCGAAGGGTGGGAGATCAACCAGACCGCCCGCTGGCCCTTTCGCAAAAGCACGGAGGTGGCCGGACTGACGGTCGCAACCCGCCGCGAGGGCGGCGCGGCGTTTCAGGGCAATGACTGGTTTTCGCTGGGGTTTCAGGCCGAAATCGGTGGCAAGGCGGTGGATCTGGCCCCGCTTGTCGCGGCCTTTCTTGAACAGATGCGCGATGACTGGCACGGCCCCCCCGATGCCGCTGCGCTGGCGCAGCTTCTGGCGGATCGTCCGGTCTATCTGAACCTGGGCAAGGCGGGTTATTCGGCCCTTGACCTCAGCCCGCTGGCACCCGTGTTGCATCTGTTCCTGACGCATTATGCCGAACTGGGCGCGCTGCACCCGTCAGAGGCTTCGGTTGCGCGGCTTGTGCAGGAGGCGCTGTCGGGCAGCAGGGTTCGCTTTGCCGATCATGCGGGCATCGTGCCGCTGGCCCGCAGCCTTCAGGCGCTGGCTGCGGGCCAGCATATTGCCCCGCCCCAAGGGTTGAACGCGCTGTTGCGCGGATATCAGGCCTTTGGCATGGCCTGGATGGCAAGCCTGCTTGGGGCGGGTTTCGGCGCTGTTCTGGCCGATGACATGGGGCTGGGCAAGACGGTGCAGGTTCTTGCCCTGTTGCAGGCGCGGCGCGAGGCCGGGGCAAAGGGGCCGGCCCTGCTGATCGTGCCGACAAGCCTGCTGTATGGCTGGCAGTCCCAGGCGGCGCAGTTCACCCCCGGGCTGCGCCTTGTCACCTTGCATGGCACGGGGCGCGCAGACCTGCGCGACGACGCCCTTCAGGCCGATCTGGTGGTCACGACCTATCCGCTGCTGGCGCGTGACAGCGGCTGGCTGGCGGCGCAGAACTGGCCGCTGGTCATTCTGGACGAGGCGCAGACCCTCAAGAACCCCGCCGCGCAGATGGCAAAGACCCTGCGCGACATTCCCGCCACGGGGCGGCTGGCGCTGACCGGCACCCCGCTGGAAAATTCGCTGCAGGATATCTGGACCTTGATCGACTGGATCAATCCGGGTTTGCTGGGCGACCGCAAGGGGTTTCAGAAGCACTTCCGCACCCCCATTGAAAAGCAGGGCGACAGGGCCGCGCAAGCCCGGCTCAACCGCCGCCTGCGCCCCTTCATGCTGCGCCGCACCAAAGGCCAGGTCGCGGCGGAACTTCCGCCCAAGACCGAAATACTGGAGCGGGTGGTGTTGCCGCGTTCGCAACAGACACTTTACGAATCCGTGCGCAGTGCGATGGACCGGCGCGTGCGCGAAGCGATCACGGCGCGCGGACTGGCGGCAGCGCGGATCACCGTCCTGGATGCCCTGCTGAAACTGCGGCAGGTCTGCTGCGACCCCGGCCTTGTCAAGACAGAGGCCGCGCGCGCGGTGACCGACAGTGCCAAGCGCGCGCGGCTGCTGGAATTGCTGCAGGAACTGGTCGCGGAAGGCCGCCGGGTTCTGGTGTTCTCGCAATTCGTCGGGATGCTGGAACTGATCGAGGCCGATCTGAACCTGGCCGGCATCCCTTACCTTTGCCTGACCGGGCAGACCAAGAACCGTGACAAGGTTCTTGCGGGCTTCGCGCAGGGTGACGCGCCGGTATTTCTGCTCAGCCTCAAGGCCGGCGGGGTGGGTCTGACCCTGACAGAGGCGGATACCGTGATTCTGTATGACCCGTGGTGGAACCCGGCTGTCGAGCGTCAGGCGATGGACCGCACGCACCGGATCGGGCAGGACAGGCCGGTTTTCGTGCACCGCCTTGTCGCAGCCGACACAGTTGAGGAGAAAATCCTTCACATGCAGGCGCGCAAGCAGGCCCTTGCCGATGCGCTGTTTGACGAGGATGCGGGCGCCGCAGAGGCCTTGCTGGATGAGGCCACGGTGCAGGACCTGTTTGCCCCCCTCGGCCCGTGACGGACGCGGGACGGGCAGGCAGGCTGTCGGCACCCGGCATCGGCGCCGCGCCTGTGGCGGCGGGTCGCAGCGCAAGCCCTTCGTCAGATGATGCGTCCTGGGCATGTGCCTGCGTGCCAGCTGCGGCCACCTGACCTTGCAGACTGAACTCTGTCAGGCTTTGCATGGCAGCCTGCCTTCCCGCTTGGCGCCGGTCGCCACAGGTAACAGCCTGGATGCAGGGCATGTCGGAAAGCGCACTCATTCTCAGAGTGATTACCTGAGAGCCTGACTTGAAACGAATTGAGTGAGTTCAGCAGGTTGTGAGTCTGTTCGGTTGCAAGGCTGCGCGCAGACCACGATGGCTTGAACCGAACTCACCCGATTCCGACATGCCCCATTGGGCGACAGGTCCGCAAGTGATTGGACCGACGCGGAATGGGCGCTTGTGGAGCCGCTGATGCCTGCGGTCAGGCCTGTCGGTCGCCCCCGTCGGACAGATCTGCACGGTGTGTCCGACGCGATCCTGTCCACCGCGACGACCGGTTGCCAATGGCGCATGCTGCCCGATGATGTCCCGCCGGTTTCCACGGTGCGCGGCTGTTTCTGCGCGTGGCGCAGGGATGGTCTGCCGGAGGGGATCAACGGCAAACCGATCAGAATCGCACGTCTGGCCGAGGGCCGCAAAGCCGCGCCGATGGCCGACATCATCGACAGCCAGAGCGTTAAAGCCACGGAAAGTAGGGGGGTTACAGGATATGGCACCGGTAAGCGGATCAAGGGGCGCAAACGCCATATCGTCACCGATACGACCGGATTGCCCGTCGCGACCAGGGTCCACGGCACCGGAATTCAGGACCGCGATGGCGCGCCGGATGTGCTGGCGGTTGTCGCTGCGCGCTCTCCCATGCTGCGCCATATCTTTGCCGACGGCGGCCATGCCGGCCCCAAACTGCGGGACGCCCTGAAAGCTGCCGGACGATGGACCGTCCGGATTGTCAAACGCTCCGACATCGCAAATGGCTTCGCTGGCCTGCCCCGCCGACGGGTCGCCGGGCATACCCTTGCCTGGCCGGGGCGGTGCCGCCACCCGTCAAAGGACCGGGAAAGATCGATCGCCAGCGCCAAGGCATGGGCCCTTATTGCCCGCATCCGACGCGTCACCCGCTATCTCGCAAGGATATGAAAACGCTCGCATAGTTTTGAATCAGACTCTGAGGCTTGTTTTTTCCGGCAGGGCACGCTTAATCGCCCGATGACCCAGTTCACCGATGCGGCCCGCGCCGCCACCCGCGCCTTGCGCCAGCTCTTCCCGGAAACGCCGCTGCAGCGGAACGATCATCTGTGCCAGCAGTATGATGCCGAAATCTGGCTGAAACGCGAAGACCTCAGTCCTGTGCGCAGCTACAAGCTGCGTGGGGCCTTCACGGCGCTGCGCAAGCATCTTTCCGCCCATCCGGACCAGCGGCTGTTTGTCTGCGCCAGTGCCGGGAACCATGCGCAGGGGGTGGCCTATGCCTGCCGCCATTTCGGCGTGCAGGGCACCATCTTCATGCCGGTGACCACGCCGCAGCAGAAGATCGACAAGACCCGCACCTTCGGCGGCGACGCGGTGCAGATTGTGCTGACCGGCGACTATTTCGATCAGACCCTGGCCGCGGCGCAAGCGTTCTGCGCGCAGACCGGTGCCCATTTCCTGTCGCCCTTCGATGATCCGGATGTGATCGAGGGTCAGGCAAGCGTTGCCGTGGAAATACTCGGTCAGCTTGGCCGTGCGCCCGATCTGGTCATCCTGCCGGTGGGTGGCGGCGGGCTGGCATCGGGTGTCACGGGCTATCTGCGCGATTGCGCCCCCGAAACGACCTACCGCTTTGTCGAGCCGCTGGGGGGGGCCAGCCTGACGGCAGCCCTGGCGGCGGGCGCGCCCGACACCTTGCCCCGCGTCAACAGCTTTGTCGATGGCGCGGCGGTGGCGCGGATCGGGGCAAACAACTATTCCCGCCTGAACTGGATCGACCCGGCGCATGTGCTGCTGGCCCCCGAAGACCGCATCTGCGTCACCATGCTGCAATTCCTGAACATCGAGGGCATCGTTCTGGAACCGGCGGGTGCGCTGGCGGTGGATGTGCTGCCCGATCTGGCCGAAACGATCCGTGGCCGGACGGTGGTTTGCGTCACATCCGGCGGCAATTTCGATTTCGAGCGTCTGCCAGAGGTGAAGGAACGCGCCCAGCGCTACTGCGGGGTGAAGAAGTACCTTATCCTGCGCATGCCGCAGCGCCCCGGCGCGCTGCGCGAGTTCCTGATGATGCTGGGTCCGGATGATGACATCGCCCGGTTTGAATACCTCAAGAAATCGGCGCGCAATTTCGGATCGGTGCTGATCGGCATCGAAACCCGCGAGGCGCTGAATTTCGATCAGCTGTTCGGGCGCATGGATGCGGCAGGCTTTACCTACCGCGACATCACCCGGGACGAGGCGCTGGCCGAATTCCTGATCTGACCGGCTCAGGCGGCCCGGCTGCCGCCGAGGCCAGCCTCAAAGGCCCGGCGGGTTGCCGCAAAGCTTTCCGCCACCTCTGCCACATCCACCGCAGCGCCCACTGCCGCGCGCTTTTCGCCCGCGCTGCACAGGGCCGCCAGGTGCCGGAACCCAAGGTTCAGCGCGCTTCCCTTCAGGAAGTGCAGATCCGCCTCCAAAGTCGGATCGGGTTTTCCGGCCAGCAGCCGCGCCACCGCAGCATCTGATTCGGTCAGGAACATCTCTACCACCTCCGCGAAATCGGCGGCGCCAATTTCCCCGCGCAGGCTCGCTACGCGATCCCAGTCGATCATGTCATACTCCTTGCCCCGGCTTGCGCCTTTACACACAGGGCCAGTCTGGCCCGGCAGCCTTAACGCCCGGTAATCCGAAAAGGCGGTACAAAAAGAATCTGTCATTATCTTTATCGTTCACCCGTCCTTAACCAGGATCGGACAACCCTGCGGATCACGATCGATATGGAGGTCATCGTGCAGGCAGAGTTCCTTTTTGTTCCGGACCCGAAGGTGAGCAACAACCCCATTGTCCCGCGCCGCGTTCTGGTGGTCGATGACAGTGCCGCCCAGCGCCGCGTTCTGTCCCTGTCCCTTGCCCGCTGGGGGTACCGGGTGACAGAGGCCGACTCGGGCGAGGCGGCGCTGAAGCTGTGCCAGGATACGGCCTTTCACATGATCCTCAGTGACTGGGGCATGCCGGGGATGAGCGGGCTGGACCTGTGCCGCGCGGTCCGTGCCATGCCGCACGACGGCTACGGCTATTTCATTCTGCTGACGTCGAAATCCGACAAGGCCGAAGTGGCCGACGGGCTGGATGCCGGGGCGGATGATTTCCTGTCAAAGCCGATCAACCCAGATGAACTGCGCGCCCGCATGCGCGCCGGCGAACGTGTGCTGACCATGCAGCAGGAACTGCTGGAAAAGAACCGCCTTGTCCGCTCTACCTTGGACGAACTTCAGGCCGTGTATGATTCGCTTGACCGCGATCTGATCGAGGCGCGAAAGGTGCAGCAGACCTTCGTGCGCGAACGCCACCGCGATTTCGGGCATGCCGCGGTGTCGATCCTGCTGCGGCCTTCGGGCCATGTCGGCGGCGATCTGGTGGGGTGGTTCCGCATCGATTCGCGGCGTGTTGCCGTTTATGCCGTCGATGTTTCGGGTCACGGCGTTGCCTCGGCGATGATGACGGCGCGGCTTGCAGGCCATTTGTCCGGGGCGGCACCGGAACTGAACTATGCCCTGTCTGCCGGGGCGAATGGCGAGATTCAGGCCCTTCCGCCCGAGGCTGTCGCCGCCCGGTTCAACCGCATGATGATCGACGACATGCAGGTGGATCAGTATTTCACCATGGCCTATGCCGAAGTTGATCTGGAAACCGGGCACGTCGCCCTGGTACAGGCCGGCCATCCGCATCCGGCCATCCTGCGGGCGGATGGCGCGGTGGAATATCTGGGCGAGGGCGGCCTTCCCGTGGGCCTGATCGGCGCGGCGGGCTATGACCGGATCGAGGCACAGCTTCGCCCCGGCGACAGGTTGTTCCTGATGTCTGACGGCATCACCGAATGCGCCGATCCGACCGGCATCGAACTGGGCGAGGATGGACTTGCGCGCATCCTGCGGCAGCACGCCCGGCTGACCAGCCCGGGCCTGATGGATGCGCTGGTGTCGGAACTGCAGCGCCACGCGGGGGGCCTTGATTTCCGCGATGACGTGTCCGGCGTCATCTTCGACTGGCGCGGCCCCAGCCTGTAAGGGATGCCAGCATGGCGCGGTCGCCGGGGTTTCCAAGGCGCGCCACGGCTTCGTTGACCGGCAGCCAGACGGCTGTATGGCCCGCCTCGCTTGGCGGGCCAAGGCGCAGGACCGGGCGGGCCAGGTAGACCGCACACAGCTTTTCCGCCCAAAGGTCGTATTCCGGCATATAGGTAAAGCGCCGGAAGGCACCGATGCGCCGGATCACATCGATCTTCCATCCGGTTTCTTCGATCACCTCGCGGTGCAGGGCGGCAACCGGGTGTTCGCCCGCATCAATGCCGCCGCCGGGCAACTGGAATTCAGGCTCCGGGGCCACCTGAAAGGTTGTCAGGACGCTGTCGCCCCGCAACAGCACCGCATAGACCCCCGGTCTGCGCCGATAGCGCTGGCCAGGCTTCAGCGGCTCTCCATAGCGTCTGATCATGGCCCACCCTTGGTGCTTTGGTTGCCGTGCCTATATAGCTGCGGTATGCCAAGGCCCACGCGGCAAGGAAACCCCCGATGCTCGGACCACAACTCGCCTGGGACGATACCGTCCTGCCGTTTCAGCTTGACCGGTCAGATATCCGTGGCCGCGTTGCGCGGCTGGACGGGGTGCTGGACCGGGTCCTGTCGCAACACGCCTATCCGCCGCAGATCGAGGCGCTAGTCGCCGAAGCGTCGCTGCTGACCGCGCTGATCGGGCAGACGATCAAGCTGCGCTGGCGGCTGTCGATTCAGGTGCGTGGCAGCGGAGCGGTGAAGATGATCGCCACCGATTACTATGGCCCGACCGAAGACGGGCAGGCGGCGCGCATTCGCGCCTATGCCAGTTTCGACAGGGACGGGATCGAAACGGATGATCCCTTCGCCCTGATCGGCGAGGGATACTTTGCCATCCAGATCGATCAGGGCGAAGGTATGGTTCCCTATCAGGGCATCACACCCCTGGTCGGCGGATCCCTGTCTGCCTGTGCAGAGACGTATTTTGCCCAGTCCGAACAGTTGCCCACCCGTTTTTCCGTGACCTATGGCCGGTCCCAGACGCCCGGCACACGGCCGCATTGGCGCGCCGGCGGCGTGATGCTGCAACATATGCCCAAATCCTCGCTCGAGGCTGCGGCAGACGCCGGATCGGGCGAAGGTGGCTTGCTGTCTCATCGCGACCTTCTGGACGGGGCAGAAGGCGAAAACTGGACACGCGCAAACCTGCTTCTGGATACGGTCGAGGACCTGGAACTGATCGGCCCGTCAGTGCAGCCAACCGATCTGCTGGTGCGCCTGTTTCACGAGGAAGGGCCGCGCGTGTTTGATGCGCAGCCTGTGCGGTTCGGCTGTTCCTGTTCAGCGCAAAAGGTGCGCCGGTCGCTGTCGATCTATTCGGCGACGGACATCGGCCAGATGACAACTGACGACGGCGTGCTGACCGCCGATTGCCAGTTCTGCGGTGCCCATTACGAGTTTGACCCCAGAACGCTTGGCCGTGATGCCCAAGAGGCTGCGGGCGAGCGTGATTGACCCCGGCCTTCTGTCCCGGGCGCTGGCACGGCCCATGCGGGAGTCGTCCGATTTCGACCTCAATCCGGGGCTGCGGCTGCCGACCGACCGTGCGCTGCGGCCCGCCGGGGTGCTGATTGCTGTCCGGAGCGGGCCATCGGGGGCCGATCTGATCCTGACAAAGCGCTCTTCGCGGCTGAAGCATCACCCCGGGCAGATTGCCTTTCCCGGCGGCAAGGTAGAACCCGGCGACGGGGGCCCCATCGGGGCCGCCCTGAGGGAAAGCCGCGAAGAGGTCGGCCTGCCGCAAGACCGTGTCACCGTTCTGGGCACATTGCCGCAGCATGAAACCGTTACAGGCTTTCTGGTGACGCCGGTCCTTGGCATCGTTTCCGGCGAATTCACCCCGCTGCCCGAGGCGGGCGAGGTGGAAGAGGTGTTTACCGTGCCCCTCGCCCATGTGACCACGCTGGCGAACTTTCGCGTTGAACGCCGCCGCTGGCAGGATGAATGGCGGCGGTATTATGCCGTGCCTTACGGCCCCTATTACATCTGGGGTGCCACGGCCCGGATTCTGCGCGGTCTGGCAGACAGGCTGTCCTCATGCGGGTGACGGGCGACTGGCTGACGCGGCCACAGACACAGGCCGTCTGCGCCCTGCTGACCGACGCGGGGTATCGGGCCCTGCTGGTGGGTGGCTGCGTGCGAAATGCGCTTCTTGGCGAAGCGGTGGCGGATGTCGATATTGCAACGGATGCCGAACCGGTAACCGTCCTGCGGCATGCCGAAGCCGCCGGTTTCAAGGCTGTTCCCACAGGTATCGCGCATGGCACGGTCACGGTTGTTGCCGACGGCATTCCCCATGAGGTCACGACCTTCCGGCAGGATGTCGAAACCCATGGCCGTCATGCGACGGTCGCCTTTTCCTCCCGTGTGGAGGAGGATGCGGCGCGGCGGGACTTCACCATGAATGCGCTGTACGCGACCCCGGATGGCACGGTCATTGATCCGCTGAATGCCCTGCCCGATCTGGTGGCGCGCCGCCTGCGCTTTGTCGGCGATGCCGGGGCGCGCATCACCGAAGATTATCTTCGCATCCTGCGCTTTTTCCGCTTTCACGCCTGGTACGGCGATCCGCAAGCGGGGCTTGACGCCGAAGCGCTTGCGGCCTGCGCCGCCCATTCCGCAGGGCTGGACAGGCTGTCGCGCGAAAGGGTGGGTGCGGAAACCCGAAAGCTGCTGTCGGCGCGCGATCCGGCCCCGGCGGTTGCGGCCATGGCGCAGGCAGGGATTCTGCGGCATGTGCTACCGGGCGCTGATGCCCGGGCGCTGCCGGTTCTCGTGCATCTGGAGGCGGGCCGCAGACCCGACTGGCTGCGGCGTCTTGCGGTGCTGGGCGGAAAGGATGCGGCGGAACGCCTGCGCCTCAGCCGGGCCGAGTCAAAAGCCCTGAACAGTCTGCGCGCCGGCCTTTCTTCGAACGATCCGCCCGCAACCCTTGGCTACCGGTATGGGCCGGACATGGCTGCAAATGTGGTTCTTGCGCGGGCCGCCCTGCTGGAAGCACCGCCTGCACCCGGTTGGGACAAGGACATCGCCCAAGGGGCCGCAGCGCGGTTTCCGGTCAGCGCCGCAGATCTGATGCCGCAGCTGTCCGGCGCGGCGCTGGGCGAAGAGCTTGCCGCGCTGGAGGCGCGCTGGATCGCATCCGGCTTCCGGCTGCGCCGCGAAGACCTGCTGCGCTGATCTCCGGCAGTTTTCATTTCTGCGGATTGGCGCTATACCCGCCGGACACCGCTGAGAGGCTTCCCCCTTTGTTCCGTTTTTTCGAGGGCCTCGTCGATCCCTACCTCGACTACGAGGAGGCCGACACGCCGCCCCGGCGGCTTTGGCCGTTCCTTGCCCAGTTCTGCCGCCCCTTCCGGGCGGTCTTTGCCGTTACAGGGATGCTGTCCGTCATCGTTGCCGCCAGCGACGTTGCCCTGATCTGGTATGTGGGACGCCTGGTCGATCTGCTGGGGCAGGATACGCCCGCAGATGTCTGGGCGGCCTACGGCACCGAGATCATCCCTGTCGCGCTGGCGGTGCTGGTGCTGCGGCCGGCCGTTGCGGTGATCGATGTGGCGCTGCTGCACAACACCATCCTGCCGAACTTTGGCACGATGATCCGCTGGCGGGCGCACCGCCATGTGCTGCGCCAGCCGGTCGGCTGGTTTGAAGGCGATTTTGCCGGACGCATCGCCAACCGTATCATGCATACGCCGCCCGCCGCCGGTGACGCGGTGTTCCAGACCTTTGATGCCGTGGCCTTTGCCGTCGTCACCTTCATTGGCGCGGCCATCATGCTGGCCGAGGCGGACGCGCGCCTGATGCTGCCGCTGCTTGTCTGGTTTGCGCTGTATGCGGCCCTTGTGCGCTGGACCCTGCGGCGGGCCGGCCCGGCATCCAAGGCGTCATCGGATGCACGCTCGGCGGTGACGGGCCGCGTTGTCGATGCCTATGCCAACATTCATTCGGTCAAGCTTTTCGCCCATCACGACAAAGAGGTCGCCTACGCCAAAGAGGCGATCGAACATGCGCGGTCCACCTTCATGTCCGAAATGCGGATTGTGACGAAGATGGATCTTGCGCTGTCGCTTCTGAACGCGGCGCTGATCGTTTCTGTCACCGGCTGGGCGATTGTCCTTTGGTACAACGGGCAGGCCTCGGTCGGGACGGTTGCGGCAACCTGCGCGCTGGTGCTGCGGCTGAACAGCATGACCTACTGGATCATGTGGGCAACCACCTCACTGGTGCAGGCGCTGGGGGTTGTGGCCGAAGGGATGGAAACCATCGCACAGCCCATTGCCCTGGTGGATCGCCCGGATGCCCCTGCGCTGGCCTTCGGTGCGGGGCGGATCGAGCTGCGCAACGTCGCGCACCATTACGGGCGCGGCTTTGGCGGGCTTCAGGATGTCAGCCTTGTCATTGCGCCCGGCGAAAAGATCGGGCTGATCGGCCGGTCGGGCGCGGGCAAGTCGACGCTGGTCAAGCTGATGCTGCGCTTTTACGATACCGAAAGCGGGCAGATCCTGATCGATGGTCAGGATATTGCCGGGGTCACGCAGGAAAGCCTGCGCCGCCAGATCGGCATGGTCCAGCAGGATTCGTCGCTTCTGCACCGGTCGGTGCACGACAACATCCTATACGGTCGCCCCGAAGCATCGGAAGCCGAGATGATCGCAGCCGCCCGGCGCGCCGAGGCGCATGAGTTCATCCTGACGCTGGAAGACCCGGAAGGGCGGCAGGGCTATGATGCCCATGTCGGCGAACGCGGCGTCAAGCTGTCGGGCGGGCAGCGGCAGCGCGTGGCGCTGGCCCGCGTCATCCTAAAGGATGCGCCGATCCTGATCCTAGACGAGGCGACCAGTGCCTTGGACAGCGAGGTTGAGGCCGCCATTCAGGATACGCTTTACGGCGTGATGAAGGGCAAGACCGTGATCGCCATTGCCCACCGCCTGTCCACCATCGCGGCGATGGACCGGATCATCGTTCTGGAAGATGGCCGGATCGAAGAACAGGGAAGCCACGCGGAACTTCTGGCGCGGGGCGGGCTTTACGCCCGGTTCTGGGCGCGCCAGTCGGGCGGGTTCATCGGCATTGAGGACGCCGCAGAATGAGTGCGCTGATGCGGCTGGGCGCATTGATCCGCCCTTTCGAACCGGCCGAAGGTGCCCCGCCGCAACGGCTGTCCGCCTTTTTCCGCTGGTGCCTGTCCGGGGCCTGGCCGATGCTTTTCCTTGCCGCCGCCATCTCGGCCGTGGCCGGTGCGACCGAAGTGGTGTCGGCGCTGATCCTGGGCCGGGTCGTCGATGCGGCGGCAGACAGCGGGCCGACCCGCTTCTTTGCCGATCATTTCAGCCTGCTCCTGGCCTTTCTTGTCTTCTATCTGGTGCTTCGCCCCCTGTCCTTTGGCATTTCGGCTGCGTCGAATTCGATCATCGTCGGGCCGAATGTGATGCCCCTGGTCCTGAGCCGCCTGCACCGCTGGACCCTGGGACAGGCCGTCACCTTCTTTGACAATGATTTTGCCGGGCGCATCGCGCAGAAACAGATGCAGGCTGCCCGCGCCGTGACCGATGTGGTGACGGAAATGATCAACACGGTGGCCTTTGCGCTGGCGTCGATCATCGGGTCGGTGATCTACCTGCTGGTCATCGATATCCGGATTGCGGGCGCGCTTGCGGTCTGGCTGGTTGCCTATGTCGGGCTGATCCTTTATTTCCTGCCCCGGGTGCGCGAAAACTCGGCCGCGCGGGCCGCGTCGCGCGCCATGGTGTCGGGGCAGGTCGTGGATACGATCACCAACGTCAAGACGGTCAAGCTGTTCGCCCATGCCGCGTTCGAAGACCGCGTGGCGCTGAAGGCGATGGATGTCTTTCGCGACCGCTCGCTGGAATTCGGCGTCATTTCCACATGGTTCCGCTATGCGCTGATGACGCTGGCCGGGGTTCTTCCGGTGCTGCTGATCGGGGGGGCGCTGCTGTTATGGCAGCAGGGGCGCGCCAGCGTCGGCGATATTGCGGCGGCGGGCGCGATTGCGATGCGGATCGCGCAGATGACCGGCTGGGTCAGTTTCACCCTGATTTCCATCTATACCAGCGTGGGCGAGGTTGAAGACGGCATGCGCACCCTGGCGGTGCCCCATACGCTGGCGGATGCGCCCGATGCCGTGCAATTGCCGCGCATCACCGGGCGCATCGACTTCGAGAATGCCTCTTTCGCCTATGGCCGGCGGCGCGGCGGGGTCAAGGATGTTACCCTGTCGATTGCGGCGGGCGAGAAGATTGGCATCGTCGGGGCATCAGGTGCCGGCAAATCATCGCTCGTGTCGCTGCTTTTGCGGCTTTATGATACCGAAACGGGCCGCATTCTGGTCGAAGGTCAGGATGTGCGCCACATCACGCAGGAAAGCCTGCGGCGGCAGATCGGCATGGTCACGCAGGAAACCGCGATGTTCAACCGTTCTGCCCGCGACAATATCCTGTACGGACGCCCCGACGCGACAGAGGCAGAGCTGATTGCGGCGGCAAAGGCCGCCGAGGCGCATGATTTCATTCTGCAGATGGTCGATCACAATGGGCGCAAGGGGTATGACGCCTATCTTGGCGAACGGGGCGTCAAGCTGTCGGGCGGTCAGCGCCAGCGCATCGCCCTGGCCCGCGCCTTTCTGAAGGATGCGCCGATCCTGGTGCTGGATGAAGCGACAAGTGCGCTGGATTCCGAAGTCGAGGCCAGCATCCGGCAGGCGCTGGGCCGCGTGATGCAAGGCAAGACGGTGCTTGCCATTGCCCATCGCCTGTCCACCATCTCTGCGATGGACCGCATCATCGTGATGGATGACGGGCGCATCGTTGAAGAAGGCACGCATGAGGAGCTGCTGGCAAGCGGCGGTCTTTATGCCCGCTACTGGAACCGCCAGTCCGGCGGCTTCATCGGTGTGGACGACAGGGAAGCAGCCGAGTGATCCTGACCATTGACCGGCTTGGCCACCGCGGCGACGGCATTGCGCAGGGACCGGATGGTCAGGTTCTTGTGCCGCAGGTGCTTCCCGGTGAGGTTGTCGAAGGCGATCCGGCGGGCGACCGGCTGGTGAACATCCGGATCCTGACACCTTCGGCACAGCGCATCCGCCCGCCTTGCCGCCATGCCCGCACCTGCGGCGGCTGTCTGATGCAGCATGCGTCGGACCCGTTTGTGGCGGACTGGAAACAGGGCATCGTCAAGGGGGCCCTGGCCGGTCAGGGGCTGGATGCGCCGCTTCGCCCCATCGTCACATCGCCCCCCCGTTCGCGTCGGCGCGCAACGCTGGCCGCGCGCCGCACCAGGGGGGCACGCTGATCGGGTTTCACGCGCGGGCGTCGGATACCCTGGTGGCTATTCCGGGCTGTCAGTTGCTGCATCCGGCCCTTCTGGCTGCCTTTCCGGCGCTGGAGGCGCTGGCTGTCACCGGCGGGTCGCGCAGTGCCGAACTGTCGCTGACCGTCACGCACAGCCTGGGCGGCCCCGATATTGCGGTGACGGGCGGCAAGCCGCTGAACGCCGGTTTGCGCCTGGCGCTGGCGCGCGTGGCGGAAACCTTCGACATCGCCCGGCTGACCTGGGATGCCGAGGTGATCGCGCTGCGCAGGATGCCCGTCCAGCGCTTTGGCAAGGCCCTTGTCGCGCCGCCACCCGGCGCCTTTCTGCAGGCCACGGCCGAGGGTGAGGCCACCCTGCTGGCCGCGGTGAAAGAGGCCATCGGCCCCGCGCGCCGCGTGGTCGACCTTTTTGCCGGTTGCGGCACCTTCAGCCTGCCGCTTGCCGACCTTGCCGAGGTTCACGCGGTGGAAAGCAATGCGGCGATGCTTGCGGCCCTGGACCGGGGCTGGCGTCAGGCGCAAGGGCTGCATCGCGTGACAACAGAAACCCGCGACCTGTTCCGGCGTCCGCTGGAACCCGACGAGTTCAGGGGCTTTGATGCCGTGGTCATCGACCCGCCGCGCGCCGGTGCCGAAGCCCAGGCGGCAACGCTGGCCCGGTCGCGCGTTCCGGTGATTGCGTTCCTGTCCTGCAACCCCGTCACCTTTGCACGCGACGCGCGCATCCTGAAAGAGGCGGGCTATGGGCTGGACTGGGTGCAGGTCGTGGACCAGTTCCGCTGGGCCGCGCATGTCGAACTTGTGGCCCGGTTCAGCCTGAGCCGCCGCTGACGGCCCCGCTCACGAAAGCGTGAGTCATCGCATCTTTGCGCAGCGGGCCGCGTGCTGTATCGATTTTCAAAAAAAACGAAGCGGGCAGAAAACAGGAACCATGTGGGCATTACGCGTTTTTCTGGTGCTGGCCCTGGCCTTCGGGCTGTCGGCCTGCAGTTCCAAGTTCAAGACCTACAACGGTCCGGAAGTGACGCGGGTCGAGGTGCACAAGAGCGATCGGAAGATGTACCTTCTGCACAATGCCGAGGTGCTGAAAGATTACGACATTTCGCTGGGATTTCAGCCGCGCGGCCACAAGAAGTTCGAGGGCGACGGCAAAACCCCGGAAGGGGCCTATGTCATCACCCATCGCAACCCGCGCAGCAGCTATCATCTGTCCCTGAAAATCTCTTACCCGAACCAGACAGATCGCGCCTATGCCTCGACGAAGGGCAAGAGCCCCGGCGGCGACATCTTCATTCACGGCTTTACCGGCACCAAGGGCAATCTTGGGGACTGGACCGCAGGCTGCATCGCGGTGCGCAACCACGAGATGGAAGATATCTATGCGATGGTGCGCCCCGGGACACCGATCGTGATCTTCCCCTGACGGTCACCGGATCGGGGTCAGCATCGCCGCCGTCGCCGGATAGGCCGCCGAGGTGCCTGTGACCATGGTCCACCAGATCTTGCCGCTTGGTTCCTGAAAGAAGGAAAATCCCATCTCGGTCGCCTGCGGGTCCATGATCACACGACGGGTTTCGGGATTCTCCATCCAGTCCGACAGGGTTTCGAGTTCGCTCTGGTAGGTTTCCGAAATCAGCTCGCCCAGCATCTTTCCGGAATACCCCACGCGCCGGACGCGGTCGATCGGCGATGATCCGTCTGATCCGAAATGCCAGGGGCGGTTCTGGACCGCCATGTCGCGTGAATGCGTGGCGGCGGCAGCGTTAAGCTGGGCGTTCAGCTCCAGGGGTTGCAGACCCCTGGCACCGCGCAGGGTGTTGACCGAATCAAGTGCCCTGAACTGGATCTCGCCGATGTCGCCGACCGTCATGGCACCGCCGCCGGTTGAAAGGCCGGTTCCCCCGCAGGCGGACAGGACAAGCGAAGCACACAGCAGCACAGCGGACAGAGATTTCATTTCACCTTACCCCAAGGACGACAGACGCGTGCTTATCGAAACCCGATGAAAGGTTCAAACCCATCTCTGTGCCGGTCAATGACGTGGCCTTGATTTGCAGTCCGGTGACTCACATTGTAAATGCGCCGCCAAGAAGAAGAAAAGGAGTTGTGCAAGATGAGCGCAGACCAACCCGTTCAGGCAGGACGGCGCGCCTTTCTGGGCGCAGGTGCCGCAGTTCTGGCCGGTCTGGCCGCACCCGCCTGGGCGCTGCAGGATGCGCCCGAGGCTGATACGGCGCTGGGCGGCACAGTCCGAAGCAACGTCTCTGCTTTCCGCGCGCTGGACTGGCAGGATTACTTTGCCAATACGCGCAATGGCGTCATCCTGTGCGATACCAAATCGCGCGCCCTGCATTTCTGGTCGGAAGACCAGACGATCTACAGGCTTTATCCCACATCTGTTCCGCTGACGGATGACCTGACGCGGCTGGGCAAGACCGAAGTGGTCCAGAAAGTTGAAAATCCGACCTGGCGGCCAACGCCATCGATGTTGAAGCGTAACCCCGAATGGCCGGCCGTTGTCGAAGGGGGTGCTCCGGACAATCCGCTTGGTGTGCGTGCGCTGTATCTTTCGTGGCCGGCCTACCGCATTCATGGCACCCATGACACACGCAAGATCGGCCGCCGGTCGTCCAGCGGCTGCATTGGCCTTTACAATGAACACATCCTTGAATTGTTTGGTTTGGCGCAGGTCGGAACACAGGTGTTGCTAATTTGACGACACGCGCCACAAGCAAGCGCGGTAGCAGCGAAGTCACGTTGCAATCGATGGCCCAAGCTGCTTATGAAGAGGATACGAGGTACAGCTTGGGTGCGCGCCGCCGTCCTCTGAAACATTCGGTGGGGCGCAATATCTGGAGGTTAACATGAAGAAACTTGTTCTCGCCGCTGCCCTGACGGGCGCCGCTTCAACCGCGTTCGCCGGTGGTATGGAGGAGCCTAAGATGGAGCCGCCTATCGTTGAACAGCAAACCTCTTCTTCGGCTGCCGGCATCGTTGTTCCGATCCTGCTGCTGCTGCTGATCGCGGCCGCGTCTTCGAACTGATCCGCCGGACAGATCATGGAAAAGGCGGCGGGTGAAACCCGCCGTCTTTTTTGTTTTTGCAGCGCGGCGGTGCCCGATCAGGTGATCCAGCCGCGAAGGTTTTCCTCGATCACGCCGACCAGGGCGCGGATATGGGCCGCGTCGTCGTTCAGGCAGGGGATATAGGAAAAAACCTGGCCCCCCGCGTGTTCAAAGGCCTCGCGGATTTCGCCGTTGATTTCTTCCAGCGTCTCGATGCAGTCGGCAGAAAACGCAGGCGCAATGACGGCGATGCGCGTCTTTCCCTGCTTTGCCAGCTCTGCCACATGCTGGACGGTATAGGGCCTGAGCCATTCTTCCGGTCCGAACACCGACTGGAATGTCGTGTCGATCGTGCCCTTGTCCCATCCCAAACGCTCGCGCAGCAGGCGCGAGGTCTTGGCGCACTGGCAATGGTAGGGGTCGCCTGACATGAGGTATCGTTTCGGCATCCCGTGGTAGCTGGCCACCAGAACATCCGGGCGATGGTCCAGCGCCGCATAGGCCCGCTCGACCGATTGCGCAAGCGCATCGATATAGAGCGGATGGTCAAAATATTCCGCCACGGTGCGCGCCGCAGGCTGGCGCTTTTCCTTCATCAGCGACCGGAAGAACTGATCATTCGCGGTTGCCGACGTGGCCCCGGCGTAATGCGGATACAGCGGGAAGAACAGGATCTTCTCGCAGCCGGCCTCGACCATCGCCCGAACCCGGGAGCCGGTGGAAGGATTGCCGTAGCGCATGCAGAAATCCACCATCACGTCCGATCCGTGCAGGGCGTGCAATGCCTCGGCGATCTTTGCGGTCTGATCCCTGGTGATGGTCATCAAGGGGCTTTCGCCCTTTTCGTGGTTCCAGATCAGCTTGTAATTCGCGCCGCTGCTGAAGGGGCGTTTGGTCAGGATGATCAACTGCAGCAGCGGTTGCCATTTCCAGCTTGCATAGTCGATGACACGCTTGTCGGACAGAAACTCGTTCAGATACCGGCGCATCGACCAGTAATCATAATTGTCCGGGGTGCCAAGGTTTGCCACAAGCACGCCGATCCTTGCGCGCCGTACAGGTGGATGACCGGCCGGCGCATGGGCAAGCCGGTCTTGTCCCGGCGGTATCAGGGCCGCAGCGGCGTGGGAAGGGGCCTGACTGTCCCTGGCATCCAGCATCGGGGTTGTCCTGTCTTCGAAAGGGTCACGCCGGGATGTAACCGCATCTGATCCGGCGTCAACTGCCGCGCAGGGTCGCAGGGGGCAGCGGCTTTTCGACCGACCCAAGGGCATCGGCCAGCCGCCGGGCCGCCGATCCGGGCCGCAGCGGCCTGGGCTGGCTTTCGTGCGGGGCCCAGCCTGTCAGGAAAATCATCTCGAACGTTGCGCGGATGCGGCCCTCGGGGGCCGGAAAACCGGTGGCATAGCGCGTGGCAGCCCGGGAAAAGATCTGGCGCCCCGTCGGCCGGCGCAGCCGCTGGGCCAGGGCATTTGCCTCACCCATGGCGCGCAGGTCGGCCATCAGCCTGCCCGCATCGGCATAGGTCACGGTGCGGATGGTGCTGTCTGCCACCGGCAGGGCAAAACCGGCGCGCTGAAGCAGCCCGCCCAGATCCCGGATCTCGGCCATCGGCAGGACGCGGGGCGACAACCCGCCTGTCACGGCGGCTTCCGCCTCGGCCAGGCAGGCGCGCAGTTCCGCCAGGGTCTGGCCGCCGAACAGTACCCCCAGGAACAGCCCGTCGGGGCGCAGCGCCCGCCGGCATTGAACCAGTTGCCCAACCGGATCATTGGCCCAGTGCAGGCACAGCGCATGGATCACCAGATCATGCGCACCGGGTGCCAGATCAAGGACATCGTCATCGGCAATGATCCGCGCCTCTGGCATCCGCGCCCGCCACAGGTCGCCGAAAGGTGTGATGACGGCAGGTTGTGTAAACCTTCTGTTAACCTCGTCCAGTCTTTCCTGTATCTCGTCGGCGGCATCCTGCTGCAGGAACAGGGCCGGGTCGCGTGCGGCGCGTTTGCGGTAACGGGCCAGGGCGGCACGGTCGGTCAGGATCGGGGGCATCTGCATGGCGGGCAGCTAAGGGGTACGGGATGAGAATGCAAGCCGCCCTTCATCTGGTCTATCCGCCGCAATGCCTTGTCTGCGATGCGCCCGTCACGCAGGATTTCGGTCTGTGCGGACCCTGCTGGCGCGATACGGCTTTCATCAGCGGCCTTGTTTGCGATCTGTGCGGGGCACCGCTGCCCGGCGAAGACCCCGGTCATGCGGTGTTGTGCGACGATTGTCTGACCATGGCCAGGCCCTGGGTCAGGGGCCGCGCCGCCGTGCAGTACCGCGATACCGCCCGGCGGATGATTCTGGCGCTGAAACATGGCGACCGGACAGATCTGGCCCGACCGGCGGCGGGGTGGATGATGCGCGTTGCGGGCCCGCTTTTGCAGTCCGGAATGGTCGTGGCCCCGGTTCCGCTGCACTGGCTGCGACTGCTGACGCGCCGGTACAATCAGGCCGCCCTGCTTTCGGCGCATGTCGCCCGCGACGCGGGGCTGGCGCATTGCCCGGATCTGCTGCAGCGCCGCCGCAACACCCGCAGCCAGGAAGGGCGCGACAGGCCGGGGCGGTTCCGCAACGTCAGCGATGCCTTCCGCGTTCATCCGCGCCATGCCGCCCGGATCAAGGACCGTCCGGTGCTGCTGGTGGATGATGTGATGACATCCGGTGCCACGTTGGCCGCAGGGGCGGATGCCTGCCGTGCCGCCGGTGCCGCATCCGTATCGGTTCTGGTGCTGGCGCGCGTTGCGAAGGATGCCTAAATCCCTATAGTCGCCGCGAGCGCAAGGATCAGGCCATGAAACCCGTCGAAATCTATACTTCGCCGCTGTGCGGCTATTGCCACGCCGCCAAGCGGCTGCTGACGCAAAAGGGCGTTGCCTTTACCGAATATGATGTCAGCCGCGACAATGACCTGCGCGCGGCGATGATGCGGCGGTCGAACGGCGGTCGTACCGTGCCGCAGATTTTCGTGGGCGAAACCCATGTCGGCGGCTGCGATGATCTTTACGCACTGGACAAGGCGGGCAAGCTTGATCCGCTGCTGGCAGGCTAGCCGATGCGCGCCGGGCTGGTGCAGCTGACCGTTACCAATGACCCGGCCGGCAATCTGCCGCAGACCCTTGCCCTGGTGCGCGCGGCGGCCGCGGGCGGGGCCGGGTTTGTCCTGACGCCGGAATGCACCAACGCGCTGTCCTCGGACCGCGCGCATCAGCAGGATATCCTGCACCCCGAAGACAGCGATCCCACGCTTGCCGCGCTCCGGGCCGAGGCTGCGCGCGCCGGCATCTGGCTGCTGATCGGCTCTTTGGGCCTGAAGACACGCGATGACGACGGGCGCTTTGCCAACCGCAGCCTGCTGATCGATCCGACCGGCGCAATCACCGCCCGCTACGACAAGATCCACATGTTCGATGTGACCCTGTCAGAGTCGGAAACCTACCGCGAATCTGCAAGCTACCGGCCCGGCGCGCGGGCGGTTCTGGCCGAAACGCCCTTCGGCATGCTGGGTCTGACGGTTTGTTATGACATCCGCTTTCCCGCGCTGTACCGCCGCCTTGCCCAGGGTGGCGCGCAGATCATCACGGTGCCCGCCGCCTTCAACCACATCACGGGGGCTGCGCATTGGGAAACCCTGCTGCGCGCCCGCGCGATCGAGACGGGGTGCTACATCCTTGCTCCGGCCCAGACCGGCTTTCATGCCGAAGTCCGGGGCAAGGGGCGCCGTACCCATGGGCACAGCCTGGTCATTGCCCCCTGGGGCGAGGTTCTGGCAGATGCGGGCACCGATCCCGGTGTCATCTTTGCCGAGGTTGATCTGGCCGAGGTGGCCCGCGCCCGTGCCCGCGTACCATCCCTGTCGCATGACCGACCCTTTGATGGCCCGTGATGAGCGACAAGGCCGAAGATATCGCCGTGGCAATGTTCAGCGAACTGTTGACGGCAGATCAGCTTGCCCGCAGCCGGATCGCCAAGCTGCTGCCGCGCGGCATGGAGCTGTCGCAGTTTTCCGTGCTCAACCATCTGTCGCGCGTCAATGACGAACGCAGCCCGGCGCAACTGGCGCGCGCGTTCCACGTCACGCGCGGGGCGATGACCAACACGCTGACCAAGCTGGAATGGGCCGGCCATGTTCATATCCGCCCAGATTGGGATGATGCGCGCCGCAAGTTTGTGGCGATCAGCCCGTCGGGCCGTGCCGCGCGCGATGCCGCCGTTCAGGCGATCACACCCCTGATCGCCGATATCGTTCAGGCGCTGGGCGAACCCAGGCTGCGCACCATGCTTCCGATCCTGCGGGAACTGCGCACAAGGCTGGAACTGGGGGATCCGGGATGACCACGCAACGCCCTGCCGTTTTCTGCAACAGACTGCTGCGCCTGATTGACGAAAGCCGCCACTGACCGCCTAATGCAGGGCCTGCCCGCCCGGCCAGGTTGACCCGACAGGCCCCGATGTTCCGTCTTTCCCACCCCATCATCCATACCGCGAACCTTCTTTGGCACCGCAGCTTCGATGCCAAGCTTGGGCTGATTTCGGCAGGGGTCGCCTTTTTCGGCTTTCTTGCGATCTTTCCGGCCGCTGCGGCCGTCATAGCGCTCTGGGGCTTTGCCTCAGACCCCGAGGTGATCCGGGGGCAGATCGCGCTATTGCGGGATTTTCTGCCCGCCGATGCTTTCAAGGTGCTGGATACGCAGGTCCAGGCCCTGATTTCGTCGAATGGCGATGTTTTCGGTGCGACCACCATCCTGTCCACCCTCTTTGCCCTTTGGTCCGCCCGCGCCGGGGTTGATGCGCTGATCCAGGGGCTGGATGCCGCCTATGGCACCTCGCCGCGCGGTGGAATGTGGCACGCGGTTCAGGCCGTGTTCCTGACAGCCACGCTGATCGCGGTGGCGCTGGTTTCGGTTCTGGCGGCAGTGGTCGTGCCGCTGTTGCTGGCGGTGTTGCCGATGGGCCCGGATTCAGCCCGTCTGTTTGAAATCGTGAATGAAATTCTGGGTCTTTCGGTCGTGATCTTCGGTGTGGCGCTGGCCTATCGTTTCGGCCCCAACCACCTATCCCGGACCCGCCCGCGCATCCTGCCCGGCCTGATCCTGTCCACGCTTCTTTGGGCGGCCGCATCGCGCGCCTTCATGCTGTATCTGGCGAATTTCGGCAGCTACAACCAGATCTACGGGTCTATCGGTGCGGTTGTGGTGCTGCTGATGTGGTTCTGGTTCAGCTCTTACGCCGTACTTTTGGGCGCAGCCCTGAACGCGGTGATGCCAAGGCGCGCTCAGTAATCCCTTTCCACAAAAATCCCGATGCCGGTGTCGCCTGCGGAATCCGCCGATCCGCGCAAGGTGACGCCCGGGCGCACTTCAAGGTTCAGGTTCAGCTGGCTTGTTCCCTCGGTCCCGACGATCACCTCGGTATAGATGTTCTTCGCCACATAGCGCCCAAGCCGAAGCGATGTGCCGCCATTGCCGTCGGATACAAGATCGAAGTCGCTCAGCCCGAAATTCCGGCGCAGCTTGCTGATGATGCCCTCGCCCCCCCGTCCCGCCAGCGTGGCCACGGCATTGGCAAGCTGCGCGGCCTGAAGCGGCGACAGCGAGGTCAACTGCCGGCCGAACAGCAGATGTGCCAGAACCTCTTCTTCCGGCAACTGCGGGCTGGAGGCAAAGCTGATCAGCGGTTCGCTGATGCTGCCATCCAGAATGACCGAACTTGTCACCCCGTCGCTTGAATTGGTGGCCACGACCCGAAGGCGCGGGTCAAGACTGCCTTCCAGCCGGATGGACCCTTCTGTCAGATCAAGCCGCCGACCCAGAATGTCAAGGCGACCGCGGATCAGGTCGATCCCGCCGCTGGGAACCACGGCCTGCGTGGTTCCGCCCAGCCGCAGGGTGCCGCCCAGCTCGGCGTCAAGCCCGCGGCCCCGGATGAACACCCGGTTTGGCGCGCTGATCGTCAGGTCAAGGCCATAGGGGCGAGACGACCCGTTGCGCGCGCGCGTTTCGCTGTCCAGCAGGCCGGCCCGCGCCCGCGTTGCCCGAACCGCGGCGGGTTCGTTGCGATGCACGATGTCCGGTATGGCACCGGCTGCCGTGATGTCGGTTGAGGGTACGCGGATTTCGGTTTCCGGCAGGGTCAGCGATCCTGAAATGAGTGCCCCGCCGGTCAGCGGCCCGGCAACCCGGACCGCGCCATTGACCCGCGTCTCGAACAGATCGGGGTTGCGCAGAACCATGTCGCGCGGTGTCGCTGTCAGGTCGCCGGGGAACGGCGGGGTCAGCCCGATCGTGCCACGCAGCCCGATGCTGCCGCCTGCAGCCACGCCTGCATCGGCGGTCACGGTTGCCGTTCCGTTGGCCAGTGCGACCTGCGCCTCGACCGTCTGCAGTGCAAGCCCCAGAACCGGCAGTGCAACCCTGCCGTTCCCAAGCGATACCGTCCCCGACAGCGACCGCAGCGCGAAAGGCCCGTTCAGGCGCAGGTTGAACCCCAGCGGCCCGCTGACGCTGCCCGGCTGGATGAAGGGGTTGGCCAGCGCAGCCTGGGCCGTGCCGGTGACGGTGATATCGGCCCGTGTGACGTCCGGTGCCACCCGCCCGGTCACTTCGGCGGCGATCTTGCCCGGCCCGGTGCCGCGCAGATCAAGGACATAGCCCGCGCCGTCATACACCGCGCGGCCGGCCAAGGTCAGCGCGCCCGGAAACTCGGGCACGAACAGCCCCAGGTCGGCCAGCCGGGCAGAAAGGTCTATCTGCCGAATGCCGTCCACCGCTTGCCCCGTTGCCTTGACCGACAGTTGCGGGTTCGTCAGGTCGGCCCGGTCAATCCGCAACGCCCCGTCTTCTGTCCGCAGGGACAGCGCAAGCGTGGTCTTGCCCGCAAGCATCCGGTCGGCCTGCGCCTGCCCGATGCCAAGGTTGCTGCCCGTTGCCTCCAGCGTCAGGGTGCCGTTCCCTGTCGTGCCGGTCACGCGCGCCTGCCCGCTCAGGGATCCGCGATAGGCGGGCCCCAGCGCGCGCAGGTCGTCAAAGCGCAGATTTGCCGCAAGGTCGCTTCCCGTGCTGCGCAGCCAGCCACCGGCGGTGACGGCCAGGGTCGCCGCCGTCAGGTCCAGCGCCCTGATTTCCGTTCCCGCCCCGGACCGCGCCACCGAAACGCCGACCCTTGCCGCACCCTTCAGCAGATTGTCCACCTGGGGCTGACCGAAAGTCATGTCCGTCCCGTCAAGCGCGCCTGTCAGGTCGAAGTCGCCGCCCAGAAGGCTGCCTTTGCCCGAAATCCGCAGCGCCGCCGCGCCGCCAAGCGGCCGCGCGGCAAGGCCGGAAAAGCGCGACAGGTCGCCTGTCTCTGCCTGCAGGGTGCCGTCAAGGCCCAGCCCCGTGGCAAGCCCGGTGATCTTTCCCCGCGCGTCGATGGTGTAGCCCGATCCGGCAAGCATAAGCTGTGACAGGTTCAGCGGCTGCCCTTCCAGCCAGGACAGCTTGATCTTTCCCGTGGTTGCATCGCCCAGCGCCTGTGCCAGTGCGGGGTCGGCCGGACGCAGCCCTGCCGCCGCCAGGCGAAGCGTGGCCCCCACCACCCTGCCCTGCGGCCCGGGTCCGATCCGCCCGGACCCGTTGACCAGGGCGCGGTCCACGGCCAGGCCGGGGTGCTTCAGGCCCTGCAGGCTGGCACTGCCGCGCCAGCCTTCGTCCTGCGCCGCGTCATAGGTCAGGGCGATCTCGGCTTCGGTCACTTGCGTTTCCGGCCCCGCCAGCGGCAGCAGAACGGGCGTGCCTGCCGCATGTGCAACGCGCCCCGTCAGCGCAAAGCGCACCGGCAAGCCGCCGGGTGCCAGCGACAGCGTTCCGTCCAGGGACAACGCTTCGGTCCGGACCGACAGGCGGCTCAGATCCATGGCGCCGGACGGGGCGCGTTGCCCGGCCGCGTCCAGACGCACGTCGGTTCCGAAGAATCCGGCATGTTCGGGCAGGAACAGTGGTGCAGGATTTCCCGCCAGCGTCGCGGTAAACCCCCGCGCTCCATCCTCCGCCACGGAAAGAGAGACGCGCCCTGCCAGCCGGTCCACCGCATCGGTTGCCAGCCGGATCTCTGCCGTGAACACGTCGATGATCCCCTGCCCCTTTACGGTCAGCTCCGTTTGCGGCGCGCCCGGCAGGCCCAGCTTTGTGGCCGCTATTCCGCCGGCGTCTTCCGTGGCCGACAGGTCCAGCGTCAGGACGCGGGTGGTGTTGGAATACCCCGCATCCAGAGTCAAACGGCCTTTCGGCCCGGCATCCGTCCGGATCAGGGAAAGTGCCGCCTGCCCTTCGCCATTCGCCAGACGCAGCGATGCCTCAAGCGTGGCTTCCAGGGGTTCGCCCAGCACGGCCGCGCCCAGCGTGACCCGTCCGGCGGCGACGCGGCCGATGTTCACCGAAACCGGCAGTTCCGGCAGGGAAAACCCCCTGGCTTCGGGCGAGGGCGGGGAATCCCCGGCCTCTGGCGGGCGGGCCACCACAATTTCACGGGCGCTGAGTTCATTGACCGAGACTTCGCCGCGCAGCGCCGCCGCCCGGTTCCAGTCCAGCGTCACGCCCCGCAGCGTCAGCCAGATGCCTTGCCCGTCGGCGATGGTCAACTCGCGGATTGTCGCGCGCGATGACAGCGCCCCCTGGAACCCGCTGATCTGCACCGACCGGCCCGCGCCCGACAGCCTGTCCTGCAGGAACCGCGCCAGAAAGCCCGGATCATCCTGCGCCAGCGCCGGGCCGGCCAGAAGCATCGCCGCCAGGATCACAAAGCGCCGCATCAGAAAGATTGCCCTATGCCGACATAAAGCTGCACGCTGCCATTCGCATTCTGACCGGCGCTGCCCTGGATCGGGGTGGCGATGTCCACCCGGATCGGTCCAAATCCCGTGGCATAGCGAATTCCGATGCCCGCTCCGGCCTGCCAGCCGCCCTGAGGATCGTCGAAGAAATCCGTCACGCCGACACTGCCCACATCGTAAAAGCCCACAACCCCGATCCTTTCAGTGACCGGGGCGCGGATTTCGCCAGACAGGGCCACAAACCTTGTGCCACCTGTCAGCTGGTCCGGCGAGATCACGTAGACGCCCAGCGACTGAAAGGGATGCCCCCGCACCGTCCCCGCCCCGCCCGAATAGAACAGATAGTCGCGCGGCGTATCTTCCAGCCCGGGCCCAAAGACAGACCCCACCTGCACCCGCCCGGCAAGAACAACGGGCCGCTCTGCCCCAAAGCCCCTGTAGGCGCGGCCATCCAGGGTCAGGCGCCCGCCCGATCCGGTGCCGTTCCACCCCAGGAAAGGCGTCAGTTCTGCGGCAATGAAATAGCCTTTCGTCGCGCTGAACTTGTCGTTGCGGCCATCATAGGTTGCCCCCAGCGGCAGGGCCAGGTTGTAGAAGGTGTAATCTGCGGTCAGGTCCGTCACCCGCTGGCCCCGTACCTGCAGCCCGCCGCGCAGCGTCAGGCGGTCGCTGACGAATTGCGTCGCGGTGATGCCAAGGGTGGCCAGATCGATTGTCTGGTTTTCCTCGTCCAGCCGCTGCGCTGTCACGCCGATGCCAAGCAGCGTATCGGGGGTAAAGGTGGCGGGACGTTCCAGTGTGGCACCAAGCATGTAATCGGTCCCGTTGCTGGACGAGCCGATGTTTTCGACGGCCAGATCAAAGCGCAGCCGTTCTGCCCCGCCAAACAGGTTGCGGTGCATCCAGAAGGCCGTCACATCCAGACCATCCAGGGTCGAGATTTCTCCACCCGCGCCAAAGCGCCGCGGCAAATCCTCGACCAGCGTCGTGCTGACATCCAGCGTGCCGTCGGGGCCGGGGTTCTCGGCTTCGGCAAGGCTGACCGACCGGAACACCCCGGTCCGCCGCAGCCGGTCGGCGCTGCGCCGCAGGGCTGCCGGATCAAACACCTTGCCTTCGGGAAAGCCGGCAATCGCGCGGATGCGGCCTTCGCGCATTCTTTCCTGCCCTTGGATGCTGAAGGTTCCGAACCGCAGCTTCGGCCCCGGCTGCATTTCCAGCGACGCGGCAAGCGTTCTTGCGGCGTGGTCGACAACCAGATCCTGGCTGCCCACCGCCGCCTTGGCGTGGCCAAGGTTGCGCCAGCCCTCGACGGCGGCCCTTGCGGCATCGCGGATCACACCCGTTGCCGCCGGCTTGCCAATGGCGAAATCGGCCGGCAGCACCGTTCCCCCGGCAAGCGGCGCAATCCGGGTCTGCGAAAAGGCAAAGTCCGGGCCGGGCTCGACGGTAACTGTGATCTGCCGGATCGTCCCGGGCGCGTCCAGCGGCGCGATGTTTGCAGCCTCGCGGCCATCGACCGAAACGGTGATCACCGGTGAATAAAAGGCGCGGGCATAAAGGGCGGCAAGAAGGGCGGAATATTCTGCCCGTGCGGCTGCGAAAAGATCCTGCGCATCCGACCGGTCTTCGCGCTGTGCTGCCAGCAAGGGCGAAGCGGCGCGCAGGGCTGCCTGCAGCTCTGCCGATGCCCCGGGGGTCAGGAAGCGGATCTCGTCCGCAGCCGAAACCGGACCTGACAGCAGACCTGCAAGGCATGCGGCGGCGGTCAGTCGGCGACCTATCTGCGAACGAAATGCCAATCAGCCCTCCCCGCGCGCGCTGCGACCATTGCATGCCCCGATTCGCAGGGCAATGCGTTCCGGTCCGGCAAAGGTGCCGTCGCGCAGGACCTTTCCCTTTCGGGTCCGGTCCTGCTTGGGCGGGCGGGACCAGCCCGCGCTGCACCGCAGAAGCCGGGGGTGCCCGCTATTGCGCCGCGATCTCTCTGGGTGCGGCCAGCAGCCCTTCGGTGACCGCAGACAGCGCCAGTGCGGCGGCCCCGCTTGCCCAAAGCATTTCCCCCCAGGCATGAATCTCGATCGTGGGCAGCGGGCGACCGGTGTCAAGCACCAGCGCCTCCATCTCGGCCAGGGTATCGGCGGCGTAAAGATAGTCGAAGCGCATCCTGGCCCCGGCCAGAATGATCAGCGCCGGATCAAACAGGTTGACGACATTGGCCAGCCCGACCGCCAGATAGCGCCCGGCCCGCCGGAAGATCGACCGCGCCGCCTGGTTGCCCGCCTTGGCATGGTCGTACAGGCTTTCCAGCAGGACGCGCATCGATTGCCCGTCCTTGTAGGTCCAGTTCAGCGCTGTGGTTGCCTCGCGCGCCAGCGCATAGTCGGCGACATAGGCCTCCAGGCAGCCGCGCTGACCGCAGCGGCACAGGGCGCCGTCCAGCTGCACCTTTGTGTGGCCCAGCTCCATCCCCAGCCCCATCGCCCCGCGGTAGATGCGGTGGTTAAGCACAAGCCCCATCCCCAGGCCGTGTTCGATGGTTACCACGGCAAAGTCACTGCGCCCGCGCCCCGCCCCGAACCAAAGCTCTGCCAGGGCACAGAGGTGCGCATCATTGTCCACATGAACGGGCAGCCCCAGCCGCGCGCCCGCCAGTGCGGAAAGCGGCACCGCCCGCTCGGTCAGGATGGAAGACCACAGCACCCGCCCCGACGGGCTGTCGATATAGCCCGGCAGGCCGATGCCCACGGCGGACAGGTCGGCGCGGCGCATCCCGGACTTTGCCGCAACCCTGTCCACAAGCGTCTCGATCATCTCCAGCACTTCGGGCGGCGTCAGCGCCACGGGCCTGCGTTCTTCGTGATGCTCGGCCAGGCGGTTGCCGGCGAAGTCGACGATCACCGCAGAAATGTCCTGATCCGACACTTTCAGCCCGGCCACATGGTAAGATGCCGCGCGCACGCCCAGTGCCACTGCCGGGCGTCCCCGCCCCTCGCCGCCTTCACGCGGGGCGGCGATTTCCTCGATCAGTCCCGCCTCGATCAGCTCTGATGTCAATGTGGTGACCGAGGCCGGGCTGACGCCAAGCTCTTTTGCCACCTGCACGCGGGGAATCAGCCCGGCTGCGCGGACGCGTTCAAACACCTGCTGGCGCAGCGGGCGCAGCGTATCGGACAGGGGCGGAATGCGGGGGCCACACCCCGCACGACCATCCGTCTCTGTCAGACCCTGCAGAGGCATTTTTTCGGCTCCCGAACTAATGATGGCCAAGTTTACACCAGCATGGCCTTGTCTTTGCTGCAGAGCAGCGAAAACTTCCCGATCCTGAAGGCAGACCATGTTTTGCCCGGCAATTTTATTTTGACAACTGAAATTATTGACGGCAATTTGCCGCCGTGCCGACGAATCCGTCGGACCGGCCATTCGCTGGCCGCATCCATAGGGGGAATACCAATGCGTAACGCGATTCTCGTCGCCGTGCTGGCCGTGACCGGCTTTTCGTCGGCCGCTTTGGCCGAAGGAAAAAAGATCGGCGTTTCCTGGGCGCAGTTTCAGGAAGAGCGCTGGAAGATCGACGAAGCGGCCATGAAGGCGGCAATCGAAGCGGCAGGCAACGAATATATCTCGGCCGACGCGCAGTCTTCGGCGGAAAAGCAGCTGTCCGACATCGATGCGCTGATCGCACAGGGTGTTGACGCGCTGATCATCAACGCCTGGGACAAGGACGCCATCGGGCCGGCCATCGAAAAGGCCGCGGCCGAAGACATTCCCGTTGTCGGCTATGACCGTCTGATCGAAGATGACCGCACCTTCTATCTGACCTTCGACAACGTCGGCGTGGGCCGCATCATTGCCGAAAACGTCTTCGCCGCAGCCCCGAAGGGCAACTATGCCATCATCAAGGGCGACCCGGGCGACCCGAACGTCGGCTTCCTGCGTCAGGGCATGGAAGAAGTGATCGGCGCTGCCGTTGCCGCAGGCGACATCGTGATCGTCGGCGAAGCGAATTCGGACGGCTGGAAGCCCGAGAATGCCCAGAAGAACATGGAGCAGATCCTGACCGCCAACAACAACGCGGTCGATGCTGTTCTGGCCCAGAACGACGGCATGGCAGGCGGCGCAGCCGCCGCGCTGGCAGCGCAGGGCCTGAACGTTCCGCTGGGTGGTCAGGACGGCGATCTTGCCGCGATCAACCGCGTGGCCCGCGGCACCCAGACCGTTTCGGTGTGGAAAGACGCACGCCAGCTGGGCAAGGCCGCCGGGGAAATCGCCTCGGCGCTGGCTGACGGGGCCGCGCTGGATTCGATCCCCGGTGCGACAAAGTTCTCCGGCGGCGAGAAAGGGATCGAAATGAACGCGATCCTGCTGGACCCGACGGCGATCACCAAGGACACCGTCGCGCTGGCGATCGAAGCTGGCCACATCACCAAGGAACAGGCCTGCGAAGGCGCTATGGCCGGTGTGAAGGGCTGCGAATAATCGCTTGACCGCTTGGGTGCCGGCCCCCAGGGGCCGGCACCCTTCTTGTTCCGGGGCTGGCCGGGCCATTGCCCGCGCGTCCTTACCGGTTTGCCGCTGCTTCCAGCTTCATGGACGAGACATGACCGAACCAACCCATCGCCCCCAGGCCCCCGGTGCCGAAGACGGTCCTGTCACCCGGTTTCTGCGCGCGACCGAAATTGACCCGCGGCTGTTGGGGATGGTCGGTGCCCTTGCCCTGATCTGGCTGGCTTTCGAGGCCTATTCAACCCTTGTTCTTGGCCGGCCCAGCATGCTTCTTGGTGCCGCCCAGGCCGATGCGAACGGCTTCATCACGCCGCGCAACCTTTGGAACCTTTCGGTCCAGACATCCTATATCGGCATCATGGCGACGGGGATGGTTCTGGTCATCATCACCCGGAACATCGACCTGTCCGTCGGCTCGATCATGGGGATGGTCGGGATGTACATGGGGCTGTTGCAGGTGGAATGGCTTGCGCCCGCCCTTGGCATGGGCCATCCGTCGATCTGGATCATCACGGTGATGTTCGGAATCGCGATGGGCACGCTGATCGGCGCCTTTCAGGGTGCGCTGATCGCCTTTCTTGGCATTCCGTCCTTCATCGTGACGCTTGGCGGTCTGCTTGTCTGGCGCGGTGCGGCGTTTCTGGTCGCCGGCGGCAAGACGATCGCACCGCTGGACGACACCTTTTCCCTGATCGGTGGCGGATCGTTCGGCTCGCTCGGCACGACCGGCAGCTGGATTTTTGCCGTAATTGCCTGTGTCTTTGTCGTTCTGGCCTTTGTCAACGGTCGCAAGGCACGCAGGCGGCACGGATTTGCCCTGCGCCCGGTCTGGGCCGAAACATTCGTCATCGGCCTTGTCTGTTCGGTCATCATCGGGGCAACCGCCGTCGTCAATTCCTATATCTGGCCGCGCGGCAACATCGCCAAATATTATGCCGCGCTGGGGCAGGAACCGCCCGCCTGCGCCGAATCGAACGACACGATCAACACCGGTGTCTGCGCCACCTTCGGCCACGGCTTTGCCTATCCGGTTCTGATCATGATCGCCGTGGCCATCTTCATGACGATCCTGATGACGCAAACCCGGTTCGGCCGCTATGTCTTTGCCATTGGCGGCAATCCCGAAGCAGCCTCGCTTTCGGGGATCAACACCCGGGCCATGACCGTGAAGATTTTTGCCCTGATGGGCGGGCTGGCAGGGATCGCCGCCGTGATCGGGTCTGCCCGGCAGAACAGCGCAACCAATGCAATGGGCAATCTTGACGAACTTTACGTCATCGCAGCCGCCGTGGTGGGCGGCACCTCTCTGGCCGGTGGTGTGGGCACGATCTATGGCGCGATCATCGGGGCGCTGATCCTGACATCGCTGCAAACCGGGATGGTTCTGATCGGCTTCGGGGACGGGTCGTACCAGCGCATCGTGATCGGCATTGCCCTGGTTTTCGCCGTCTGGCTCGACATCGTGTACCGCAAGCGCATCAAGTGACGGGGATGGTCCAATGAGCAGATCCAATCGCGGAACACCCCTGGTCGAACTGCGCGACATCTCGATCTCTTTCGGGGGGATCAAGGCCGTTGATCATGTCAGCGTCGATCTGTACCCCGGCGAAGTCGTGGGTTTGCTGGGCCATAACGGTGCCGGCAAATCGACGCTGATCAAATGCCTGTCGGGGGCCTATCAGGCCGATGATGGCGAGATTCTGATCAATGGCGAAAAGGTCGACATCTCCAGCCCGCGCGATGCCCGCGCGCTGAACATCGAGACGATCTACCAGACGCTGGCCCTGGCGGACAATCTGGATGCCGCATCGAACCTGTTTCTGGGGCGCGAGATCGTCAACAGCTTTGGTTTCGTGGATGAAACCCGGATGGAGGCCGAGACGCGCAAGATCATGGCGCGCCTGAACCCGAACTTCCGCAAGTTCAACGTTCCGGTCTCGGCCCTGTCCGGCGGCCAGCGCCAGTCTGTCGCCATTGCGCGTGCCGTCTACTTCAACGCCAGGATTCTGATCATGGATGAGCCGACCGCAGCCCTGGGTCCGCACGAGACGCAGATGGTGGCGGAACTGATCCGCGAGCTGAAGGCGCAGGGCCTGGGCATTTTCCTGATCGAGCATGACATTCATAACGTGATGAAACTCTGTGACCGCGCTTCGGTAATGAAGAACGGGCAGCTTGTGGGAACCGTCAACGTGGGCGAGGTCACCGACGAAGACATCCTTGGCATGATCATCATGGGCAAGAAGCCGGCCAAGGCAGCGTGATGTTCATCGGGCTTGATCTGGGCACCTCGGGTGTCAAAGGCCTTTTGATGTCCCCCGATCAGCGGGTGCTGGCCGAAGCCAGCGCCCCGCTTGCGGTCAGTCGGCCTTTTGAAGGCTGGAGCGAACAATCCCCCGCAGACTGGATCGCGGCCACCGAACAGGTGATGGACCAGTTGGCGGCACAAGGGCTGGGGTCGGTGCGCGGTATCGGCCTGTCCGGGCAGATGCACGGGGCCACCCTGCTGGATGCCGCAGACGAGGTGCTGCGCCCCTGCATCCTGTGGAACGATACCCGCAGTTTCGAAGAGGCCGCCGAACTGGATTCCGATCCGATCTTTCGCCGCATCACCGGCAACATCGTGTTCCCGGGCTTTACCGCGCCGAAACTTGTGTGGATCCGGCACCACGAACCCGCGCTTTGGGACCGGGTTGCAAAGGTGCTGCTGCCCAAGGATTACCTGCGGCTTTGGCTGACGGGCGAACATGTGGCCGAAATGTCCGATGCCGCCGGGACAAGCTGGTTCGATACGGGCGCGCGCGACTGGTCCGACGACCTGCTGGCTGCGACCGGCCTGTCGCGCGGGCACATGCCGCGCCTTGTCGAAGGGTCGGCACCCTCTGGCATGCTGCGCCCGGCGCTGGCGGGGCGATGGGGCCTGCCTGGGACTGTGATCGTGGCAGGCGGCGGCGGCGACAATGCGGCATCCGGCGTGGGTGTGGGCGTGGTCCGCGCGGGCGAGGCATTTGTTTCGCTGGGAACCTCGGGTGTGCTGTTCGCCGCGAACGACGGGTATCAGCCCGCACCGGAAACCGCCGTTCACACCTTTTGCCATGCCCTGCCGGGCACCTGGCACCAGATGGGGGTGATCCTGTCTGCCACCGATTCGCTCAACTGGTATGCGGGCCTTGTCGGGGAAACGGCATCGGCGCTGACCGGCGGTCTTGGTGCCCTTCATGCCCCCGGCAAGGCGCTGTTCCTGCCCTATCTGGGGGGCGAACGCACGCCCTTGAACAATGCCGCCATCCGCGGTGCCTTCCTGGGGCTGGAACATGCAACCGACCGCAGCGCCGGTACCCGCGCCGTGCTGGAGGGCGTGACCTTTGCCCTCCGCGATTGCCGTGATGCGCTGGCTGCGACGGGCACAAGGCTTGACCGGCTGATCGCCGTCGGGGGTGGATCACGGTCCGACTACTGGCTGCAGGCCATCGCCACGGCGCTGGACCTGCCGGTGCACCTGCCGGTTGCCGGCGATTTCGGCGGAGCCTTCGGGGCCGCGCGCCTGGCGATCATGGCGGCCACCGGGGCGGGGGGGGAAATTGCCACGCTGCCACAGATTGCCCGCACCATCGAACCGGTCCGCGCCCTGGCATCCGCCTTCGACGCCGGGCACGCCCGTTACCGCGCCGCCCAAGCCGCCATCAAGGACCTGACATGACCGATTTCTTCAGGGATATTCCCGCTGTCACCTACGTTGGCCCGAATTCCGATGTCGAATTCGGCTTTCGCCATTACAACAAGGACGAAGTCATTCTGGGCAAGCGGATGGAAGACCATCTGCGCTTTGCCGTGGCCTGGTGGCACAGCTTCGCCTGGGAAGGCGGCGACCCGTTTGGGGGTCAGACGTTCCTGCGCCCCTGGCACCCGCAGGATTCGATGAAAACCGCCCGGATCAAGGCCGATGTCGCCTTCGAGATGTTCCGGATTCTGGGCGTGCCCTTTTACTGCTGGCACGATGCCGACGTGCGCCCCGAGACCGGCAATTTCGCCGACAATCTGAAAACGCTGAACGAAATCACCGACTATATGGCGGAAAAACAGGCGCAGACCGGCATCAGGCTGCTGTGGGGCACCGCCAACATGTTCAGCCACCGGCGCTGGATGGCGGGGGCATCGACCAACCCTGATCCCGAGGTCTTCGCCTTTGCCGCCGCCACGGTGAAAAGCTGCCTGGATGCAACGCACAAGATGGGCGGGCAGAACTATGTGCTGTGGGGCGGGCGCGAGGGGTACGAGACGCTGCTGAACACCGACCTGGCGCAGGAGCTGGACCATATGGGCCGCTTCCTGAACATGGTGGTCGAATACAAGCACAGGATCGGCTTCAAGGGCACCATTCTGGTGGAACCGAAACCGCAGGAACCCTCAAAGCATCAGTACGATTATGATGCGGCCACCTGTTTCGGCTTCCTGCAGAAATACGGCCTGGAAAAAGAGGTGAAGCTGAACCTGGAACAGGGCCACGCCATCCTTGCCGGACACAGCTTTGAACACGAAATCGCCACGGCCGCCGCCCTTGGCGTGTTCGGATCGATCGACATGAACCGGAACGACTATCAGTCGGGCTGGGACACCGACCAGTTTCCCAACAACGTCCCCGAAACTGCGCTGGCCTATTACGAGGTGCTGCGTGCAGGCGGATTTACCACTGGCGGCACCAACTTTGACGCCAAGGTACGCCGCCAGTCGCTGGACCCCGCCGATCTGATTCTGGCCCATGTCGGTGCGATGGATACCTGCGCGCGGGGCCTGAAGGCCGCCGCCGCCCTGCTGCAATCGGGCGAGCTGGAAGCAGCCCGCAAGGCCCGCTACGCCGGATGGGCCACGCCCCAGGCACGGCAGATGCTGGCAAGCGGCACGCTTGAATCGATCACGGCAGAGGTTTTGGCCAGGGGGATCAACCCGCAGCCTGTGTCCGGCCGACAGGAACGCCTTGAAAATCTGTGGAACCGCTACGTCTGATCGCACCGCCAGACCCACAAGGGGCACGCCTTGCCCCGCCCCCGCCGAAAGGACCGATTCATGGGTTACGTCCCCGCCGAAGACCGCTGCGACCGCATGATCTACCGCCGCTGCGGCGCGTCCGGCCTGAAGCTGCCGGTCGTCTCTCTGGGCCTGTGGCACAACTTCGGCCACGACACCCCGCATGAGACAAAGCAGGCCATCTGCCGCACCGCCTTTGATCAGGGCATCACCCATTTCGATCTGGCCAACAATTATGGCCCGCCCCCCGGCAGCGCCGAAGAGGCTTTCGGCGAGATCCTGAAGACCGATTTTCACGGGCTGCGGGACGAGCTGATAATCTCGTCCAAGGCAGGCTACCTGATGTGGGGCGGCCCCTACGGTGAATGGGGCAGCCGCAAACACCTGATCGCGTCCTGCGACCAGTCGCTGAAGCGCATGGCGCTGGACTATGTCGATATCTTCTATTCGCACCGCTTCGATCCCGACACGCCGCTGGAAGAGACGATGCAGGCGCTGGATTACATCGTGCGGTCGGGCCGGGCGCTTTATGTCGGCCTGTCGTCCTACAATTCCGAAAAGACCCGGCAGGCTGTTGCCATTCTGAAAGACCTGGGCACGCCCTGCCTGATTCACCAGCCCAGCTACAACATCCTGAACCGCTGGATCGAAACGGACGGGCTGAAGGAAACGCTGGCTGAACTTGGCATCGGGTCCATTGCCTTCACGCCGCTGGCGCAGGGTATTCTGACCCGCAAATACCTGAACGGCATCCCGCGGTGCAGCCGCGCCAGCCAGGGAAAGTCGCTTGATCCTGCCGTTATCACCGAGGGCGCGCTGAATTCCGTTCGCGCACTGGATGCGATGGCACAGGCACGGGGTCAGACCCTGGCGCAAATGGCCATTGCCTGGGTCTTGCGCC
>JADCEF010000044.1 GCA_020250445.1 Rhodobacter sp.
GAAAGGCGCTTCCCCTGCGGCGGTGCCGGTTGCGGTTCTGCCCGGCGGTCTTGCCGAAGCCGCTGGGGTCAAGGCGCGGGTGGTCCGGATGACGTCAGACTATGGCGACAAGTTCGAGGCCAGGAAACGCCGTGTGACGACTGGCACGCTGCTGATCCTGTCAGAGGCACTGCAGAAAGGGTCCATCCTGATCGAGCGGCGCGGGGGCAGGACGGATATCTACGTCATGTCGGCGGGCATCGACCCGTGGGTCTTCATCCTGAAGGTGATGGCCGAAACCGAAGAGATATGGGTCAGGACGATTTATCCGCTGAAGCCCGCCAAGCGCAAGTCAATCACGACGCGGCCCGGTATGGAGGTTTTCAGGGAATGACGCCCGGATGGTCGGAACCCCATCACGGCACATGACCGGCTGTCCAAATGGCTCGGGCGCACCTGTCATCTACCCCTTTGCCGGGCGAAGTTCAACGCCGAAGGCACATCCCGGCGACCCCGGCCCGCGCAATGGCCCGAAACCGCGCCGTTAAATACCATTTAAAGGGCCTTGTCGGGTTGCCCCGGCCCGGCGTAGCCTGAACGCGGGAAGGGCCTTCAGCGGCCCGCTGACGCGCGGTTTGCCAAAGCGGCAAAAAAGGCCAGCCGACCCCCGAAAACATTCAAGGGTGATCGGCGCGGGCCGAGCGGGCAGTCTGCCCCCATGGTGACACATCCCCTTCCCCAGCTGCGCGGGCTTGCGCTGAACTTTGAAAGCGGCGCGGTGCCCGACTGGGTGCAGCTGACGCCGCCCGGCCCGGCCATCGTCGGGCGCGACGGGCGCGGCTGGAAACTGTCGGACCCGGCTGCGGTGGCGGCAGCCTTTGATCCGGCGAAAGAGCCGCAGATCGATCTGGAACATTCGTCGCAGGTCGCGGCCCCCCTGGGCATGCCCGCACCTGCCGTTGGCTGGATCAAGCAGATTGACGTACGCGACAATGCCCTGTGGGGCCGTGTCGAGTGGAACGCGGAAGGCGAGGCGACCGTCACCTCGCGCGCCTACCGCTACCTGAGCCCGGTGTTCCGGTACGATGTCGAGACAGGGGAAATCCTGCAGATCGTCAGCGCCGGGCTCACCAATTCCCCGAACCTTGAAATGGCGGCCCTGAACCGCGCAACCACGGAGACTGAACCTATGGACAAGGCGGTCCTTGACGCCCTGGGCCTTGCGGCCACGGCCACTGCGGCGGATGCCGTTCTGGCCATCAACGCGCTGAAGGCCGACACGGCCACGGCCCTGAACCGTGCGGAGGCCCCGGACCCGGCGCGCTTCGTGCCGCGCGCCGACCATGATCTGGCGCTGAACCGGATCACCGCCTTCGAGGCCGAGGCAAAGGCCCGGCGCGAGGCCGAGATTGCGGCAGCCGTCGATGCCGCCGTGACGGCGGGCAAGATCGCGCCCGCATCGAAGGCCTTTCACATGGCGGCCTGCCGCATGGAAGGCGGGCTGGATCTGTTCACGGCCATGGTCGGGGCAGCGCCGGTGATTGCGCCTGCATCCACCCTGGACCGCCGCACGCCCGACGCCACCCCCGGCAGGCTGACCGGCGAAGAGCTGGCGATGTGCCGGATGATGGGCACTGACCCCGAAAGATTCGCGGCCGAGAAGGCCGTGCAGGCACAGATGGCAACCGAGCGGGTTGCCCTGAAGAAACAGGAGTAACCCGACATGGCAATCACATCCCCCGCATTGCTGACCAACCTCAACACCTCGCTGCAGGCATCGTTCAAGGATGCTTACGCCGCAATGCGGGCCGAGGCGTTCTGGGACAAGGTGGCAACCCTGGTGCCATCGACCGGTGCGTCGAACACCTATGGCTGGCTGGGCGACTTCCCCCGTCTGCGCGAATGGGTCGGTGCCCGCGTGGTCAAGGACATGAAGCTGTCCGGCTATCAGATCAGCAACCGGATCTTCGAATCGACGCTGGGCGTGCAGCGCGTGCAGATCGAGGATGACCAGTTCGGCCATTTCGCCCCGATTGCCAGGTCGATGGCGCAAGAGGCGGCGCAGTGGCCCGACATTCTGGTGAACGATGCGATCACCGCCGGGGAAAGTTCGGTCTGTTATGACGGGCAGTTCTTCTTTGACACCGACCACCCGGTGTTCCCGAACGCCGACGGCACCGGCACCGCCACCACCTGGTCGAACTTCACCACCGGGGCCGGCGCGCGCTGGTACCTGATCGACGATTCGAAGGTGCTGAAGCCGCTGATCTTCCAGGAGCGGACGAAGCCCGAGATGGAGATGAGGTTCGATCCGTCCACCTCGGACGCGGCCTTCAACAGCGATCTGTTCCAGTGGGGCATCCGCTATCGCTGCGCCGCAGGCTACGGCTTTCCGCAGCTGATCCACTGCGGCCGCACCGCGCTGACGGCGGCGAACTTTGAGGCCACCCGCACGATCATGCGCAACCTGAAGGCCGACGGCGGCCGGCCCCTGGGCGTGCGCCCGACCCTGATCATGGTCGGGCCCAGCAACGAGGCGGCGGCGAAGGCGCTGTTCGAGGCGCAGTTCCTGTCCGGCGGCGGGTCCAACCCCAACTACAACGCCGTCAAGGTGCTTGTGAACCCGTGGATGGCCTGATCATGAGCGCGCTTCTGATCAGATCGACCGCAGGCGAGGGGTTCGAAGGCCACTTCCGGCTGGGCCGGTTCTGGCCCCGCGCCGGGCAAGTGGTGGCACAGGATGCCTTCACGGCAGAGGAGTGGGCGGTGCTGACCGCCGACCCCCGCCTGCACATCGGCCCGGCCCCGGACGGGGCGCAGGCCGAGGCGGACGCGAAGGCACAAAGCCTGACCGACGCCGTGCGTGCGGTGCTGGCGGCACTGGAGCCCGGCGACTTTGAAGCCGACGGGCTGCCGAAGCTGGCGGCGGTGAAGGCGCGGCTGCCCGAAGGCACGAAGGGCCTGACCAAGGCCCTTCTGGTCACGATCTGGGGTGACCTGAAGCTGACCCCCTGAATACCAGGAAGGCGGGCAGCACCATAGCTGCCCGGCCTGCCGCCCTGGCGGATTGAGACAGGGCGGGCGCGCAGCGGGGGGGCCTGCCGCGCCAGGATGGAAGGCCCCCCGGCAAGTTTCAAGGATCACCCGATGCCTGCCTACGCGCTTCAGTCCGACATCGTGACGCTTTACGGCCAGAACAGCCTGGTCGTGGCCGATCACGACCGCGACGGCATCCCCGACAGTGCGGCGGTGACCCGTGCGCTGGCCGCCGCCAGCGATGAGATCGACACCTATCTGGCCGCGCGCTACACCCTGCCGCTGGCCGAGGTGCCCGGCTTTCTGAAAACCCTGACGGTGGACATCGCGCTGTACCGTCTGGCGCTGTCGGCCGAAGTGATGTCGGACGAACACCGGCGGCGCTATGACGATGCGCTGGGGCACCTGCGGCGCATCGCCGAGGGCAAGGCGGCGCTGGTGTTCACGCCGGTGCCGCCGGTGGAAGGCCAGCCCGATGTCAGCGCCGCCCAGCCGATTGTCTCGGGCGGGCCTGCCAAGGTCTTCACCCGTGATCTGATGAGGGACCTCTGATGGCGGGCGTCACCTTCACCGTCGATCTGGACCCTGCCCTTCTGGCCGATGCGGCGGCGGTGCTGGACCGGCTGGGCACCGGGTTCCTGCCGCAACTGGCGCAGGACATCGGCGCGATGATCGAACGCCAGACGAGGGACCGCATCCAGACGGAAAAGACCGCCCCCGACGGCACGCCCTGGGCCCCCTGGTCTGACCGCTATGCGGCCACCCGCAACACCGGCAACCGCCGCGCCCATTCCCTGCTGATCGACAACGAGAACCTGCTGGAAAGCGTCCAGGACTATACCACCGGCACCACGGTGACCGTGGGGTCGCAGACGCCCTACAGCGCGATCCACCAGTTCGGCGGGCGCGGCATTGCGGCACGCCCCTACCTTGGGCTGTCCGATGCCAACCGCCGCGACATCGAGGATCTGGTGATCGACCTTGCGGCGGGGTGGCTGCAATGACCGACACCCGCCCCGATCTGCTGGCGGCCCTGCCGGGCCTGATCGCCGCGCGCATCAAGGCGGTGCTGCCGGGTTTGCGCGAATGCAAGGGCATCGCCGGGCGCTTCAACCTGGATTTGCTGAAGTCCAAGGGTGTGGCGGCACCGGCGGTGATGGTTTCCCGTCTGCGGATGCGCCAGGGCGAAACGCTGGCCGGGCCGCACCACAGCTACACCCTGACGATGGGGGCCTTCATCGTGACCAGGAACGAGCTGGGCCTGCACCGCGACGAAGGGGCGGCGACCATCGCCCAGGCGCTGTTGCGGCTGATCCCCGACCAGGTCTGGGGCCAGCCTGCCGATCTGGGCGCGGCCTTCGATGTGGCCGAGGAGCCGATCCTGTCGCTGGAAACCGAAAAGCATGCCGTGGCCCTGTCTGCCGTGACCTGGTCGCAGCCGGTGGCGCTGGCGGGCCTGCCCATGGCCCCGGAAATCACGCCCGAGCTTTATGTCGGCCAGGCCCCCAGGATCGGGGCGGCCTTTGAGGATGACTATGAGCTGATCGGGGGGGCACCATGACGCGCGCAGCGGCAGAGGCCGACCGCATGATCGCCAACATCTGCCAGGTCGGCATCGTCACGGCCGTGGACAATGCCACATCCCGGGTGCGGGTGCGCATCGGCGATCTGGATACGGCGATGATCCCGGTCTTGCAGATCCGCTCGGGCACGATCCGGCTGCACTGGATGCCGTCGGTCGGTGAACAGGTGACAGTCTATGCGCCGGGCGGCGACATGGCGCGGGCTTTCGCGGGCGGGTCGCTGCCCATCAATGGCAATGCGGTGGCCCCCAATGCCGCCAGCCCGACGATGGACCTGGGCGGCGGCACGCTGCGCGTCATCGGCAAGCTCTATGTGGACGGCGATGTCGAGATCACCGGCAAGATCGACGTGGCGGGCCCGGTCACCTGCGATGCGGATGTGGTGGCATCGGGCAAAAGCCTGGTCGGCCATATCCACCCCGAGTCGATCGGCACCTTCACGGGGGGGCCGATCTGATGTCCGGCCTGTCCGCCACCACCGCCCGCGTCCTGCCAGAGGATCAGCACCTGGCGCAGTCGATCAACGACA
>JADCEF010000045.1 GCA_020250445.1 Rhodobacter sp.
GACCCCGGAAGCTGCTTCGCGGACCCTTCGGCGCGGTATGATAGATCTTCGCCACCGCCCGGTGCCGAAGCGGAACCACAATACCCGAAGGGACCCACCTTCCCGGCCTGTCGCCCTGTGACGAAACCCTTGCCGCGACGGCACCGCGCGTTGCCGCCATTTCAGCGGGCACAGGGACCGAGGCAGGCTGGCTGCGGGACCATCCGCCAACGATCCCGGCAATTCCGGCCCAAGTGAACGCAGGGCCGGGGCCGCTGGCGGGGCACTGGACATCCGCCTTCGGGAACATGGCTTGATTTGGGATCAAAAGAGGACTAGGTCAATGCTTGGGTGGTTTGATACCGCATGGGTGACATGTGGTTCCGGGCCATGCTGCTGGTGACCGCAGGGCGTTTTATGCGCATAGGTGATGAAGTGACAGGGACCCTCAAGGTGCCTCAACCGGCCCGGCGGCGGCGCGGCGTGACGGTGATTGAGGCCGTGCTGTACATCGTGATCGCACTGGCGCTGATCGTGGGCGGGCTGGTTTTTTTCGAGCAGGCATCGTTCCAATCCCGGACCGCTAGTGTTGTCCGCTTATATTCGGCATTGATGGCGGAAGCGCGCATGGTGGCGCGCGAAGGCGGTTCCATATCACCTGAACACGCTGCGAACTTCGAAGAGCTCCTTTATATGAGAGGTTCCATTCCGCCGGAGAATTGGGACGCAACGCAGCCCGTGGGCCAACGCCTTCGGCTGCCCTTCCCGGGAATGTATGCGTGGATGGGGTATACCGTTGCGCCAAACGGAATGGTCAACATTGGTCTGCAACAATTTAAGATGCCCGTTGCTCTGTGCACGCGTCTGCTTGCCGCTACGCGTGCTAGTACCGTTTTCACCAATGGGGCTCTTATGGGAGTATTTCAGGACGATACTCTGGGTCCAGCAATTCACCATTCGTATTTCATATTTCCCAATCTTTCCATGAAGGAGAGCGGACTCCATTGCCGGAACTCGGACCAAAACAAAAACGGTATGGTACAGACCCTGCTGTTTATAAGAACTTTCGACTGACGACACTGTGACCGGAACCGTCCCGACGCCGGGGGGCCTGCCTGCGCTAAGGTTTGCCAGCCCGGCCCGGCGGTTTGGGTTTTTTTGCGTCTGTCTGACACGGGGGCCGCTTCTGTGTCAGGTCCCTGTCAGGCTTTGCGGCTGATTGGCCCGCCCTTGACGGCCCGTCCGCCGGGCCGGTGTTCGGTTGCCGTGCCCCTGCCGTTTGCCGCCGCGCGCGCCGGGCCGGCACCTTGACCGGGGGCCGCGCCCGCCGGGCATCCGCCCGCGTCAACTGCGGCGCGCTGTTCAATGCAGGGGTTCCGCCGTGGCCGCCGTTGCGCGGCGGCTGCGGGCCACGATGCGCTCGCGGTGGATGATGTACAGGCCGGACGCGACGATCACGGCAATCCCGGCCCGGGTCATCGCGGGGCCGGGGCCGCTGGCGGGGCACCGGACATCCGCCTGCGGCACATGGCTTGATTGCGGATCGAAAGAAGACTAACTTTACCTTTCCGTGGTTTGATCGCGCATGGGTGACATGTGGTTCCGGGCCGTGCAGGTGGTGGCCGCAGGACGTTTTGCGCGCAAAGGTGATGAAGTGACAGGGACCCTCAAGGTGCCTCAACCGGCCCGGCGGCGGCGGGGCGTGACGCTGATCGAGGCCGTGCTATATATTGCGATTTCTCTGGCGCTGATCGTCGGGGGGCTGCTTTTCTACCAGCAGGCATCGCTTCAGTCCCGGACCAATGATACTGCCCGGGCGTTTGCCGCGATCATCGCGGATTTGCGCGTGATGGTAACTGAGATGCCCGACGGTGTCACCACATCGCTGAGCGACGTTGAGAATGTGCTCAATACCAGAGGGTCCGTTCCAGCAAATCTTTGGGACGCAACGAAGCCCTCGGGGCAGCGCCTCAGGCTGCCGTTCGCAGGCATGTATGCCAGCATTAGCGGTTCGGCCTGGTCAGATGGCACCCTTTGGGCTGTGCTGTATATTTGGCAAATGCCAGTTCATCTGTGCTCGCGGCTTTTTGTCGTTTCGGCTCAAAAGGATGCCCTGTTCGCCACCGGGGTCAAGTTTGCAGTTATCAGGGATGAGGGTGCTGGATTTGCAAATGTCTTTTCTACCGGAATAACGCCGTCAGTCGCTGCAGCCACTTGCAGACTGAGTGATGCCAACAATAACGGTCTTGTGCGCGGTGAACTTTGGCTGGAGAATCGCGACTGACAACACTGTGACCGGAACCGCCCCGACTCCGGGGGCTGCATGTGTGAAGGCTGGCTAGCCCCTGCCTTCGAAAAAAGGGGGCTGGGCCTGCCTGGAACAAGGTCCGCTTCTGTGCCAGGGTCCTGTCAGGCTTTGACGACAGTTGCCCGGCCTTTTCCCGGACCCGGCGGCGCGGTACAACAGACCCGCACCACCGCCCGGTGCCGAAGCGGAACCACCATGCCCGAATGGACCCATCTTCCCGGTCTTGTCCCCTATGACGCAACCCTTGCCGCGATGGAGGCCCGCGTTGCCGCCATCGCCGCAGGCACAAAGCCCGAGGCGATCTGGCTCTTGGAACATCCGGCGCTTTACACGGCAGGCACCTCGGCCCGGGCCGAAGACCTGACGGACCCGCACCGGTTTGCGGTGCATCGGGCGGGGCGGGGCGGGCAGTATACCTACCACGGTCCCGGCCAGCGCGTTGTCTACACCATGCTTGACCTCAACACCCGCGGCCGCGACGTGCGCTGCTTTGTCTGCGCGCTGGAAGACTGGGTCATCGACACGCTGGCCGAATTCGGTATCCGGGGCGAACGCCGCGCGGGGCGCGTGGGCGTCTGGGTGGTGCGCCCCGACCGCCCGCCCAACCCCGACGGCACGCCGCGAGAGGACAAGATCGCGGCCATCGGGGTCAAGCTGCGCAAATGGGTCAGCTTTCATGGCCTGTCGATCAATGTGGAGCCTGACCTGAGCCATTTCAGCGGCATCGTCCCCTGCGGCATCCGGGGCCACGGCGTGACCAGTCTTGTCGATCTGGGCCTGCCCGTCAGCATGGCCGATCTCGATTCGGCTTTGGCGTGGACCTTCCCGCGCCATTTTCCCTGACGCCCCCTGCGGCAACACCGCCGCTTGCCGAAGCGGCGAACCTTTGCAACAGTTGCCGCGCGATCCGTGATGTCCAGAGGCCCCATGACCTTCCGCGCCCCCCTTTCCGTGCTTGCAACCCTTCTGTCGCTTTGCGCGCCCGCTTTTGCCCAGGACGCCGCCAAGGGCGAGGCCGAATTCAGAAAGTGCAAGGCTTGCCATGCGATCATTGCCCCCGACGGCACGGCGATCCAGACGGGCGGCAAGACCGGACCCAACCTTTACGGGGTCGTGGGCCGCACCGTCGCCTCGGGCGATTTCAGCTATGGCGACAGCCTGAAATCCGTGGGCGAGGCCGGAACGAAATGGGACGAAGCCCTGCTTGCCGCCTATATCGCCGACCCGACCGCATGGCTGAAGGATGCAACCGGCGACGCAGGGGCGAAGTCGAAGATGACATTCAAACTGGCCAGGGGCGGTGCCGATGTGGCGGCTTACCTTGCCTCTGTCGCGCCTGCGTCCGAATGACGCCGGTCAACACCGCACGATTGCAGGAATTTTCTTGCGTCCTGCCAAAGTCAGAGATTGCCCAGGCGCGGCGGCGTCTCTAAAAGCAGACCAGAACTGACGGGGGCCCGGCCCTGCGTTGCCCTTACAACCCTACGGAGGCAAGAATGGCGGACGCAGCCATCCACGGCCACACAGAAGATCGGCGCGGCTTCTTTACCCGCTGGTTCATGTCGACCAATCACAAGGACATCGGGATTCTCTACCTGTTTGCAGGGGGGTTCCTTGGGCTTCTGTCGGTGTCGTTTACCGTCTACATGCGCATGGAGCTGATGCACCCCGGCGTGCAGTACATGTGCATGGAAGGTGCGCGCCTGACGGCGGCGGCATCTGTGGCCGAATGTACCCCCAACGGGCATCTGTGGAACGTGCTGATCACCGGGCACGGCGTGCTGATGATGTTCTTTGTCGTGATCCCGGCGATGTTCGGCGGTTTCGGCAACTATTTCATGCCGCTGCAGATCGGCGCGCCGGACATGGCCTTTCCGCGGATGAACAACCTGTCGTTCTGGCTGTTCATCGCAGGCTCCACCCTGGCTGTCGCTTCGGTCTTCGCGCCGGGCGGGGAAGGGTTGCAGGGCGCGGGGCTGGGCTGGGTGCTTTACGCGCCGCTGTCCACGGGCGAGACGGGCTATGCCGCCGATCTTGCCATGTTTGCCGTGCACCTTTCGGGGGCGTCGTCGATCCTTGGGGCGATCAACATCATCACCACCTTCCTGAACATGCGCGCCCCGGGCATGACGCTGCACAAGGTGCCGCTGTTCGCCTGGTCGATCTTCGTGACCGCATGGCTGATCCTGCTGGCCTTGCCGGTGCTGGCCGGTGCCATCACCATGCTGATCACCGACCGCAACTTCGGCACGGCCTTCTTCCAGCCGGCGGGCGGCGGCGACCCGTTGCTTTACCAGCACATCCTGTGGTTCTTCGGCCACCCGGAGGTCTATATCGTCATCCTGCCGGGTTTCGGCATCATCAGCCAGGTTGTTGCCACCTTTTCGCGCAAGCCCATCTTCGGCTACCTTCCGATGGTCTATGCCATGGTGGCCATCGGCGTGCTGGGTTTCGTCGTCTGGGCGCACCACATGTACACCTCTGGCATGTCGCTGACCCAGCAGTCCTACTTCATGCTGGCCACGATGGTGATCGCGGTGCCCACCGGGATCAAGATCTTCTCGTGGATCGCAACGATGTGGGGCGGCTCGATCGAATTCAAGACACCGATGCTGTTCGCCATCGGCTTCATCTTCCTGTTCACCCTGGGCGGGGTAACCGGCATCGTGCTGAGCCAGGCGGCGGTGGACCGCGCCTATCACGATACCTACTACGTCGTGGCGCATTTCCACTATGTCATGAGCCTTGGCGCCGTCTTTGCCATCTTCGCCGGCATCTATTACTGGATCGGCAAGATGTCGGGGCGGCAGTATCCGGAATGGGCGGGCAAGCTGCACTTCTGGATGATGTTCATCGGCTCCAACCTGACGTTCTTTCCCCAGCACTTCCTGGGCCGCCAGGGCATGCCGCGCCGCTACATCGACTACCCCGAGGCCTTTGCCTATTGGAACTGGTTCTCGTCGATCGGGGCTTTCCTGTCGTTTGCGTCTTTCGTGTTCTTCATCGGGATCGTGTTCTACACGCTGCGCTTCGGCGTTCGGGTAACCCAGAACAACTACTGGAACGAACATGCCGACACGCTGGAATGGACGCTGCCCTCGCCCCCGCCGGAACATACCTTCGAGACTCTTCCCAAGCAGTCCGACTGGGACAAGGGCCACACCCGCTAAGGCCGCCATGCCCTACGAATGGCTCAGGGACACTCAGGGGGCCCCGGATCAGTCCGGGGCCCCTTTGCATGGGTCGCAACGCCCGCTGGCGCATCTGCGGCTTTGGCCGTTCCGGTCCCTGTCCAGGCGCGGGTTCGTGTGGTTCATCGGGGCCACGGCGGCGCTGCTTGCGATGCCGCTGATCCCGCTCGTCGGCTCGCCCGTGCTTTGGGGCATTCTGCCCTTTCTGCTGCTGGCGATCTGGGCGATCTGGACCGCCCTGTCGCGCAGCTACCGCGACGGCGAGATCACGGAAGACCTGATCCTGTGGCCCGACCGCATCACGCTGACCCGCCAGGGGCCGGGCCGGCGCCGCCAATCGTGGGAGGCGAACCCGCACTGGGTCACGGTGACGCTGCACGAAAAGGGCGGTCCCGTGCCGCAGTACCTGACCCTGCGCGGCGCGGGGCGCGAGGTGGAACTGGGGGCCTTCCTGTCAGAAGACGAACGGCTTGCCCTGCGCGCCGAGGTGCGCCAGCGGCTGGCCGACCTGCGCTGACCGGTCCGCCAAAGGCGTGACAACAGCGCCTGGACCTGTCACCTTTCCCCTGCGCTATCGGGGATGAACCATGCAGCTTCGCTACATCATTCTGTATGTCCCGGACGTTGGCGCGACGATGGACTTCTACGCGCGGGCCTTCGGGCTTGAGTTGCGCTTTCTGCATGAGGGCGGCGATTACGGCGAAATGGCAACGGGCGACACCCGGCTTGCCTTTTCCAGCATCGCGCTGATGCAAAGCCTTGGCAAACAGGTGGCCACTGCCGCACCCGAGCGGCCCAGTTTCGAGTTGGCCTTCACCACCGATGACGTGCCCGCCGCCCTTGTGCGCGCCCTGGCCGCCGGCGCCGCCTTGGTCCAGGGGGCCACTGACATGCCCTGGGGACAGACGATCAGCTATGTCCGCGCGCCCGAAGGCACGCTGGTCGAGATTTGCACGCCCACGGGGTAACACAGCCTGTTCGGAAGACTTGTCTTGCGTCGCGGTACCGTCAGCCGGGCCGGGCCAGGGCACCGCCACGGCCCTGCGGCCAACCCGCCACGGCCAACCCTGTGCGACGCTTCAGGACAGCATCGCCTTGATCCGCGGTCCGGCCGCGCCGAAATCCATCTGGCCGGTGTATTTGGCCTTGAGAACGGCCATGACCTTGCCCATGTCGCGGATGCCGGTGGCCCCTGCCTCGGTCACGGCCGCGCTGATCGCTGCATCCACCTCCGCCGCCGACAGCTGGCGCGGCAGGAATTCTTCGATCACCCTGATCTCTTCCAGTTCCTTTTCGGCCAGTTCCAGCCGCCCGCCCTCTTCATAGGCCCGCGCACTTTCCTGGCGCTGCCTGACCATCTTGCCCAGGATGCCAAGGATATCGGCATCCGACACGCCCGCATCCTGCCCGTCGCCGCGAACGGCGATATCCCGGTCCTTGATGGCCGCATTGATCAGGCGCAGCGTGGAAAGGCGCGCCGCCTCTTTCGCCCGCATCGCATCCTTCAGGGCCGCCTGAAGCCGCTCACGCATGTTCATCGCAATCCATCCCCCTGTCCGAGATGGCACAATACATGGCGCCGCACGCCAAGACAACAGGCGCGGGTTGCGCAAGTTATTGTTTTGAAAAGCAAAGACATTTTCCGCGCCGCCTTGACCCGGCCCGCCCCAGACCGTAGCTTTCGCCCGTTTGCCGCAAGGAGTCGCGCCATGTCCGCCACAAGCCAGACCGCCGCTTCCCGCCCCACTGCCTGCCTTGCCCTTGCGGACGGGACGGTGTTCTTCGGCCAGGGATTTGGCGCAACCGGAGAGACGGTGGCAGAGCTGGTCTTCAACACCGCGATGACCGGCTATCAGGAAATCATGACGGATCCCTCCTATGCCGGGCAGGTGGTGACCTTCACCTTCCCCCATATCGGCAACGTCGGCGTCACCGCCGAGGATGACGAGGCCGCCGGTCCCGTTGCCGCTGGCCTGATCGTGAAATGGGACCCGACGGAGCCGTCGAACTGGCGGGCGTCGGGCAACCTCGTGCAATGGCTGGCGGCCAGGGGGCGCATCGGCATGGGCGGGGTTGACACCCGGCGGCTGACGCGCGCCATCCGCCAGCAGGGGGCCCCGCATGTGGCCCTTGCCCATGACCCCGAAGGCAGGTTCGACATTGCGGCCCTGGTGGCGCGGGCGCGTGCGTGGCGCGGTCTGGTCGGGCTTGATCTGGCCCGCGACGTGACCTGCGCGCAAAGCTACCGCTGGGATGAAATGCGCTGGGCCTGGCCGCAGGGTTATCAGCGGCGTCAGGGGGCCGGGCTGCGCGTTGTTGCCATTGATTACGGGGCCAAGCGCAACATCCTGCGCTGCCTTGCCTCGTCAGGCTGCGAGGTGACCGTCCTTCCCGCCACCGCCACCGCCGAAGAGGTGCTGGCGCTGCAGCCCGAAGGCGTGTTCCTGTCCAATGGCCCCGGCGATCCGGCGGCGACAGGTCAATACGCGGTCCCGATGATCCGCGACGTGCTGGCGGCCGACCTGCCGCTGTTCGGCATCTGCCTTGGGCATCAGATGCTGGCGCTGGCGCTGGGGGCGCGCACCGTCAAGATGAACCACGGGCACCATGGCGCGAACCACCCGGTGAAGGACCTTGATACCGGTAAGGTCGAAATCACCTCAATGAATCATGGCTTTACCGTAGACAGCCAGACCCTGCCGCCAGGCGTGCTGGAAACCCACATCAGCCTGTTCGATGGCTCGAACTGCGGCATCCGGATAGAGGGCAGGCCAGTATTCTCGGTGCAATATCACCCCGAGGCCAGCCCCGGCCCGCAGGACAGTTACCATCTGTTCAATCGCTTCGCCGCATCCATGCGCCAGCGCCGGGCCGCCTGAGCCGCCAAACGGCAGGGGCCGCCCTGTCCCGCCACCCGGATGGGGCACGTCGGAAAAAGTTATTCACAGATTAATACATCATTAACCGTCTGTTAACCGTGACATTTCAACCTTTCGGCGAAGTTGAGGGGTTTCGCCGGATGTCCGTTCTGCCGCTGCGCAAGCTGTCGCCCTTGCCGGAACGCCGCCTTCGGGTGGTGGACCCTGCGCCCCTGCCCACGCATCGCGATCAGGCACGGGGTCTGGCGCAACAGCTGCTGGCCGACGGCGTGATCGATGCCCATGCCGTCGCAACCATCGTCACCCATCCGGCGGCCGAGGACGAAAGGCTGCCCCAGACGCTGCTGTCGCTGGGTCTTGCCAGCAATCCCGCCCTGACGCAGTCCCTGGCCAGCCACGCGGGGCTTGAGGTGATCGATCCGCTGGAATTGCCCCCGGACCCCGCCCTGATCGACCGTCTTGGGGCAGAAGCCTGCCTGCGGCTGGGCATCCTTCCCTGGGGCAGGCGCCACGGCACCACCTGCGTGCTGGTCGCCAGCCCCGGCCAGATCAAGCGCCGCGGCGATCTGCTGCGGGCGGTCTTTGGTCGCGTGCGCTTTGCCCTGGCCCCGGCCGACCGGATCGAGGCCGCCCTGATCCGCTGCCGGGGGGATGATCTGTGCCGGAAAGCCGAATCGCTCAGTCCCGCCGATGAAAGCTGTCGCGGCATGGCCCGACCGGGCCGAAGCCTGCCCCTTCTGGGCGCGGCCCTGACCGGTCTTGGCCTTGTATCCCCTGCGGCCTTGCTGACCCTGTTCACCCTGGCGGCCCTGCTGGCGATGGTCTCGACCACCGCCCTTGCGGCGGCGGCGCTTCTTGCCGCGCTGCGCCGCCCTGCCGCCCCGGTACTACCGGCCGCCCCGGTTCCCTTGCCCCAGGTCTCGATCCTTGTGGCGCTGTACCGCGAAGCCGATATTGCCGCGCGGCTGGTGCAGCGTCTTGGCCGGATCGACTATCCGCGCGACCGGCTGGAAATTCTTCTTGTGCTCGAAGATGATGATCACCAGACCTTGGCGGCCCTGCTGGACACGCGGCTTCCACCCTGGATGCGCCTGCTGACCGTGCCGGGCGGCACGCTGAAGACCAAACCCCGCGCCCTGAACTACGCGCTGCCGTTCTGCCGGGGCAGCATCATCGGCGTTTATGATGCCGAAGATGCCCCCGACCCCGACCAGATCAGGGCCGTTGTCCGGCGCTTCGCCAACTGCGGCCCGGAGGTGGCCTGCCTGCAGGGCGTGCTTGATTTCTACAATCCGGCCCGCAACTGGCTGTCACGCGCCTTTACGGTGGAATACGCTGTGTGGTTCCGCGTGGTCCTGCCCGGACTCAGCCGCCTGGGCCTGCCGGTGCCGCTGGGCGGCACCACCCTGTTCTTCCGCCGCAGCGCGCTTGAGGACGTCGGCGGCTGGGATGCCCATAACGTGACCGAAGATGCCGATCTTGGCATCCGGCTTGTCCGCCACGGCTACCGGACGGACATCATCGCTTCGGTCACGCGGGAAGAGGCGAATTGCCGCGCCTGGCCCTGGGTCCGCCAGCGGTCGCGCTGGATCAAGGGCTATATGATGACGTGGCGCGTCCACATGCGCCGCCCGCGCCTGCTGTGGCAGACTTTGGGCGCGAAGGGGTTCATCGCCTTCAACGTCCTGTTTCTGGGAAGCATCGCGCAGGCCGCGCTGTTTCCCGCCCTGCTGCTGCTTTGGGCCGTCTCGCTGGGGTTTTCCCATCCGCTGCTGAATCTGCTGCCGCCCGGCGGTGCCCTGGCGCTGTTCGGGCTGGGTCTGCTGAGCGAGGCTGTCCGCATTGCCCTTGCGGTGACGGGCCTGCGCGCGCAGGGCCGGAAGCTGCCCCTTCTCTGGGCGGTCCTGCCGCACCTGGTACATCCGCTGGCCTGCCTTGCGGCCGGCAAGGCCCTGTGGGAAATGATCCGCCGGCCCTTCTACTGGGACAAGACGCAGCACGGCCTGTGCGGTGATCCCGCTACCTGAGCTTCAACTCACCCGCATCGACGCGCAGCCGCGTCTCGAAAGCCTTCGAGATATGGGTCTTCAGGGCCGCATAGGCCGCATCCCCGTCATGCGCCTCGATCGCGGCCACCAGGGCTGCATGTTCGGCCAGCGCCACCTCGTCGCGCCCCTCGGCGGCGAAAGACGTGGTCGCCATCAGCGCCATCGACCGGTGCACCAGATCCAGCTGCTGGATCAGGAACCGGTTGTGCGACGCCAGATGAACCTGGCGGTGGAACCGCTTGTTCGCCCGGCTCAGCGCGCGCGGATCGCCGCCCAGCAGCCTCAGGTCATCCGTCACCATGCCGCGCAGAACCCGGATCTCCTCGTCCGAGGCATGCCGGGCCGCCAGCCGGGCCGCCAGCCCCTCCAGCTCGGTGCGCACCACGTAAAGCTCGGACAGCTGGTTGTGGTCCAGCGAGGCCACGATCAGGCTGCGCCCGTCGCGGGTCAGCATCGACTGCGTCTCCAGCCGCTGCAGCGCCTCGCGCACGGGCGTGCGCGACACCCCCAGACGCTCGGCCAGTTCGGATTCCACAAGCCGGTCCCCCGGCTTGTACACCCCGGCATCGATCGCCTCCAGGATCAGCGCGTAGGCATCTTTCATCGGTGGCCTCAGGTCGGGCATCGGTCGTTCCTGTGTCGCGGGGCCCGACCCGGTTCTGCAGACCGGGCGGGATCAACCGGATCGGCGACACATTGAACCGCGCGCCGCCAGCAGATAGCCTGCCGGGCATGGTTGCACATCATTTCCGCCATGTGAATGCCTGGGTCTTCGACCTGGACAACACGCTTTATCCGCCCTCGGCCCGCCTCTTCGACCAGATCGAGGTGCGCATGACCGCCTGGGTTATGCAGGCCCTTGGCGTGGACCGCCCCGAAGCCGACCGTCTGCGGCGGCATTACTGGGCCACCTATGGCACGACGCTGGCCGGGCTGATGCAGGAACACGGGGTTGATCCCGGCCCCTATCTGACCGATGTCCACGACATTTCCCTTGCGCATCTGGAAGCGGACCCGGTTCTGGCGCGGCGCATCGCGGCGTTGCCGGGGCGGCGCATCGTCTATACCAATGCCTGCGCGCCCTACGCCGAACGCGTGCTTGCGGCCCGCGGCCTGGGCAACCTCTTTGATGCCGTCTACGGGGTGGAACATGCAGGCTTCCTGCCAAAGCCCGAGCGGGCTGCCTTCGAGGCCGTCTTCACCGCCGATGGCCTGACACCCGGCCGCGCCGCGACGTTCGAGGATGATGCGCGCAATCTGGCAGCCCCCCATGCCATGGGGATGCGCACCATCCACATCGCCCCCGATCCGCTGCCCGCCGCGCATATTCACCACCACCACGCCGACCTGACCGAATTCCTTGCCCTCCTCGTACCCTGAGCGCGGCGGCCTGCGGCACCCTGCCCCGTGGCACCCCTGCGCGGCCCCCTTCCCGCGCGCGGAAAAAAAACGGAATATCTGGATGACCGCATCCCCAGGCCTGCCGCGCAGCCCCTTCATGCCGTGCAGGTCCCCGGCCGGATCGCGCGCGACAGCGCCTGCAGCCCGGACAGCATCCGGTATGCGCTGGCGGCGCTTTTGACCGCCCTTGTGACGACGGTGAAAACCCAGCGTCCTGTTGCCCTTGCGCCTGGCGCGCTGGCGGCGGTGCCGGTGATGTTCGTGCGGCGGATCGCCATCACCCGGGGCTGACCCCGGGCGAAATGCCGCTTGGACCTTTCGCCTGCCCTGCCCTATCTGTGATCGCCAAGGCAAAAGAGGCGACATGACCCGGATCACCACCGACATCCTGATTTCCGGCGGCGGCGTTGCCGGGCTGACAGCCGCCGCCGCCTTTGGTTCCGCCGGCTTTTCGGTGCTCTGCGTTGATCCGGATGCGCCGATCACCGATGCCGAAAGCGAAGGGGCCGATCTGCGCACCACAGCCGCCCTGCATCCCTCGGTTCCGGTGCTGCAGGACGCGGGCCTGTGGGCGCGGCTGCTCCCCTTTGCCGCCCCCCTGCAGGTGATGCGGATCATCGATGCGGGCGGCCCCGAACCGGTGCCGCGCCTGATCAAGGATTTCGATGCCGCCGACATTTCCGACCAGCCCTTCGGCTGGAACCTGCCGAACTGGCTTCTGCGCCGTGAAATGGTCGCGCGTCTGGCGGACCTGCCGACGGTCGATTTCCGCCCCGGCCTTGCCACCACCCGGTTGCTCACGCGCGAGTCAGAGGCGCTGGTGACCCTGTCCGACGGCACCCGCGCGGCCGCCCGCATGGTGATCGCCGCCGACGGGCGCAATTCGACCATCCGCCAGGCGCTGGGCATCGGCGTGCGCACGACGCGCTACGGGCAAAAGGCACTGGCCTTCGCCGTGACCCATACCGTTCCGCATCACAACGTCTCGACCGAGATCCACCGATCAGGCGGCCCTTTCACCCTGGTACCGCTGCCCGACCGCGACGGTCGCCCCTGTTCCGCCGTCGTCTGGATGGAAAACGGACCAGAGGTGCTGCGTCTGGCCGCCCTGCCGGTGCCGGCATTCGAAGCGGCGATGACAACCCGGTCCTGCGGCATCCTCGGCCCGCTGACGCTGGCCAGCCGCCGCACGGTCTGGCCGATCATCAGCCAGATCGCCGACCGCATGGCAGGCGAACGCTGCGCGCTGATGGCCGAAGCCGCCCATGTGCTGCCGCCCATCGGCGCGCAGGGTTTGAACATGAGCCTGGCTGATTTGCGCGTGCTTCTGTCGCTGGCGCTGGACGATCCCGCCGGCTTGGGCGGAGCGCGCATGCTGGATGCCTATCACAGACAGCGCCACTGGCAGGTGCAGGCGCGGATCACCGGAATCGACGCGCTGAACCGCGCCTCGATCATGGGCAACCCCGCCCTGCACACCCTGCGCGCCGCCGCGCTGAACACGCTTCATTCGGTGGCCCCGCTGCGCAGATCGCTGATGAAGGCGGGGCTGGGGATCAGATAACCGACCCTGCCCGGCTTGGCGCAGCGCAAGGACTTTCGAAAACTCCTGCCGAACCCCCGCGGCGGGGTCTGTCCCCAGTCACAGCACCCGGTCCACCACCGCCTGCAGCCGCCCCAGGGTGCCCGGCACGTCGTAAAGCTTGTCCAGCCCGAACAGCCCCAGCCGGAAGGTGCGGAACGCGGGCCCTTCGCCCACCTGCAAGGGCACCCCGGCGGCAATCTGCATGCCTGCGGCGGCGAATTTCCTGCCGTTCTGGATCTCGGGGTCGTCGGTGTAGCTGACCACCACGCCCGGCGCGCCAAAGCCGTCTGCGGCCACGCTGGCCACCTGCCTGGCCGCCAGCATGCCGCGCACGCCCTCGCCCAGTTTCCACTGCGCCTCTTTCAGCCGCGAAAAGCCGTAAGCGCGGGTTTCCAGCATGGTGTCGCGGAACCGTGTCAGCGCATCGGTGGGCATCGTTGCGTGATAGGCATGCCCGCCACCCTCATAGGCCGCCATGATGGCGCGCCATTTCTTCAGGTCCAGCGCGAAGCTGTTCGATGTGGTCTCGGTCAGCCGCGCCTCGGCCCGGGCCGACAGCATCACCAGCCCGGCAGCGGGCGAGGCGGACCAGCCTTTTTGCGGGGCCGATATCAGCACATCCACGCCCGTCGCCGCCATGTCGACCCAGACACAGCCCGATGCGATGCAGTCCAGCACCAGAAGTGCGCCCACCTCATGCGCGGCCTCCGCCATGGCCGCGATATAGGCCTCTGGCAGGATAATCCCTGCGCTTGTCTCGACATTGGGGGCAAACACCACCTCGGGGCGCATCCGGCGGATTGCAGACACCACCTCGTCAACAGGGGGCGGCGCATAGGGTACCCGCGGGCCTGCACCCTCCTGCCGGGCCATCACCACCGCAGTCTCGGCGGCAAAGCCGCCCATGTCGAAAATCTGGCTCCAGCGAAAGGAAAACCAGCCGTTGCGCAGGATCAGCACGCGCCTGCCCGTGCCGAACTGCCGCGCCACGGCCTCCATCGCAAAGGTGCCGCCGCCCGGCACCACCGCCACGGCATCGGCGGCATAGACCTCTTTCAGCATGGCGGAGATATCGCGCATCACGGTTTGGAACCGCGCCGACATGTGGTTCAGCGACCGGTCGGTGAACACCACCGAAAACTCCTGCAACCCGTCCGGGTCCACGTCTGGCAGCAAGGCGGGCATGGGCAACTCCTTTTCTCATGGCCCCCTCTAGCACGGGGTCGCCGCAAGCCGAACCCTGTTTCATTATCTGTTCACAAATATCCTCGGGTGAGGGGTCTGGGGAGAGGGCAGACAGCCCTCTCCCCGGCCTTCGGTTGGCCTGTGTCAGCCCAGCGGGCCCGGGCGGCGTTCCTCGCTCAGCAGCACATTCGCCTCCACCTGGCCCACGCCGGGCAGCGTCATGATCCGCCGCCGCAGCACCCGTTCGAAATCGGCGATGTCGCGCGCCACCACCCGCAGGCGGTAGTCGAACAGCCCCAGCACATGCTGGACCAGCTGCACTTCGGGGATCGCCGTGACTGCCCGCTCGAAATCCTCCAGGCTGACGCGGCCCTTCGTCGCAAGCTTCACGCCCAGAAACACCGTCACCCCGAACCCCAGTGCTGCGCGGTCCACCACAACGCGCCGTCCTGCCAGGATGCCTGCCTCTTCCAGCCGCCGCACCCGCCGCCAGGCCGCCGGCTGCGACAGGCCGAACCGCCGCCCCAGCGCGCCCGCACTTTCCGTGGCATCCGCCGCCAGGGCCCGCAGCAACGCACGGTCGATGTCGTCCAGATCGATCACAGCGGCAGCGCCCCCTCGTCCTTGATCGTCGCCACCAGCATCAGCGCCTCGATATCGGCGATATGCGGCAGGGTCAGGATGCGGCTGCGGTATATTTCCTGATACTGCCGCATGTCGCGCGCGATCACGGTCAGGCGCACGTCCACACGGCCGAGGAAGGTTTCGATCGACACCACCTCGGGCACGCCCCGCGCCCCTTGCAGGAAATCGTCAAAGGCGCGCGGATCGGTCTTGTCGAGCGTAAAGCGCAAGCTCACCTCCACCTCATAGCCCAGCCGCCGCCAGTCGATCACCGCCGCCCGCGCGCCGATGACCCCGGCCGCCTCCAGCCGCTCCAGCCTGCGCCAGCAGGTCGCGGCCGTTACCCCGGCCCGGGCCGCCAGCTCTGCCGTGCCCAGCGACGGCTCTGCCAGAAGCTGGCGCAGAATGCGCCGATCGGTATCGTCAAGCATGGTTCTCTCGAAAATCTGCAAATTGACGCATGATCCTTTGCCCGGAAGCGCAAAAAAGTCAAACTTTGCACAGCCTTCCCCACCCATTTCCCTATGCTGCCCGTCACCTCAACCAAAAGGACATCACCATGCGCGTCTATTATGACCGTGACTGCGACATCAACCTGATCAAGGACAGGAAGGTGGCCATTCTGGGCTATGGCAGCCAGGGCCATGCCCATGCGCTCAACCTGCGCGACTCGGGTGCCAGGAACCTGGTCATCGCCCTGCGCCCCGGCTCGCCTTCTGCCAGAAAGGCCGAAGCCGAAGGCCTGAAGGTGATGGGCATCGCCGAAGCCGCCGCCTGGTGCGACCTGATCATGTTCACCATGCCGGATGAGCTTCAGGCGGAAACCTACCGCAGATATGTGCATGACAACCTGCGCGACGGCGCGGCCATTGCCTTTGCCCATGGCCTGAACGTGCATTTCGGCCTGATCGAACCGAAACCCGGCGTCGATGTCATCATGATGGCCCCCAAGGGCCCCGGCCACACCGTGCGCGGCGAATACCTCAAGGGCGGCGGCGTGCCCTGTCTGGTTGCGGTGCGCAATGACGCAAGCGGAAAGGCGATGGAAATCGGCCTGTCCTACTGCTCGGCCATCGGGGGCGGCCGGTCGGGCATCATCGAGACGGACTTCCGCCAGGAATGCGAAACCGATCTTTTCGGCGAACAGGCCGTGCTCTGCGGCGGGCTGGTGGAACTGATCCGCATGGGCTTCGAGACCCTGGTCGAAGCCGGGTACGAGCCGGAAATGGCCTATTTCGAATGCCTGCACGAGGTGAAGCTGATCGTGGACCTGATCTACGAGGGCGGCATTGCCAACATGAACTATTCAATCTCCAACACCGCCGAATACGGGGAATACGTCAGCGGCCCGCGCATCCTGCCCTATGACGAAACCAAGGCCCGGATGAAGGCGGTGCTGCGCGATATCCAGACCGGCAAGTTCGTGCGCGACTTCATGCAGGAAAACGCCGTGGGCCAGCCCTTCTTCAAGGCCACCCGCCGGATCAATGACGAACACCAGATCGAAAAGGTCGGCGAAAAACTGCGCGCCATGATGCCGTGGATTTCCAAGGGCAAGATGGTGGACAAGGCGCGGAACTGACGCACCGGGCAGCGGCGCGGGCACCCGCCCCGCGCCGCTTTCCTTTCGGCCCGAATGCCTGGCGGGGGGTCCGCGGCACCCTTGTTTGGCAGCACCCCTGCGCGCCGCGCGCCCTGGCCGGACGATCCGTCCCTGGCAGATCGTCCGGGCAATGCCCACCCCCCCGGCAGGCGCGCCCCGCCAGCGCAAGCCCTTGCCGTTGATGAAGATCATCCCGCTTGGCCCGCGCCAGTCATCGGCCCGTGGCTTGCCCTCGGGCTTTGGCAAGACGGGTTCCAGACGCCCCATCTGCGCATCCGTCAGGCAGAATAGACCGCGCATGTCACCGCCCGCTTTCCGCAGCGGCGAAGCGCGCTGAAGCCCGCATATCAACGGGTCCTGACCCTGCAGGCCGATCACCGCCGCGACATCGGATTTCGGGATGCGTTTCCCCGTGACCCGCCCCATTTCCTGTTCGGAAATATCCTCGGGGGTCCGGGGGCAGACAGCCCCCGGCGCTGGCGGGAAAACACGGACCTTCTGGCCAGACGCGGCAGCAACGGCCGCAGGTGGCCCGGGGCGCGGGCGCTTTGCCGCAGTCAGATCAATCCGTTGCGGCGGAACAGGGCCTTGAGGTCGGTCTCGGGACGGGCACCGAAATGGCTGATCACCTCGGCGGCGGCGACGCAACCCATGCGGCCGCTGGTGGCAAGGGGCTGGCCGGTGACCATCCCATAGAGGAACCCGGCGGCAAACTGATCGCCCGCCCCGGTGGCATCGACCGGCACGATCCGGCGCACGGGCACGACCGCCTCTTCATCGCCCTGCACCAGGATCACATCCTGCCCGGAGCGGGTGCATACCACCACGTCCGCATCGGCCGCGGCCTGTTCCAGCGCGGCAGACAGATCGGCCTGGTACAGCGCGCACCATTCGTGTTCATTGCCGATGACATAGTCCAGATCCTTGACCAGCCGCCGGAAGTCGCTGCGGTGGCGGTCAACGCAGAACGGATCAGACAGGGCGATGCCGGCCTTGCCGCCATTCTGCTGGCACAGGCGGGCCGCGCGCTCGAACGCCTGCTTGCCTTTCGGTTTGTCGTAAAGATATCCCTCCAGAAACAGGAACTGCGCCTTGCCGGCCACGGAATCCGACACATCATCGGGGCCGAGTTCCGACGATATGCCCAGATAGGTGTTCATCGACCGCTCGCCATCCGGCGAGACGAAGATCATCGAGCGTGACGTCGGCAATTCGCCCCCCGGCACCGGCGGATTGACGAAATCGGTGCCATTCGCGGCCATGGACCGCGCATAAAAGCGCCCCAGCGCATCGTCATGCACCCTGCCGATGAAGGCGGTCTCAAGCCCAAGGTTGCCCAGCCCGGCCAGCGTATTGGCCACAGACCCGCCGGGGGCCTGCACCCGCTCGGCCATCGCGCCGTACAGCATCTCGCCCCGGTCGCGTTCCACCAGCTGCATGATGCCTTTCTCGATGCCCATCATCTGGATGAACCTGTCATCGGCCTGGGTGAAGACATCGACAATGGCATTCCCGATGCCGACGACATGGTAGCTTTTCATCGGGTCTTGTCCTCATGGGGGCACAGGTCGCGGATCAGGCAGGCGGGGCATTTCGGCTTGCGCGCGACACAGGTATAGCGCCCGTGCAGGATCAGCCAGTGATGGGCATGCAGCGCGAATTCGGCGGGAATATGGTCTTCCAGTGCCGTTTCCACGGCTTCAACGGTCTTGCCGGGCGCGATGCCGGTGCGGTTGCAGATCCGGAAGACATGGGTATCCACCGCCTGCGCTGGATAGCGGAACCACATGTTAAGCACGACATTGGCCGTCTTGCGGCCCACCCCCGGCAGCGATTGCAGCGCCGCGCGTGATGACGGCACCTCGCCCCCGAACTCTTCGACAAGACGGCGGCTCAGCTTCATCACGTTCCTGGCCTTGGTACGAAACAGGCCGATGGTGCGGATGTGCCTCATCAGCGCCTCTTCGCCCAGGGCCAGCATCCGGGCGGGTGTATCGGCCATTGCAAAGAGGGCGCGTGTTGCCTTGTTCACGCCTGCATCGGTCGCCTGCGCCGAAAGCGCCACAGCCACCAGCAGCGTGTAGGCATTCACATGCTCCAGCTCACCCTTCGGCTCGGGGTCGGCCGCCTGAAAGCGGGTGAAGATCTCGCGGATCGTGGGGTAATCGAGCTGGCGTGCCATGCCTGCCTTCTGCCAAACGCCGCGCGCTTGGGCAAGCACCGCGGGACCACTGCCGCAGGAACCCGCAAAATCCGGGTCGCAGGGCAGGCGCAGCCCCCCTAGACTGGCCCCCAAAGGAGCTTTGCCATGACAGACCTGCCACAGGACCCCTACCATTATGCCGTCATTGCCCGTGCCCTGCGCCTGATCGACGATGCCGGGCCTGCCCTGACGCTGGATGATCTGGCCAGCCGCATCGGCATGAGCACGGCGCATTTCCAAAGGGTCTTCTCGCTTTGGGTCGGCGTCTCGCCCAAGCGCTATCAGCAGTATCTCACACTGGACCACGCCCGGCGTCTTCTGGCCGAACGGCACAGCGTGCTGGAGACATCGCTTGCCGCCGGCCTGTCGGGGGGCGGGCGGCTGCATGATTTGTTCCTGCGGTGGGAGGCGATGACACCGGGGGAATTCGCGCGCGGCGGTGCGGGGTTGCAGATCTTCTGGGGCCGCTTTGACAGCCCGTTCGGGCCGGCCCTGGTGATGGGGACCGGCAAAGGGATTTGCGGCATCGCCTTTACCGCCGAAACCGGCGAGGCCGGGGCGATGGCTGATCTGCGGGGGCGCTGGCCGAAGGCGGACTTCGTCGAAGCACCCCTGCGCCTGCACGATTGGGTTCGCGGCGCATTCGGTCAGGCCGGGGCAGCGCAGCCCACCCCCCTTTACCTGATCGGTGCCCCGTTTCAGATCAAGGTCTGGGAAGCCCTGTTGCGCATCCCCAGCGGCCAGGTCACGACCTATTCTGACCTTGCCACGGCAGTTGGCCACCCCAGGGCCGTGCGGGCTGTCGGAACAGCGGTGGGGCGCAACCCGGTGAGCTGGCTAATTCCCTGTCACCGCGCGCTGCGCAAGTCCGGGGGCTTGGGCGGATATCACTGGGGCCTGCCCGTCAAGCGGGCCATGCTGGCATGGGAAGCCGCCCGGTCTGACGCCGCGTGAAACGCCGCTGCGACGCTGGCATCCAAGCAGGGTTTTGGTGCCCCGAAAGGGCTGCTATAAGGGGGCAGAACATCCGCTTTTGCGCAACAAAATCAGAGGCAGACCATGAAACCAGGAACTCCGCTTGTCATCGCTTCCGTTGCAGTGCTGGGCCTTGCCGCCTGCGCCCCGGAAACGCAGACCATCGCCGGCGGCCCCAGGGCCACCACGGGTGTCGTCACCGGCGCGCTGGTGGGCGCGACGATCGGGGCGACGGCCTCGGGCGGCAACCGGCTCGCTCAGGCGGCGACCGGTGCCGTGCTGGGCGGGGCCCTGGGCGGGGTCATCGGTGCCACGCTGGACCGGCAGGCTGCTGACCTTCAGGCAAGCGTATCAAACCAGACCCGGGTGGTGAACAACGGCAACTCTCTGACCGTGACCATGCCCCAGGACATCCTTTTTGCCACCAACAGCGCCGCCTTGCGCCCGGACCTGCTGCGCGATCTGGACGCGTTGGCGACAAACCTGCTGAACTATCCCGACAGCACGATCGAGATCGTGGGCCATACCGACAACACCGGGACGGCCGCGCTGAATCAGGACCTGTCGCAGCGCCGCGCCGGTGCCGTGGCCGACAAGCTGCGCGCCGCCGGCGTGCCCAGCCGCCGGATCGTGGCCATCGGCCGCGGAGAGGATTTCCCGGTTGCCTCGAACCTGACGCCCGAGGGCCGCGCCCTGAACCGGCGGGTCGAGATGGTGATCCGCCCCACGACCTGACGCTGCCTGCAGCGGCGGTGCCGGGCATGCGGCCCAGCACCGGCGGCGGGAAACCCCGCAGGCCCGCGCATGGCGCGCCAGACCACGGACAGAGGGACAGATGCCATTCCAAAGGGTCGAGCAGGAAAAACTGGCCCAATCCGTGGTGCGGCAGATCGAGCTGCTGATCCTGCGCGGCATCCTGCGGCCCGGAGAGCGCCTGCCATCAGAGCGCGACCTGTCCGAACAGCTTGGGGTTTCGCGCCCGTCGCTGCGGGAAGCGGTGGCCGACCTGCAACAGCGCGGCCTGTTGACAAGCCGGGCGGGGGCCGGGGTCTTTGTTGCCGATGTGCTGGGATCGGCCTTTTCCGATGCGCTGGTCCAGCTCTTTGCAACCCATCAGGAGGCTGTGTTCGACTACATCGCCTTCCGGCGGGATATGGAAGGGCTGGCGGCAGAGCGGGCGGCGCGCCTTGCCTCGGACACCGACCTGCAGGTGATCGACGCGATCCTGCGCAAGATGGAACAGACTGACTTGCGCCGCGCCCCCGAGGACGAGGCGCAACTGGATGCCGGTTTTCACATGGCGATCATCGAGGCAAGCCACAACGTTGTCATGCTGCACATGATGCGCTCGATGTTCCAGCTTCTGCGCGAAGGCGTGTTCTACAACCGCCAGATCATGTTCAGGCAGCGCACCACCCGCGAGGCCCTACTGGACCAGCACCGCGCGATCAACAGCGCCCTGCAGGCCCGCGACCCCCGGGCGGCGCGCGCCGCCGTTGAGGCGCATATGAGGTACGTGGAGACGGCCCTGCGCGACCAGCAGCGCGCCGAACGCCACGAAGCCATCGCGCTGCAGCGGCTGGAGCATGAAAGGCGCCGCACGTGACCGATGCGGCGCGCGGCACCTGTGATCTGCGGCGGATACAACCCGCCTGACCCCAAAGCGCAGATGCTTGCCGGGAACAGACCGGACAGGGCTTTCAGCGTCTGCGCGGTCGGCGCAGGTCAGTTAAAGCGGGATGGCGGTTGGGTGAATCACTGGGGGATTCCCTGCCGGTTCGATTTGTGATTCACGATGGGGGCTGGGATATGGAGGCCAGCCCTCATGACGAAACCCCTTTCGATGGATATCCGGACGCGCGCTATGGCGC
>JADCEF010000046.1 GCA_020250445.1 Rhodobacter sp.
GGCCAGCGCCCGCCCCGCCACCGGCGGGCGCTTTGCACCCGCCGGGCCGGGCGCTGGCCTCTGCTGGTCCCGGACTCGCCGGTGTACACAGCACCGCCCCGTTCGGGCGGGGAAACGCGGGTCGCGTTTCCTGTTCCCGCCCGCACTGGCGAAAGCGCTTTCGCAGCTACAATGGCAGGGGCCATTGCCCCTGCCACAGCGCTCTGCTGCACCTTTCCCGGCCGGGGGCCACAGCCCCCGGCCAGCGCCCGCCCCGCCCCCGGCGGGCGCCTCGCCCCCGCCGGGTCGGGCGCTGGCCTTTGTTGCGCTTGGGGGAACGGTCCTGTGCGGCTGTGGTCCCTGACCGGGCGGGGAAACGCGGTGCGTTTCCTGATCCGCCCGTGCCGGCAATCCCTTCGAGCCAGATTGAAACGGCTTTCCTGAACGTCGGGCAACCCGGATACCCGCCCAGCCACATCAGCCACAGCCCGGCCGGGGCGACAATCCCCGCCGCGATCAGCTCTCGCCCGCGATGGGCGGCGGCCAGCACATCATCGCGGATCAGGCCCATGCCGGCACCCGTTGCGGGTCTGCAAACAGCACCAGCCCGACCGGATCGGCAGGGCCGAACCCGATGGCGCGATAGGCGCGCGCCGCCTGATCGCTGACGGCAAACAGCCTTGCCCGCCGCACGCCCTTCGCCCGCGCTTCGGCCAGATGCAGGGCCACGACACGCCGGGCGCGCCCTTTGCCGCGCAGGGCGGGCGGCACATAAACGCCCCCCACCTGCACCACATCGGGCAGGGCCGCGTTGAAGCCGCACATCGCCACGGGTTGGTCCCCCTCCATCAGAACGCGGTGACTGCCCGCTGCCCGCCAGCGTTCTACCTCGGCCAGAGCCTGCGTCGCGGCGCGGTCCGGTGGTGTCGCCGTTACCTCGGTCAGATGTTCGGCCCGCCATTCGGACAAAAGGTTGGGGTCGGCAGCCTCCAACCCGGCAAGAACACCCGGTCCTTCTGGCAGGGTCAGATCGTTCAGTTCCATCACGAAGCCCGATTCAACAGCGTCCAGGCTGATCGCCACGCTGCCAAGACCCAGCGCTTCAACCAGCGGGCGGACCTGCCCGGCAGGTCCGATGACCCCGGTTAACTCTGCCCCCGCCAGTACCGCCCGCGCCGCAGCCCAATCGGCGGCACCGGGCCATTGCGGTTGCAGCATACCGCCATTGGTCAGCCCGATGGCACCGCTGACATCCCCGCTGATCCAGAACCGCATCCCATAGAAACCGGCCCCATGCAGCCCCGCCCCGGCAAGGTTCGACAGGGGAAACATCGACGTTGCCTCATGCTGGCGCAGAAACGCGGTCAGCGCCGGAAGGTCATCCGCCGTGGCCTCCCGCAGGCTCATACCCAATCCCCCAGCACCGATTGCCACAGGGTCAGCGCCGCGACCGCCGCCGTGTCGGCGCGCAGGATGCGCGGGCCAAGGCCCACCGGCACCACCTGCGGCATCGCCCGCAGCGCTGCGCGTTCGCGGTCGGAAAACCCGCCCTCCGGCCCGATCAGAATGGCCCAGGGGCCGCGCGGCCCCGCCGCCAGCAGCGCGTCACGCGCACCCGCCAGCGCCTCGTCCGCCCACAGAAGGTGCCTTTCGGCAGGCCAATCCGCCAGCAGCCGGTCCAGCGCCACAAGACTTGCCACCTCGGGCACAAAGGTCGCCCCGCATTGTTCTGCCGCCTCCACCGCATGGGCCTGCAGCCGGTCGTGGCGGATGCGGTCGGCATTGGTATGCGCAGTCTGCACCGGCACCACCCGCGCCACCCCCATCTCGACCGCCTTTTCCACGATGAAATCGGTGCGCACTTTCTTGAGGGGCGCGAACAGCAGCCACAGGTCGGGCGGGGCCTGCAGGGCCCGCGTCTGCGCGCCGCAGGTCAGCACGCCGCCGTGCCTGCCGGCCTCCGCCACCCCGGCCCGCCATTCGCCGTCACGCCCGTTGAACAAAAGAACCTGCGCCCCCGCCCCCCGGCGCATCACGGTGAACAGATAATGCGCCTGGTCCCGCGACAGGACCACGGCTTGCCCCGGCGCAAGGGGTTGCTCTACATAAAGCCTGATCTTCGCATCCTGCATGGGCCAACCCTATGACCGAGACCCGCGAATTGCCAGATGCGACCGTCGCCGATGCCCCGGCAGGCAACTGGGTGGACCGCTGCGCCCCTGCCAGCTTGCGCCCCTACCTGCGCCTGTCGCGCGCCGACCGCCCCGTGGGCACCTGGCTGCTGCTGATCCCCTGCCTGTGGGCCATCGCCCTTGCGGCCGCCGCTGACCCGGCAGGGCCCGGCCTGACCGATCTCTGGCTGGTGGTCAGCAGTGCCGTCGGGGCCTTTCTGATGCGCGGGGCGGGCTGCACCTGGAACGACCTGACCGACCGCGACATCGATGCCGCCGTGGCGCGCACCCGGTCGCGCCCGCTGCCCGCAGGTCAGGTCACACCCCGGCAGGCGCTGATCTGGGCCATCGGGCAATCGCTGCTGGCGGCCTGCATCCTGTTGACCTACAACGCCACGACGATCGTGCTGGGGGTCGCCTCGCTGGGTCTGGTGGCGATTTATCCCTTTGCGAAACGCTTCACCTGGTGGCCGCAGGTCTTTCTGGGGCTGGCCTTCAACTGGGGCGCGCTGCTGCTATGGGCGGCGCACCAGGGCCGTCTGGGCTGGCCGCCCGTCCTGCTTTACGGCGCGGGCATCGCCTGGACGCTGTTCTACGACACGATCTACGCCCATCAGGACCGCGAGGATGACGCGCTGATCGGCGTCAAATCCACGGCCCGCCTGTTCGGCGACAGAACGCGGCCCTGGCTGTGCGGCTTTCTGGTGCTGGCCGTGGTTCTTATGGCGGCCGCCGTGCTGGCCGCGCTGCTGCCGCAGGGCCGGCCCCTGCAGCTGGCGGTGGCGCTGGGCGGGGTCTGCGGCTTTGGCTGGCACATGGCCTGGCAGCTGGCGCGGCTGGACACCGATGATCCCGCGCGCTGCCTGATGCTGTTCCGGTCGAACCGCGATGCCGGGCTGATCGCTGCGCTGTTTCTTGCCGCCGCCGCGCTGCTGTGATTGATCCCGGCCCGGCTTGCGCCTAGGAAGCGCTGTCAAACCGTCAGGCACCGCATTTCCCCATGACCTTGCCGCCCCGCCTCATTGCCCCCGCCGCCTTCGCTGCCGCCGCAGGTCTGGCCGTGCTGGCCGCCACCTGGGCGGCATCGGCCATCGAGTCGCGCACCGCGGCCGAGGTGCAAAGCCTGATGACGCGCGAAGGGCTGACCTGGGTCGGGGTGACGACAGATGGCCTGCAGGTCCGCCTGGCGGGCACCGCCCCGACCGAAGCCCTGCGCTTTCGCGCCGTCAACCTGACCGCCAGCCTGGTCGAGGCGGGCCGGATCCGCGACCGCATGGATGTGACCCCGGCGCAGGCCATCCAGGCCCCGCGCTTTTCGGTCGAGCTTTTGCGCAACAACAACGGCATCTCGCTGATCGGGCTGGTGCCTGCGGCCGAAGACGCCCCCGCCCTTGCCGAAGAGGTCGCCGCAGCAACCGACGGGGCGGAAGTGGCCGATATGCTGACCCGCGCCGATTATCCCGCCCCGGAAGGCTGGGACAGGGCGGTCAGCTTTGGCCTGACCGCGCTTGCCATGCTGCCGCAATCCAAGATCTCGATCGACGCAGGCCGCGTTTCGGTCACGGCGATTTCCGGGTCAGAGGCGGAAAAGCGGCGTCTGGAAGCCGAACTTGACCGCGCAAGGCCAGAGGGTCTGGCCGTCAGCGTGACGATATCTGCCCCCCGCCCGGTGCTGACACCCTTCACGCTGCGGTTCCTCAAGGATGACCGGGGTGCGCGCTTTGATGCCTGCTCGGCCGATACCGAAGCCGCACGCAACCGCATCATCGCCGCAGCCGTGGCCGCAGGACTGACCGGAGAGGCCGATTGCACCATCGGGCTGGGGGTGCCCACGCCGCGCTGGGCAGAGGCCGCCGAGGTTGCCATCCGCGCCGTCGGCGAACTTGGTGCCGGGTCGGTCACCTTCTCGGACGCCGATGTGTCACTGCTGGCCACGCTGGAAACCCCCCAGGCCGCTTTTGACCGCATCGTGGGCGAGCTTGAAGCTGCCCTTCCAGAGGTCTTTTCCCTCAAGGCGACCCTGCCGGAAAAACCGAAGACTTCCGCCCCGGAAGGACCGGCCGAATTCATCGCGACGCTGTCGGCCGACGGCGCGGTGCAATTGCGCGGGCGCCTGACCGACGAGACGCTGCGCGACGCTGTCGGCAGCTTTGCCGCAGCGCGCTTCGGGGCGGCAGATGTCTATATGGCAACGCGGCTGGATCCCGACCTGCCCGAAGGCTGGGCGGTGCGGGTGCTGACCGGGCTGCAGGCCATGTCCGAGCTGAACGAAGGACAGGTAATCGTGCGCGCCGATATTGTAGAGGTGACGGGCGTCACCGCCCTGACCGGGGCACGCGCCGCGATCACCCGCACCCTGTCGGGCGGGCTGGGCCAGGGTCAGGCCTTTACGGTGGAAGTGCGCTATGACGAGGCGCTTGATCCCCAGGCGGCCCTGCCGACGCCGCAGGAATGCGTGACCGCCCTGAACGGTATCCTGAAAAAGCAGAAGATCACCTTTGCGCCCGGATCGGCCGAGATCGAATCTGCGGCACGCGGCACCATGGATGCGCTGGCGGACCAGATGCGAAAATGCCCCGACATCGCCATGGAAATCGGCGGACACACCGATTCGCAGGGCCGCGACAGCAGCAATCTGGCGCTGAGCCAGGCCCGCGCCGAAGCGGTGCTGCTGGGCCTGCAGGGTCGTCGTGTGCTGGTCGGGTCGCTGACCGCCGTGGGATACGGCGAAACCCGCCCCCTGGCCGACAACGACAGCCCGTCCGGGCGCGAGGCCAACCGGCGGATCGAGTTTACCCTGCCCGGACAGGTCGCCGCCACCGCCGCCGGCCCCGCCCCGGCACCGGCCCCCGGATCGCCTGCTGCCGGTGCGTCGGCCCCGCCTGCGCCCCAGCCTGCGCCCCGGCCGGGGGACACACCCGCAGCAGCGGCCCCCGCGCCCGAAGAGCCTTTCGTTTCTTCTGCACCCGACGAACCGACGCGCCGCGCCCGCCAGCGCCCCCAGGCCGAATAAGGATTTGCCCCAGCCATGAACCGGCTTGAATTCATTGTTGCCACGTCGATCATCCTTTTTGCGGCCTTTGGGCTTGGCTGGTTTTCCTACTGGATCCTCCATCGCTTCAGCCCCATCGGCGCTGCCGACATGAACGAGGTCGACCGTCTGGCCCAGGCCCTGCACGAGGCCGAAGAAGCCCGCGAACAGGCGCTGATCTACATCGATCAGCGCGAGGAAGAGCTGGCCAACCGGATCGCCCAGACCGAGGCAGAGCTGCGTGCAGCCATGGACGGTCTGCGCAACGCCCGCCAGGAAGTCGAAGAAATGCGCGCCCACATCGACCGCCTCAACGCGTCCTGACGCCGGACGGGGGGCTGTCTGCCCCCCGCGGCGCGTGCCGCGCCGTCCCCCCGAGGATACTTCTGAACAGATAATCAGGCTGTCAGAAACCGCCCACCAGGGTTTCAACCAGCAGGCTGGCCGGATCGGCAAGGTCATCGATCACGTCAAAGTGGTGACGCCCCTGTGCCACATGCCAGGGGCAGTCCCAGGCTTCGGACAAAAGCCGGGCCTGCCACAGGAAGGCAGGCCGTTCCTGCCCGCCGACCCAGACAGTCACCCCGCAGTCGGGGTGCCACCGAAGAAGGGCGGGGCTTTCGGCGGCAACTTCAGCCTCGGTCAGCTGCAGGGTCTCGTTCATCTTTGTGGCGCGCAGCGGTTCCAGATCCGCCAGCGGGGAAATCGGAACCGACCGGACGACCCGCGCCGCCAGTCCCGTATCCAGCACGCCCGCGCAGGCCATGCGTGCGGCAAGGTGGCCGCCCGCCGAATGGCCGGTAACGACGACAGGCCCGGCGCTTTGCGCCGCAACCGCCCCGAGGGCGGCCGCAATCTCGGCGGTCATTGCCGCAATCCGGGCCTCGGGTGCCAGCGTGTAGGAGGGCATCGCAACGGCCCAGCCGCGCGCCAGGGCTCCGGCGGCAAGATGCGACCAGCTGCTGCGATCAAAGGCCATCCAGTAGCCGCCATGCACGAAGACGACCGTTCCGCGCGCCGCCCCGCGGGGCCGGAACAGATCAAGGCGCTGCCGCTCTTTCGGCCCATAGGCCAGCCCGAGCGCTGCCCTTGGACCCATGCCGGTCCGGAACGCCGCCGCCTCTGCCGCCCAGCGGGCAGGATAGGCGTCTCCCCCCGCGATGAAGGCCCCGTTCGCATAGGCGAGGTCCATATCCATGCCCGTCTCCGGAAATTGATCCCGAACCTGCCCAAGGTCCCGTCGGGAACTGGACATTGTCCCCCGGGCCATGTTTTGCATGGCCAGCCGTGAAATGGGAGGCCCGCATGCTTGATGTCGTAACCGATCTGCCGTCACTTCTGAAAGACCCCACACTGCTGTCGTCGAAGGCGTTTGTCGGCGGCGAGTGGCGGGATGCCGATGACGGATCCACCTTTGCCGTGACGAACCCCGCCCGCGGCGATGTCATCTGTGCCGTGCCGAACATGAGCCGGGTCGAGACGGCCCGCGCCATCGCCGCCGCCGCTGTGGCGCAAAAGGAATGGGCGGCGCGCACCGGCAAGGAACGCGCGCAGATCATGCGCAGGTGGTTCGACCTGATGATGGCCAACCAGGATGACCTGGCACGCATCCTGACCGCCGAAATGGGCAAACCCCTTGCCGAGGCCAGGGGCGAGATCGCCTATGGCGCGTCCTATATCGAATGGTTCGGCGAAGAGGCAAAGCGCGTCTACGGCGAAACCATCCCCGGCCATATGCGCGACAAACGCCTGACGGTGATCAGGCAGCCCGTCGGTGTGGTTGCCTCGATCACGCCCTGGAACTTTCCCAATGCGATGATCGCGCGCAAGGCCGCCCCGGCGATTGCGGCCGGCTGTGCCTTTGTGGCCCGACCTGCCGCCGAAACGCCGCTGTCGGCGCTGGCGATGGCCGTGCTGGCTGACAGGGCCGGCCTGCCCAGGGGCATCCTGTCGGTCATCACCTCAAAGCGCGCATCCGACATCGGCAAGGAATTCTGCGAGAATCCCGCGGTACGCAAGCTGACCTTCACCGGGTCGACCGAGGTGGGGCGGATCCTGCTGAAGCAGGCCGCAGACCAGGTGATGAAATGCTCGATGGAACTGGGCGGCAATGCCCCCTTCATCGTCTTTGACGACGCCGATCTGGATGCGGCGGTGGCGGGGGCCATGGCATCCAAGTTCCGCAACAACGGCCAGACCTGCGTCTGCGCCAACCGCATCTACGTGCAGGCCGGCGTTCATGACGCCTTCGCGGCAAAGCTTGCGGCAGCCGTCGCCAAACTCAACGTGGGCGATGGCCTGAAGGACGGGATCGACACCGGACCGCTGGTGAACATGGATGCCGTCGACAAGGTCGAGGAACATATCGCCGACATCCTGACCAAGGGCGGCAGGATCGTGACCGGGGGCAGGCGCCATGTGCTGGGCGGGTCGTTCTTTGAACCCACGATCATCACCGGCGTGACCCAGGATATGCTGGTCAGCCGCGAAGAAACCTTTGGCCCGCTGGCCCCGCTGTACCGTTTCGAGACCGAGCAAGAGGTGATCGCCAGGGCAAATGACACGATCTTCGGCCTTGCGTCGTATTTCTATGCCCGCGACATCGGCCGGATCACCCGCGTTCAGGAAGCGCTGGAATACGGAATGGTGGGTGTGAATACCGGTCTGATTTCCACCGAAGTGGCCCCTTTCGGCGGCATCAAGCAATCCGGCCTTGGCCGCGAAGGCTCGCGCCACGGAATGGACGACTACACGGAGATGAAATACATCTGCCTGGCGGTGTGATCGCGCGGCGCGGCGGCGGGGCAAGGGCAGGCACCGGGGCGGACAGTCTGGTCGCGTCGCCCGGCCCGGATAAGGATGCCCCTGCGCGAGTTTGCGCGGCGCCTTAGCCTGCCGCTGTCTCCTGCTGCGCTTCGGCCGACGGTTCGGGGCCGGCGGCCTGCGGCAGGCGGATCACCGTGACGCTGCAGGGCGCCTGTGCCACGACCTGGCTGGACACCGACCCCAGATAGCGGCGGGCCGTCGATGCGCCCCGCGCGCCCATCAGGATGTGATCAACGTGATTGCGGGTGGCATGATCGATGATGGCGCTGCCCGGTTCGCTGTTCTCCAGGACCGAACAGGTCACCCGCCCCTCGCCCAGACCCAGGCCCGCCGCCCAGGCCTTGAGCGCGACCAGCCGGGACAGATGAATATTGTTCCCCTCGTCATCCAGCGCCTGATCCAGCCCGATCCGGAGCGTCTTGATCACGTTGACGCAGGCCACGCGCGCATCCGGCTGGATCACCAGCATCCGCAGCACCGATTGCCGCAGATGCCCTGCCAGCCCTTCCATCTCGGGCGAAAGATCCACTGCCACCATCAGGATCGGGGCCCTGTCGATCTGCGCCGCCAGGCTTGGCGGTGCGGCAAAGCCCGTCACACGCCGCATCCGGCGCCAGCGGCGGAACACCGTGGGAAAGGAATCCCGCACCACCTTTCTTGCCCGGTCCGTCAGCACCACCTGCGCCGGATGCTGCAGGTCAAACAGCATCTGCGCGGCAGACTGGTACCGCGCCGCAGGGTCCGCCTCAAGCGCACGCAGGATGACCTCCTGCAGCCATTCGGGGAAGGCGGGAACCAGCCCGCGCGGCGGCTCGGGGTCGCGCCACAGGCGTTGCCGCACCTGCCTAAGCCGCTGCGGCGTGCCGAAGGGTTTGCGGCCTGTCGCCAGCTCATAGGTCATGGCACCCAGCGCGAAGATGTCGCTGCGCAGATCGTCACGCTGCCGCAGATATTGTTCGGGCGCGATGTAGGGAAAGGTGCCCATCGGGATCTGGAACTCTTCCGCCAGCAGATCGGGCAGCTCGTCATGCCGCGACAGGCCGAAGTCGATGCAGACGATCTCTCCGGTCGGGCGGCGCAGGAAATTGTCGGGCTTCAGGTCCAGATGCACGACATGCTGGCGGTGCAGGTCATGCACGGCCCGCACCATCGCCGCCGAAACCTCCACCACCTCGTCCACCGGGCGCGGCGCGGTGCCGAACAGCCCCAGCAGTGACGCACCGGCGATCCGTTCGGTCACCAGATAGGGCATCACCGCGAAATCGCCCACCGCGATCACCTGCGGCACATGCGGGCCGGTCAGGCGCGGCAGGATCATCTGTTCCACCTCGAAGCCCACGATGGTCGGCGCGTCATAGCCATCCAGGATCGTGGGCACCTTCATGACCATCCGCAGCGCGTGATCGGGATGGGTCACATCCCAGATGGTGGCGAAGCCGCCCCGGTGAAGGCAGGGTCCCAGCGTAAATCCGTCAATCTGCAAGCCCTGATACGGCCTGGTCTGCATGGTCAGCTTCCCCTCAGCAATCGCAGCGCCAGCGTTTCCGGCAGGCCGGCCGCGCGCAGCTTTGACGCCGTGGCGGCACAGTCATAGGCCACCCGGCGAAAGGTCAGCACCTGCAAGGCCGTATCGAACAGGGCGTAGCCCGCCTGCGCCACCCCGTCGCGCGGCTGGCCGACCGATCCCACGACGGCCAGCCAGCGCCGCGACCGCAGCAAGGGCACCGGCTTGGCCATCGGAAGCCGGTGGCCGCGCACCGTGCCGCGGATATCGCAGGTGAACAGCGCCGGAACATGGACATGGCCGCAGAAAATCACCTGCGCCGTGCTGACGCGAAAGCTGGGCATCGCAGAGCGTTCCGAGGTGACATAGATCCACCCGGACGGGTCATTGGCGCTGGCATGGACGAAAAGCACATCGTCCAGCATCACCGTCACCGGCAGTGCTGCCAGAAACGCCGCCTGCCCCGCCGTCAGCTGCGGGCGTGTCCAGTCGATTGCGGCCCTTGCGATGGCTGTCATGCTTTGCGACGGCGTGGCGATGGCGCTGTCATGGTTTCCCTTCACGCATAGCGCGCCCTGAGCGACCAGATCCATCACCCTGTCGACGCACCACCCCGGGTCGGGGCCATAGCCCACGATATCGCCCAGCACCGCAATCCGGTCCACCTGCCGGGCGGCAAGGTCGGCCAGCACCGCCGCCAAGGCCTCGCGGTTGCCATGGATATCGGTCAGCAAGGCAATGCGCATGGCTGGGTATCCCACGGGCGTACACCCCACGCTAACGCGGCAGCGATTTGCCGCGCCATGCGCTGGATCAAGTGCGAACGTTGCGCCCAGGCCCTGTTTGGGCTACATCCGCTGTTCATCATACCGGCGCAAGGGCCCCCTGTGATAGCCGAAATCCTGATCGTCGCTGCCCTGATCCTGCTCAACGGGGCGCTGGCCATGTCGGAACTTGCGGTCGTCTCGGCCCGCCCGGCCCGGCTGAAGATAATGGCGGACAGCGGCAGCAGCGGTGCAGCGGCAGCCTTGCGTCTGGCGCAGGATCCGGGGCGCTTTCTGTCTGCGGTTCAGATCGGCATCACCCTGGTCGGCGTGCTGTCCGGGGCATTCTCGGGTGCCACGCTGGGGGCGCGCCTGTCGGGCTGGCTGTCGGCCCAGGGGCTGGACGCCCGGTGGTCCTACTTGCTGGGCGTGGGGACTGTCGTGGTTCTGCTGACCTACCTGTCGCTGATCGTGGGCGAGCTGGTACCCAAGCAGATCGCGCTGAAGAACCCCGAAGGCGTCGCAGCGCGCGTTGCCCCGGCGATGACCCTGATGTCGCGCGTCTCTGCCCCGCTTGTGTGGCTGCTGCACAGTTCGGGCAAGCTGGTGCTGGCGCTGCTGGGACAGTCGGCCGAGGCGCAAAACCGCGTCACCGATGAAGAGGTGCGCACCCTTCTGGCCGAGGCGCATGAAGGCGGCATCATCGAAACCGAAGAGCAGGAAATGCTGTCGGGCGTCATGCGCCTGGCCGACCGGTCGGCCCGCGCCCTGATGACCCCGCGCCGCGATGTGGAACTGCTGGATCTCGATGCGGCACCCGAAGACACGCTGGAGGCGATCCGCCGCATCGCGCGCCCACGCATTCCCGTGCGCAACCCCGACAATGACGAGGTGCTGGGTGTTCTTTACCTGACCGATGCCTTCGCGGCGCTGTCGCGGGGCGAGCCGCTGGATCTGGCGGCCCTGATGCGCGAGGTGCCCGTGGTGTCGGACCGCGCCGATGCGCTGGATGTGATCGAAATCCTGCGTGCCTCGCCCAATCACATGGCGCTGGTCTATGATGAATATGGTGCCTTCGAAGGCATCATCACCACCGGCGATATCCTCGAGGCGATCACCGGCACCTTCAAGGAAAGCCTGGCCGAGGAACCCGCCCTGCTGCAGCGCGAAGACGGCAGCTATCTGGTGTCGGGCTGGATGCCGGTCGATGAATTCTGCGACAGGCTGTCCTTTCCGCGTGCCCTGGCGGGAGATTACGAAACCGTCGCGGGCCTGGTCATCAACCACCTGCGCCGCCTGCCCGCCCTGGGCGATGCCTTTACCCTGAACGGCTGGCGGTTCGAGGTGATTGACCTTGACGACCGGCGCATCGACAAGCTGCTGGTCGCACGGGTCTAAGCCATGCCTGCGTCAGCCTGCCGCAAGACATGAACCGGTATGCGCCGGGCAAGCGGGCGAGACGACCGGGACGGAACCGAACCACCCAAGGGACGTCAATCCAGACCACGGCACCGCGCTGCCCCAGCACCCTGCAGCGCCCCCTGCCTCCCGCCGGGGTGCCGGAGGCAGGCCAGACCCTTGGGGGCAGGTCAGAGATACTGGGGCAGGTGCAGACCGGCGATCAGCAGCGCGAACAGGGTCACCACGCCAAGGGCGTCTTCGCAAACGGCACGCGGTGAACGGGCAAGAACAGTTCCGGCTTCTTTCAGCATGGCATCCTCCGTTGTTGCTTTTTTGTTCTCATATGAGTCGCCGCAAGTAAAGAACTTATTGCGAACATGGCGGAACAAAAAGCTAACCTACGGACAGCAACCGGATGGCCCGGTCCTGATCCAGCAGCCACAGCAGCAGCCGCGCCGCCCTGCCGCGGTCGCTTTCCAGCGCCGGATCCCCGGCCAGAAGCCGGCGCGCATCGCCCTGCGCCACCGCCATCAGCGCCGCCTGCCGTTCCAGATCGGCGATGCGGAAGCGCGGCAGGCCTGATTGCGCGGTGCCGATCAGGTCACCCGCCCCGCGCATCGCCAGATCCTCTTCGGCAATGCGAAAGCCGTCTTCGGTTTCGCGCAGAACGGTCAGGCGGCGCTCGGCGCTTTCGCTCAAGGGGGCCTGATACAGCAGCAGGCAGGTCGAGTCCGCCGATCCGCGCCCGACCCGGCCACGCAGCTGATGCAGCTGGGCCAGACCAAAGATTTCGGCCCGCTCGATCACCATGATCGAGGCGTTGGGCACATTGACCCCCACCTCGATCACGGTCGTTGCCACCAGAACCCTGGTCATGCCGCTGACGAAACGCGCCATCGCCGCGTCCTTTTCGGCGGGGGGCATCTGGCCATGCACCAGCCCCACCACGCCCTCGCCCAGGGCGGCGCGCAGGTGCTGGAACCGCGCCTCGGCGCTGGCGTAATCCAGCACCTCGCTGTCTTCCACCAGCGGACAGACCCAATAGGCCTGCCGCCCCTCTGCCACGGCGCGCCGCAGATGCGCCACCACCTCATCCATCCGGGCTGCGGAAATCAGCGCGGTGCGCACCGGTTTGCGCCCTGCCGGTTTCTCATCCAGAACCGAGACATCCATATCGCCGTAACTGGCCAGCGCCAGGCTGCGCGGAATTGGCGTGGCGGTCATCACCAGCACATCGGCGGCGACCCCCTTTGCCCCCAGTTCCATGCGCTGAGCAACGCCAAAGCGGTGCTGTTCATCCACCACCGCCAGCCGCAGGTCGTGGAACTGCACATCCTTCTGGAACACCGAATGGGTGCCCACCAGCACCTGCACCGCCCCCGAGGCCAGGCCCGCCAGCTTCTGCGCCCGTTCTGCCCCTTTGTCGCGCCCTGTCAGCAGCACCAGCCGCACCCCGGCGGCGGCGGCCAGCGGTTCCAGCGCGGCAAAATGCTGGCGTGCCAGGATTTCGGTCGGGGCCATCATCACCCCCTGCCCGCCCGCCTCGACCGCCACCAGCAGCGCCAGAAAGGCAACCAGCGTCTTGCCCGATCCGACATCGCCCTGCAGCAGGCGGTTCATCCGCAGCGGCGAGGCGAGGTCCCCGGCGATTTCGGCCAGCGTGCGGGTCTGTGCCCCCGTCGGCACATAGGGCAGGCTGGCCAGCACGCGGGCCTGCAACACCCCGGTCCCGATGCTGGCCCGCCCCTTGCCCCGCCGCAGCGATGCCCGCGCCAGCGACAATGTCAACTGATGGGCGAACAGCTCGTCATAGGCCAGCCGCTGGCGCGCAGGTGCCGTCTGCGCCAGATCACCCGGCCCGGACGGCGCATGGGCCAGCGCCACGGCTGCACGCCAGTCCGGCCAGCCCTCGCGCGCTTTCAGCGGCCCGTCGATCCATTCCGGCAGATCCGGTGCCCGTGCCACGGCAGAGGCTGCCGCCCTGGCCATCACCTTCTGCGTCAACCCCGCGACCAGCGGATAAACCGGCTCATAGGCGGGCAGGTCGGCCGCCTCTTCCGGGCGCAGGACATGGTCGGGGTGCACCATCTGTGCGATGCCGTCGAACAGTTCAATCCGGCCCGAGATCAGCCGGCGCTGCCCTGTGGGCAACAGCTTTTGCAGGAAATCGCCGCGCGCATGAAAGTAGACAAGCTGGAATTCCAGCCCGGCATCGCGGACCATGACCCGATAGGGCCGGCCCCGGGTGCGGGGCGGAAAATGCGCGCCCACCTCGACCTCGACCGTCAGCGTCACGGGGGGCACCACATCGCGGACCGATGCCCTGCGGCTGCGGTCCACGCCCGAGGCGGGCAGCAGGAACAGAAGGTCTTTGGGCCGTTCAACCCCCAGCCCGGCCAGCGCCCTGGCGCTTTTCGGCCCGACGCCGTCCAGCGTTTCCAGATCGGCAAACAGCGGAAACAGGCGCTCGGGGCGGCTCATGCGGTGCCGATCAGCGCAAGCCAGGCATCCTCGCCGATCACCGTCACGCCCAGTTCGGTGGCTTTCGCGGCCTTTGAACCGGCCCCCGGCCCGGCCACCAGATAGTCGGTCTTCGCGCTGACAGACCCGGCCACCTTCGCCCCCAGGGCTTCGGCCCGCGCCTTGGCTTCGGCCCGCGTCATCCGCTCCAGCGTGCCGGTGAAGACCACGGTCTTGCCGGCCACGGCGCTGTCCACCGGCGCGCGGGCTGCCACCTCCTGCACTTGCAGATGCGCCACCAGCGCATCGATCGCCTCGCGTTCGCGCTTTTGCTGAAAGGTCATCACGACCGAGGTTGCAAGCACATCGCCCACACCATCGATCGCCGTCAGCTCTGCCCATTCCGGCCCCTCGCCCACCCGTGCCGCCGTCATCGCCGCCTCGAAGGCGGCCCAGCTGTGATAGTGGCTGGCCAGAAGGCTGGCAGAGACTTCGCCGACATGCCGCATGCCCAGGGCAAAGATCAGCCGGTTCAGCGGGATGCGCCGCCTGTCGTCAATTGCCGCAAACAGGTTTTCCGCCGATTTTTCCCCCCAGCCTTCCCGGTTCCTGAGCTGTTGCAGGCCGCTGCCGAACCGGTCGCGCAGGGTGAAGATATCGGCAGGCGTGCGAATCAAGCCATCTTCGTAAAAGGCTTCGACCTGCTTTGCCCCCAGCCCCTCGATGTCAAAGGCGGCGCGGCTGACGAAATGCTTCAGCCGTTCCACCGCCTGCGCCGGACAGATCAGACCGCCGGTGCAGCGGCGCACGGAATCGCCCGCCTCGCGGATGGCATCCGATCCGCACCGCGGACAGGTTACGGGAAAGGCATAGGGACCGGCGTCCTGTGGCCTGCGCGAGGGGTCCACATCGGCGATCTTGGGAATGACATCCCCGGCGCGGTAGACCTGCACCCAGTCACCGACCCTGATATCGCGCCCGCCCCGGATCGGATCGCCGCGCGAATCGCGGCCCGCGATGTAATCCTCGTTGTGCAGGGTGGCATTGGCCACCACCACGCCGCCCACGGTGACCGGCACCAGCCGGGCCACCGGCGACAGCGCCCCGGTGCGGCCCACCTGAATGTCGATCGCCTCCAGCCGGGTCCAGGCCAGTTCGGCGGGAAACTTGTGCGCAATCGCCCAGCGCGGGGTGGAAGAGCGAAAGCCAAGACGGCGCTGCAGCGCCAGGTCATCCACCTTGTAGACCACCCCATCGATGTCATAGCCCAGCGTGGCCCGCTGCACCTCGATCCGCCGGTAGTGGTCCAGCAGCGCCTCGGGCCCGTCGCAGACCTGCATCAGGGGGTTGGTCTGAAAGCCAAGCAACGCCAGCCGCGCAATCGCACCCGATTGTGTGTCCGCCAGGGGTTCCGACAGCGCCCCCCAGGCATAGGCAAAAAAGCGCAGCGGGCGCTGGGCGGTGATCGCGGCATCCAGCTGGCGCAAAGACCCTGCGGCGGCATTGCGCGGGTTGGCAAAGCTTTTTTCCCCGCCAGCCGCCTGCCGCGCATTCAGCGCCGCGAAATCCGCATGTGCCATGTAAACCTCGCCGCGCACCTCCAGCAGGTCCGGGGCGCCGGACAGCACCTTGGGAATATCGGCAATGGTGCGGGCGTTTTCCGTCACATTCTCGCCGGTCTCCCCGTCGCCGCGTGTTGCCGCCCGCACCAGCAGGCCGCCTTCATAGCGCAGCGACAGCGACAGCCCGTCAATCTTCGGCTCGGCGGTGTAAAGCAGCGGCGACTGCGGGCTCAACCCAAGGTACTTGCGCACCCGGTCATCGAACCCGGCCACGTCCGACATCCCGAACGCGTTTTCCAGGCTAAGCATCCGGACATCATGGCGCACCTTGGCAAAGCCTTCGGCCAGCGGCGCGCCCACCTGTTCGGTCGGGCTGTCGGCCCGCTTCAGGCCCGGAAAGCGCGCTTCGATGGCAGCGTTGCGGCGCTTGAGCGCGTCATAGTCGGCATCGGTGATCTCGGGCGCGTCTTCGGTGTGATAGGCCCGGTTTGCCGCAGCGATCTGGCGCGCCAGACGGTCAAGTTCCCGGCGCGCCTCGGCCTGCGACAATTCCTCGACGGGCTTCACATCGGTCATCCGCGCCTCTCCCTTGTCCTGTCCCAGGTTTAGGGGGCAGAAAAGGCAAGGTCCAGATGCCGCGACGCAGGCGTGTCAGGCGCTTGCCGCAACCCTGCGCTGAGATTGCAGACCGGGTTCCCGAAGGACATAGCCGCGCCCCCATACCGTCTCAATATGGTTATGGCCGCCGGTCGCCTCAGCCAGCTTCTTGCGCAATTTGCAGATGAAGACATCGATGATCTTCAATTCCGGTTCATCCATGCCGCCGTAAAGATGGTTCAGGAACATTTCCTTGGTCAGCGTTGTCCCCTTGCGCAGCGACAACAGTTCCAACATCTGGTATTCCTTGCCCGTCAGATGAACAAGCTCGCCGTTCACGTCCACCGTCTTCGCGTCCAGATTGACATTGATCTGTCCGGTCCGGATGATGGATTGGGCGTGGCCCTTGGACCGCCGGATGATGGCATGGATGCGCGCGACCAGCTCTTCCCGATGGAAGGGCTTTGTCATGTAATCGTCGGCACCGAACCCAAAACCCTTGAGTTTGCTTTCGGAATCATCCGATCCGGACAGGATCAGGATGGGCGTTTCCACACGCGCCAGGCGCAACTGGCGCAGAACCTCGTGGCCGTTCATATCGGGCAGGTTGAGATCCAGAAGGATAAGATCATAATCGTACAATTTCGCCAGATCGATGCCTTCTTCGCCAAGGTCCGTGCAGTAAACGTTCAGATTGGCATGCGTCAGCATCAGCTCGATGCTGCGCGACGTCGCCGGATCATCTTCCACAAGCAGTACCCGCATTCCAAAGCTCCACGTAGGTTGTCTTTTAATGATCCTGACGGCCAATGGTTAATCGGACGTTACCCTAAGATTAGCATTTGGCCTACATGGTCTATACTTTTGGATAGTGGTGACTTTCAATGCCATCTCGCCATGCTGTTCCACGGCCTTGAACCAAAGCGCCAGTTCCTCTTCCGAAAGCGCATAGCGCTCCATGGCTTCGGACCGGGTCATCAGGCCGCATGTCACCGCTCTGACAACAACCGCCTTGCGGCTGGCCACCCATCGCCGCGTCTCGGCCGGGGGAAGATCGGCACGGCTGAGGATGCTGCCGTCCGGCAGCGTGACCTGTCGGGGGCCGTCTACGCGCTTGAGATGCATCGGGGCTTCCTTATTGATCTGCCCCGACCGTGGCAGATCACGCTTAACCATCCGTGAAACGGGGGGTTGAGGATGCATGGCATTTTCCTATATTCCTTTGGGTCTGGCGGCCATCTGCCTGCCCTTCGCCGGAGAGGCCCCATGCCGCTTGACCAGCCACTCAATTCCCTTGGTTTTGCCAAGGCCCCGCAGGCGACGCGGGTTGTGGTCGCAATGTCGGGCGGCGTGGACAGTTCCGTGGTGGCCGCACACCTGGCCGAAGAAGGCTATGACGTGGTCGGCGTCACGCTGCAGCTTTACGATCATGGGGCGGCGCTGGCAAGGAAGGGGGCCTGCTGCGCGGGCCGCGACATTCACGACGCCCGCCGGGTCGCCGAGACGATGGGCTTTCCCCATTACGTCCTGGATTACGAAAACATGTTCCGCGCGGCGGTCATCGACGAGTTTGCGGATGCCTATCTTGACGGGGCCACGCCCGTGCCCTGCATCCGCTGCAACGAGCGGGTGAAGTTCAGGGACCTGCTGGCCACGGCGCGGGATCTCGATGCCGATTGCATGGCGACCGGTCACTACATCCAGCGCAAGATCGGGGCGGGCGGGCCGGAGCTGCACCGGGCTGCGGATGCAAACCGCGACCAGAGCTATTTCCTGTTCTCGACCACGGCAGAGCAACTGGCGTACCTGCGCTTTCCGCTGGGCGGGCTGGCCAGCAAGGCGGAAACCCGGGCCCTTGCGGCGCGCTACGGCCTGCCGGTGGCCGACAAGCCGGACAGTCAGGATATCTGCTTTGTTCCCGATGGAAATTACGCCGCCGTGATCGAAAAGCTGCGGCCCGGAGCGGCAGACCCCGGAGAGATCGTGGACATGGCAGGCCGGGTGTTGGGCCACCATGGCGGCATCATCCATTATACGGTCGGTCAACGCCGGGGACTGGGGATCGGCGGGCTGGGAGATCCGCTGTATGTGGTTCGGCTGGACCCGGCGACGCGGCGGGTGATCGTGGGGCCGAAAGAGGCGCTGTCAACCCGGACCATTCCGCTGAAAGACGTGAACTGGCTGGGCGATGCCCCCTTCGCCAGCCGGGCGGAGTGGCCGGTTGAGGTCAAGGTCCGCTCCACCCGCCCGCCCTGCCCGGCCATCCTGCGCCCCCTGGGGCCGACCGAGGCCGAGGTCGAGCTGCTCAGCCCGGAAGAAGGCGTATCACCGGGGCAGGCCTGCGTGTTCTATGCGGCCGGGGACAGCCGGGTGCTGGGCGGCGGCTGGATCTGGAAGGGCCGGGCGTAAGGGCGGCCTTGCCTTTCGGTCAGGTGCGGTGCCTGACACTGGCCGAATTTCCGGCCCGGCCGGGACCAGGCGCATCACGTCAGGCGCGATTCGCCCCCATCGCCGCCAGAACCGACCGTGCGGCGCGCAGCCCGGGCGGATCGCCGCCTTCGCCCAGCCGTTCCATCGTCAGGCGCATCGCTGCAAGCTGCGCATCCCGCGCCGGGCCGGGACCGATCAGCCCAAGCAGCGCCGGGGCGATCAGGTCAGGCGTGCATCGCCCCCCCAGGAATTCAGGCACAACGCGCGTTTCCGACACCAGGTTGACCAGTGTGACGGTATCGACCCGCGCCATGCGGCGCATCAGCCACATGGTGAGAGGATGCATGTCATAGGCAATAACCATCGGCACGCCGTTCGCCGCCAGTTCCAGCGACACGGTGCCAGAGGCGGCAATCGCCACATCGGCGGCGGCAAAGGCCGCCCGCCTGGCCTCGGGTGCCTCGATGATCTGGGGGCGGATCGGCCAGTCCGCCGTCAGGTCTTCGACCATGGCCGCAACGGGGCGCAGCGTGGGCACCACAACCTGCGCCTGCGGAAAGGCGGGCCGCAGGCGGTCAAGCACGCCGCCGATCACCGGGGCAAGACGGGCCACCTCGCCCCGGCGCGATCCGGGCAGGGCAAGAACAAGCGGCCCGCCGCCCCCGAGCCCGGCGCGAAATGCCAGTGCTTCGGCGGCGCTGGCGCGGGGGGCGGATACCACGGGATGTCCGACGAAATCGCAGGTCATCCCGGCGTCGGTCATATAGGGCGGCTCGAAGGGCAGCAGGGCCAGCACATGGTCGATCACCGGTGCCATGTTTGCGGCGCGCCCCGGACGCCAGGCCCAGACCGAGGGGGCAACGTAATGGATGGTGCGCAGGTCAGGCCGGGCGGCGCGCACGATCCGGGCGACGCGCAGGACAAAATCGGGGCTGTCGATGGTGATCAGCGCATCCGGTGCCGCCGCCAGCACATCGGCGGCGGCCTCGCGGATGCGCCGTTTCAGGTGGGCGTATTTCGGCAGCACTTCGGCCAGGCCCATGACCGAAAGCTCGTCCATCGGAAACAGGCTGTGCAGCCCTTCGGCCTGCATCAGCGGCCCGCCGATGCCCTGCACCTGCAGATCGGGCCGCAGCACCCTCAGCCCGGCCAGAAGCGCCGCCCCCAGCGCATCACCCGAGGCTTCGCCCGCAATCAGATACAGTCTTATGCCCCGCGCGACCACAGGAACAGACCTTTCTGCTGCGCTGCGGCGATTGTGGCGGCCCGGTCCAGCAGCAGAACGCCGCCTGCCGCCCAGGCAAGGCCCGCAAGGCCCGCTGCGGCAGCCTGCACCACCGTTGCGGGGCCAATGGCGGGCAGATCAACCCGGCGGTCCTGGCCGGGTTTCGGGGCCTTGTAAAGCAGACCGCGCGCGCCGTTCGGGTCGGGCCGCAGGGCGGCCCCGGTCCGGGCGACAAAGTCAAGCAGGGCATCGGTGCCGGGCAGTGCCTCGACACCAAGGCAAAGCCCCTGGGCCACCACGGCCCCCTGCCCGACATCGACCGCGCCAAGCGCCTGCACGATCGATGCCGCACGGGCGGCATCACGCCGGTCGTCTTCGGTCACCGCGCCGGCCAGAATGCCGGGGCCGGGCACAAGATCGGGCGCGACCTGATCCACCCCGACAACCTCAAGACCGGAGTCTTCAAAGATCGTGATGACGCCGCGCAGGGCGGCATCGTCGCCGCCCCGCATCGCGGCCAGCAAGTGCGGCACCAGCCGGGCCGTTGCCGGATCAAACAGCGCCGGGTCAAGCCGGGGGCGCTGCACGGCCCCGGCAAAGACCACGCGGGTCACGCCCTGATCCGCAAGGTGATCCAGAAACGGCACCAGCCGCTCGACGCGGAAGACAAGATCGGGCACCAGCCCTTCGGGGGCAAACCCCTCGGGTGCCGCCACAAGGGGGCGATCAAGGCTGGCTGCCACGATGGCGGCAAGCCCCCCGCGCCCGGCGATGACGGCGGTGCGCCCGGCCCCGGTCATTTCGGCGTCAGAAAGGACCGGTCCGAATTGGACAGGATGAAATCGGTGATCTCCCGGACATGGGCGCTGTCGGTTTCCTCGGCCAGCCTGCGGGCGCGGTCCAGGAAGGTGCCCTCGCCCTGCGCCAGCATCTGATAGGCGGCGCGCAGCGACATGATTTCGGTCCGGTCCACCCCGCGCCGTTTCAGCCCGACAAGATTGAGCCCGTCCAACTCGCCGCGCGGCCCCTGCACCAGCCCATAGGGCAGCACATCATGGGTTACCATGGTGACGGCCCCGATGATGGCGCCGCGCCCGATCCGGACCCATTGATGCACGCCCGACAGGCCACCGACGATCACATCGTCGCCCAGGATACAATGCCCGGCGATGGCAACATGATTGACCAGGATCACGCGGTCACCGATCTGGGCGTCATGGCCCACATGGGCACCGGTCATGATCAGGCAGTCGTCCCCGACCCGCGTCATGCCACCGCCGCCATCGGTGCCGATGTTCAGCGTGGCCCCTTCGCGGATCCTGCACCGCCGCCCGATGACCAGGCGCGTGTGTTCACCGCGATACTTCAGGTCCTGCGGCACTTCGCCCACGGTGGCAAAAGGGAAGATCACCGTCCCGTCGCCGATCTCGGTCCAGCCGGTGACAACGGCATGGCTTTTGACCGTCACACCGGGGTGCAGCGTCACCTCGGCACCGATCACGGCAAAGGGACCGACGACACAGCCCGCGCCGATCACCGCCCCGTCCGCGATGACCGCAGAAGGATGAATCTGCGCCTGGGGCGATAGGGTCATCTGCGATCAGGCCTTTGGCACGTCGAACATGGCCATGAAGGTGGCTTCGCAGCACAGGTCCGCCCCGACCATCGCCCTGCCTTCGAACTTCCACACCCGTCCACCGCCGCGCAGCGCCCGCACATGCAGTTCCAGCACGTCGCCGGGCACGACCTTGCGGCGGAATTTCACACCGTCGACCCCCATGAAGAAGACATTGGCCTTCTTGTCCACCAGGTCCATCGACAATCCCACCAGCACGCCCGAGGTCTGGGCCATCGCCTCGATGATCAGCACGCCCGGAAAGATCGGCATGCCGGGAAAATGGCCCTGAAACTGCGGTTCGTTGAAGGTCACGTTCTTGATGCCGACACAGGACTGGTCGATCACGATGTCCTGCACCCTGTCGATCATCAGGAAGGGATAGCGGTGGGGAATGATCCGCTGGATCAGGGAAAGATCGGCAGTGGCCAGGGCCGGGGTTACGGCGGAATCGGGCATCGCGCACTCCTTGCGACGTCAAGGGGATTGCGCCGCAGCGCAACTCTGCCGATGGTTAGCAACCTTGGTCCGCCGAAACAAGCGCGGCGGTCCTAATCCTGGCTGGCGGCGGGTGGCGGATCGGCGGCGGGTTCGGGAACCGTCCCCGTATCCGGCAGCGTCCGGTCAATGCGCTCGATCGCAAGATCGGTGATGTCGATGCTGGGACTGGACCAGATCACCAGGGCCCGATCAAGAATAAGCTCGGCCCCCATTTCGGTCCGGATCTGGTTTAGGATCGGGACAACCTTTTCCACAAAGGCCTGCTGCGACTGTTCCTGCCGCATCGAAAGATCGCGCGCCCTGGCATCGCGCGCCCGGCGGATCTCCTTGACCTTGGCATCAAAGGCCTGCGCAAGGGTCTGGAACTCTGCGGCGGGAAGGCCGGGGCGCCGTTCCGCCAGCGCGGCTTCCTCGGCCTCCAGCGCGGCTTCCAGCCTGCGGTTTTCTGCGGCCAGCGCCTTTGCCTCGGCATCGATTGCGGCCTGGGTCTGCCGCCCGTAGCGCGAGTCGGCATAAAGGCGATTCTGGTCAAGCGTCAGGATCGGGCCAGCCGTGGCAACCGGTTCGCCCAGCGACATCTGCGCCGCAGCCGGACAAGCCGCCAGCAGGCCAAGAGACAGGGCAATCAGGCAGAACGGGCGCATCAGAAGGTCGTGGACACGGTCAGGTCGAAATTCTGTTCCCTGTCATAGTCTTCCTTGACGATAGCCCTGGTGAAGTTAAAGCGCAGCGGACCGATCGGCGTGGTCCAGAAGACCGATACGCCCAAGACCGCGCGCAGACTGAAGCTGTCATCCACAGGTCCGGCCGTTCCCTGGATATCGTTGAGCGACCAGACAGAGCCTGCATCCATGAAGATGCCCCCCTTCAGGCCGTATTCGTTCGGGATGCCAAGGGGGAATTCCGCCTCAAGGCGGGCCACGGCGGAATAGTTGCCGCCCAGCGCGTCCTGGTTCACCGCCGTCAGGTCGCGCGGACCGATGCCATTGGATTCAAAGCCGCGAATCTCGCCGTTGCCGAAACTGCGGTCGGTCACACGGCTGTCGTCATCGATCATGTTCAGGGTCGACGCTTCGAAGGTGGCCCGCAATGTCACCTCTTCGTTCAGGACACGGCGTTCGATTCTGGCAAGGGCGGTGGTGGTGATGGATTGCACATCGCCGCCGATCCCGGCGAAATCCTGACCAAAGCGCAACTGAACACCGCCCAGCGGGTTCAGCGCACCGGTGCGGGTATCATACTCATAAAGATAGCCAAGCGCGCTTGTGACCAGCGACCCGCGGTCCGCATCACGCTTGAGTATGGTCGAAGAGTTGACGCTGACATCGGTCAACTGTTCCCGCTTGGCAAGATAGCGCAGTTCCAAGCGCGCGTAATCGCCCGTCGGGAAGGCCAGCGACGTCCGCCCGCCCAGCGTATCAGTGTTGTAAAAGGAGTTGAACTGCCGGGTGTTGGACGAAAAGAAGGACAGGCGGAACCCAAGATCCCGGTCCAGGAAGGCCGGCTCAAAGAAATTGGCAGAGGCATCAAGATTGTCCGAACCGCCCGAAACACTCAATCCAAGGGTCTGCCCCCGGCCAAGAAAGTTCGTCTCGGTAAAGCCAAGGTTCAGCCCGACCCCATCGGACACCGAAAAGCTGGCCCCCAGCGACAGCGTGCCTGTGGGCTGCTCCACCACATCGACGTTGACGATGACCTGATCGTCGGCGGTGCCGGGCTGGCTGTTGACCTGCACATCCGAGAAGAAGCCAAGGGCACGGATGCGTTCGGCCGCACGGCGGATTTCGCGCGGGTTGAACGGATCGCCTTCAACCGTGCGGAACTCTCGCCGGACGACCTCGTCCAGCGTGGTGGTATTGCCTTCGATGTCGATGCGTTCGACAAAGATGCGCGGCCCGCGGGTGATGGCAAAGGTGACGTCAAGCGTCAGGTCGCGGTCATTACGCGTGATGCGCGGCTCCACGCGGATGAAATTCAGGCCCTGCTGCAGGGCAAGGTTTTCCATCCGCGCGATGTTGTTGTCGATGACGGCAGGGGAATAGGTCACGCCCGGGCGCAGACGCAGCACATTGGCAAAGGGCGCGGGATCGATCTCGGGAACATCGCTGATGGTGTCGACCTTGCCGACGCGGAAGCTCTGGCCTTCCCGCAGGGTGAATGTCACGAAAAAGCCGTCCCGCTCTGCCGAGACGGCAGAGGTGGCATCCAGCACCTCGAAATCGATAAATCCGCGTGCGGCGTAGAAATCGCGCAGAAGCTGCTTGTCTAGCTCGATCCGGTCGGCAATGAAGGTGTCGGCCCGGATGAAGGTGCGCAGCAGGCCCGCCTGCTTGGTTTCCAGCACCTGGCGCAGGCGGCGGTCGGAAAAGGCGCGGTTGCCGACGAAGGCCAGCCTCTCCACCTCGACCACGCGGCCTTCGGTGATCTCGAACACAAGGTCCACGCGGTTTTCGGACCGGCGGATGATCCTGGGGGTGACCGTCGCCGCGATGCGGCCCGCCGCCGTATAGGCCTCGGCAATCGCGGCGGCATCGGCCTCGGCCTGCGCGGGCGAATAGATGCGGCGCGATTCGGATTGGACGACGGCGTCAATCTCTTCGTCGGTGAGGCGTCTGTTGCCTTCAAAGCTGATGATGTTGATCGTCGGGAATTCCCTGACGCGGAACACAAGCACGCCGCCCTCTGTCTCCACATCGACCGTCTCAAACAGGCCGGAATTCGTCACGGCCTGAACAGCATCGTTCAACTGCCCCGCTGTCAGGGTCTGGCCGGCAGCGATTCCCGCGTAGCGCAGCACGGTTGCGCTGTCGACGCGCTGGTTGCCCTCGACGCTGACGCTTGAGAACTGGTAATCCTGCGCCAGGACAGAGGTTGCAAACAAAAGCCAGACCGCTGAAGCCAGGGCTGAAGCCGCCAGAAACAGATGACGTTGCGGATGCAGGCCCATGACTCTGGTGGTCGCCCCTGCGGCTGACTTCTGCTGCATCGTTCGAACCACCCCGCCTTGCACAAGGTCTTCTGACTAGCGGTATTGACCGGGGTTGTCAAAAGCCAGTGGCGCGGCATGGATGAGGTTTGCGGGCAGGCTGTGCCGCAGTCTGCCCTGCGATAAAGATGTCGCTGGCACACGGCGTCACGCGCCGCAAGGGCCCCGACCGGAAGACTGGCCATGCTGGTGCCGCGCCCGGACCCCCTGTCCCGGTTCAGACCGGCGGCAAACGAGCGGACCCGATACATGCCAGGTACGCCTTGCCTGCCGCGGTCTTCTTCCCTTGGGTTTGGTGCCGGCCCGCCGCCGGGCCATGGCACCTTCGGGAAGCGGGCGCTGACATCGGTTCAGGGGCAAAAGATATCGTTCGACAGTGCGAACAGCATCAGAGAGATGATCACGGCAAGCCCCCCCGCCATCAGGATGCGCAACGCCCTGTCCGACGGCGGGCGGCCGGTCACCGCCTCGAACGCGTGAAACACCAGATGTCCGCCGTCCAGGACCGGGACCGGGATCAGGTTGGCGAACCCGACGGCGGTCGAAAGCATTGCGATGAACCACAGGAAACTGGCCAGCCCCAGAGTGGCCGCCGCGCCCGAGGTTTCGGCGATGGTGATCGGACCGCTGAGATTGCAGGTGCTGATCGCCCCGGTAATCATATGGCCAAGGCCCGAAACCGTCAGGGTGATCGCCCCCCAGGTCTGCTGCGTGCCGAGGCTGATCGCCTCGGACACACCCGGCGTGCGGGTTTCCGGCACAAAGACCAAGCCGCCGGTCAACCCGATCAGCCAGCGCGTTTCAAAACCGCCTTCCGACAGCGGAATATCCATCCGTCGCGGTTCCAGCGAGACGTCAAAAACCTCGCCCGCGCGCCAGACCGTCAGCGCAAGAGGCGCGCCGCCGGAATTGCCCACCGCCTCGCGCATCTGCGCAAAGGCCGTGACGGGCGTTCCGTCAACGGACAGAATGACATCGCCCGCCGCAAGACCCGCCTGCATGGCCGCAGAGGTGGGTTGCACCGAATACACAATCGGCGGCAAGGGAAACGGCCCGTCCAGGGTCAGCACCCGGTCCCCGCGCTGCACGCGGTAGGACACCGGGGTCACGGGTTCCAGCGCTTCGGTAACCCTGCCGAAGGTATCGAAATCGGGGGTTTCCTGCCCGTCCACGGCCAGAATGCGGTCACCCGGCTGCAACGTTGTTTCAAAACCGGGCATCGCCTTGACCTCGCCCACCACGGGCTTGTCTGTCGCGATTCCCTGCCACAGGAAGAAACCGGCAAACAGCAGGATCGACAGCATGAAGTTGAAGGCGGGGCCCGCGGCCACCGTGGCCGACCGGGCCCAGAGCGGCGCGCCATGCATGGTGCGGCGCAGTTCGGCCTGGCTCAGCCCGCTCATCGCCGCCGCGTCTTTGGCAGATGCGGCATTGGCATCGCCCTTGAACTTGACAAAGCCACCGAAGGGCAAGGCGGCCACCTGCCATTTGGTGCCGCGCCGGTCGGTCCGCGACATCAGCACCGGACCGAAACCGATGGAAAAGACATCGGCATCGATCCCCGACCATCGGGCAACGATGTAATGGCCGTATTCATGCACCGCGACGATGACCGACAGGGCCACGACGAACGCAAGAAGCGTCCAGACAAAGCCGCCGAACGATGGGATCAACGAGAAGATATCCAACTTCTACCTCTGCCAATGACGGTGATGAACCGTGTCTTCGGTAATCCTGCGGGCGAGATCGTCCATCGCAATCACGTCCTCTAGGGTGAGACGGGCGTTATCGCGGCGCATCTCGCCGGACAGTCTGTTCAGCACAAGCTCAACTATGGCAGCCATGTCGGCAAATCCAACCCCGCCCGCAAGGAAGTGATCAAGGGCCACCTCTTTTGCGGCATTGAACACCGCGCCCGCCAGGCCGCGCGCCCCCATCACCGCGCGCGCCAGCCGCAGCGCGGGAAAGCGCGTCTCGTCCGGTGCCTCAAAGGTCAGGTTCGCCAGTTGCGCAAGGTCCAGCCGCGCAACAGGCACATGATCGCGGCGCGGCCAGTTGAGCGCATAGCCAATGGCATGGCGCATGTCCGCAGGCCCGAGATGGGCCATCATGCCCCCGTCGCGAAAGCCCACAAGGGCGTGCACGATGGATTGCGGATGGATGATCACCTCGATCCGGTCGGGATCAAAGCCGAAGAATTCCCGCGTTTCGATCAGCTCCAGCGCCTTGTTGAACATCGAAGCGGAATCGACGGAAATGCGCCGGCCCATCGCCCAGTTCGGGTGCGCCACCGCCTCTGCCGGGGTGGCAGCCGCCATGCGCTCTGCCGGCCAGGTGCGGAACGGCCCGCCCGAGGCGGTCAGAATCACCCGTTCAACCCCTGCGGGGTCTTCGCCGGTCAGGGCCTGGAAGACGGCGGAATGTTCACTGTCCACCGGCAGGATGGTGGCCCCGTGCCGCGCGGCGGATGCCATCAGAACCGGACCGGCTGTCACCAGGCTTTCCTTGTTGGCCAGGGCCAGGGTGCCGCCATGGGCCAGCGCCCGCATGCCTGGAACCAGACCTGCCGCCCCGACGATGGCGGACATGACCCAGTCCGCCTGCCGGTCGGCGGCCTCGGCCACGGCATCGGCACCGGCGGCCACCTGCGTTCGCGTGCCTGCCAGGGCCTCCTTCAGCGCGCCGTAGCATTCGGGATGGGCGGTGACAGCGATATCGGCGTCAAAGCGGCGCGCCTGGGCGGCAAGCCTGTCCACCTGCCTGCCCCCGGTCAGCGCCACAATATGCACGCTGCCGGGCGTCAGCAGATCCAGCGTGTTTTCCCCGATCGAGCCGGTGGCCCCGAAAACCGAAATCCGCCGCATCAGGGGCGCACCTCGGGGACGACGACGATCAGCGCCACCGCAAGCATCAGCAGCGCAGCCCCAAGCAGCCCGTCGAAGCGGTCCATCAGCCCGCCGTGACCGGGGATCAGGTGCGAACTGTCCTTCACCCCCATGCGCCGCTTGATGGCGCTTTCGGCGATGTCGCCCATCTGCGAGGCCAGCGACAGGGCAGCGGAAATCCAGGGCAGGTCCGGTCCGGCAGTGGTGAAACGCAGGAACACCAGGCCAACAAGCGCCGCAGCAATCCAGCCGGCAATCGAGCCGGACCAGGTCTTTTTCGGACTGACGGCCGGCCAGAACCTGGGGCCGCCGAAGGTGCGTCCGGCAAAGTATCCGGCAATATCGGTGACAACAACCACAAGGACCAGCCAGATCAGCCAGACCATGCCATAATCGGCGCGAAAGCCGACAAGCCCCCAGGCGGCCAGCAGGATGGCAAGCCCGTAGGCGGCAAAGATGGCCGCATGACGGCGCAGCAGGGCGGCACCGCCAAGCGCCACCACGGCCAGCACGGCCAGGCCCGTGACACCCGGAACCACAAGCGCCAGCACCACCCCCGACGCTGCGGCCAGCCCGATTAGCCGTGCCGCCACAGGTTGATCCGGGCGGATCATCGCCGCCAGTTCCCAGATCATCAGCCCGGCAGCCACGACCGCCAGCGCGCCGAACCACCAGCCGCCGGCCCAGATCGCCGCAGCCCCGACCACAACCATGGCGGCCCCCGAGACCATGCGCGGCCCAAGATCAGTCCAGGTGCCGGATGCGGTCATGCCGGGGCCGCCGAACCAAAGCGCCGTTCGCGGCCCCCAAAGCGCCCGATGATCGCGGCAAGCTCTGCCGCAGTGAAATCAGGCCACAGGGTGGGGGTGAATTCGTACTCGGAATAGGCCGATTGCCACAGCAGGAAGTTGGAAATCCGGGTCTCTCCGCTGGTGCGGATCACCAGATCGGGGTCGGGAAGATCATGGGTGTCCAGGCAGCCTTCCAGCATGTCCTCGTCAATAGCCTCAACCGATACCTGGCCCCGGGCGACCCTGTCGGCAAGCTTGCGCGCGGCACGCAGCAATTCGTTGCGCCCGCCATAATTGATCGCAACCGTCAGATTCAGAAGCGACAGGCCGGCAGTGCGCTCTTCAATCCCGGCCATCAGGCGCTGCAGCTTCGGATCCAGCCGCGAACGATCCCCGATGAAGCGCATCCGAACCCCCTCGGCTGCCAGCCGGTCTGCCTCGCGCTCGATGTAGCGCGCGAAGATCGACATCAGGCCCAGCACCTCTTCGGTAGAGCGTTTCCAGTTTTCCGTGGAAAAGGCATAGATGGTCAGCCAGCGGATGCCCAGCCCGGGCGCGGACCGCACGATCTCGCGCACCCGCTCGGCGCCTTTGCGGTGCCCGACAAGCCGGGGCCAGCCCCGGTTCGTCGCCCATCGGCCGTTGCCGTCCATGATGATCGCGACGTGGTCCGCGCGCCGCTCGGGCGGGCGGGCGTCGCGCTGTTCGGCCAAGGCCAAGGTCCTGCCCCCTTCCGGCGCGGCGAAGATGCAGGTCAGACCTGCATGATCTCTGCCTGTTTCGAGTCCAGCGCCCGGTCCACGACGGCGATCGATTTATCCGTCAGCTCCTGCACCTCGTCGGCATACATCTTCTGGTCGTCTTCCGACAGGCCGGCGGCTTTCGCCTTCTTGATCTGGTCCATGCCGTCGCGGCGCACATTGCGGATGGCGACCTTGGCCTGTTCGGCGTATTGGGCCGCAACCTTGGTCAGCTCGCGCCGCCGCTCTTCGTTCAGTTCCGGGATCGGCAGACGGATCAGCGGACCGTCGACGACGGGATTGATGCCGATGCCCGAATCGCGGATCGCGCGTTCCACCTTGGAAATCATGCCCTTGTCCCAGACATTGATCACCACCATGCGCGGTTCGGGCACGTTGATGGTGCCAAGCTGGTTGATGGGGGTCATCTGGCCATAGGCATCGACCTGGATCGGCTCAAGGATAGAGGCCGAAGCGCGGCCCGTCCGCAACGAGGCGAATTCGGCGCGCAATGCGGTCATGGCACCATCCATCCGGCGCTGGAGGGCATCAAGGTCGATCTCGGTGGCGTCCTGGCTCATCAGGAAATCCCTTCTTCTGGGCGGCAAGGCGTTCTTGGCGTTCTATAGCAGCGCCGGGCGCGCATGGGTATAGCCTCAGCCCTGCACCCGCGTGTAGGTGCCCCGCCCGCTGAGAATGCCGCGGAAGCCGCCGGGTTCGTCCAGACTGAAGACGATGATCGGCAGATTGTTGTCGCGCGCCAGCGCAATCGCCGAGGCATCCATCACGCCAAGATGCTTCTGAAGCACCTCGTCATAACTTACCGTGTCATAGCGCCTGGCATCGGGGTGTTTCCTGGGGTCCTTGTCATAGACGCCGTCAACCTTGGTCCCCTTGAAGATCGCCTCGCAGGCCATTTCGCTGGCCCGCAGCGTCGCGGCGGTATCGGTGGTGAAATAGGGGTTGCCGGTGCCTGCGGCGAAGATGACGACGCGCTTCTTTTCAAGGTGCCGCACGGCGCGGCGGCGGATGTAGGGCTCGCACACCTGATCCATCGGAATGGCCGAGATCACGCGGGTGAAGATGCCGATCTGTTCAAGAGAGGCCTGCATCGCCAGCGCATTCATCACCGTGGCCAGCATGCCCATGTAGTCGGCCGTGGTGCGTTCCATGCCCTGTGCCGATCCCTGCAGGCCGCGAAAGATGTTTCCCCCGCCGATCACCATGCAAATCTCGACGCCCAGATCATGGACCGACTTCACCTCTTGCGCGATGCGCTTCACGGTGGGCGGATGCAGCCCGTAACCCTGATCGCCCATCAGCGCCTCGCCCGAGATTTTCAGAAGAACGCGCCTGTAGCGCACGATGCCCGCTTCGCCGCCTTTGGCCGCCGCGCCGGTCATGGCCTGCCCCCGTTCCTGCATTCTTGTTTGACTGCGGCGCAAAATGTCGGAAAACCGGATCGGGTACAACGGGGAAGCTGCGGTATCCCGCAAGCGCCGCAGGTGCCCTGCCGTGACGGCGGCGGCAGGCGTTTCACGCCCCCGCCGCCCCAGCGCGCTGTCCTTGCGAAATCGACAGGGCTTGCGGGCCGAAGCCTTGGGGACCGACGTGGCGTTATCAGACATCCCTTCAGACCGCCCGGTTCTGATCGCGGGACCGACAGCCAGCGGCAAATCGGCCCTGGCCGAAAGGATCGTGGCAGCGGGCGGCGGGGTGATCGTGAATGCGGACGCGCTGCAGGTCTATGACTGCTGGCGGCTCCTGACGGCGCGGCCACCGGCGGCGGCCGAAGCGGCACTGCCGCACCGCCTTTACGGCCATGTCGGGCGCGAACAGGCCTATTCGGCTGGCCACTGGCTGCGCGAGGTGCGCTCGGTGCTGGCCGGGGGGCTGCGCCCGGTGATCGTGGGTGGAACCGGGCTCTACTTCACGGCGCTGACCGAAGGGCTGGCCGAGGTGCCGCCGATCCCGCCCGGCATCAGGGCAGAGGCCGGGGCCCGGCTGCGCGATGCCGGTCTTGCGGCGATGACGGCAGAGCTTGACCCCGCCACGGCGGCGCGGATCGACCTGCGCAACCCCATGCGGGTGCAGCGCGCATGGGAGGTGCTGCAGGCCACCGGGCGTGGTCTGGCCGACTGGCAGGCCGATACCGGGCCGCCGCTTTTGCCGCCGGACCGTGCCGCGGCGCTGCTGCTGGACCCCGGGCGTGACTGGCTGGCGGCGCGGATCGACCGGCGATTCGACGCGATGATGGCGGCGGGCGCACTGGACGAGGTGCGGGCCCTGTTACCGGTCTGGCAGACCAGCGCGCCCTGGACGCGGGCCATCGGCGCGCCGGAACTGGCGGCGCATCTGCGCGGGGCGTGCAGCCTGCCCGAGGCCGTGGCGGCGGCCAAGACCGCGTCGCGGCAATACGCCAAGCGCCAGCGCACCTGGTTTCGCAGCCGCATGGCGGAATGGCAACGCATCACCCCGGCCTGAGCGCCGCCTGTGCAGCGTTGCCACAACATCGGCCCCGTCTGCGTATTTCCGCTTGGGTGCGCACAACAGGTGCTGATATGGTCAGCGTTAACAATTCCGGATGCGACGAATGAACGACCTTTCCCCAGGCCCGCAGGCGCGGCTGATTGCAATTCCCCGTCTTGCGGCGGGGGGACGCTGGCGCGTGGAGGCGATGCGGTCCCTGTCCGAGCCGATGCTGCTGTGGTTCACCAAGGGCCAGGGGCGGATCACCGTGGCGGGCGTGACGCGCGGCTATACCCCGCACAACGCGATCTTCATTCCCGCAGGCATGATGCACGGCTTTGAGATTGGCCCGCAGGTCTTTGGAACTGCTGTCTTTTTCGGTCGGGACGGGGATGTTGCCCTGCCGGTCACACCGCTGCACCTGCGCATCCGTGACAGCCAGTCGCAGGTGGAACTGAACCTGTGCCTGGACAGCGTTCAGCGCGAACTGGACAGCCCCGAGCCCGGCCATGACCGGGCGGTGCGGCATCATCTTGGCCTGCTGGGCGTTTGGCTGGAACGGCAGGCAGCGCGGATGCCGCCAGACACGGTTGCGCCCGTTTCCGCCCGCAGGCTTGTGATGGGCTTTACCGCGCTGCTGGAGCGTGATTTCCGTTCGGGCCGCGGCGTGGCCGACTATGCCGCAGCCATGGGCGTGACACCTACTCATCTGACCCGCTGCTGCCAGCGGACCTGCGGACGCCCCGCCTCGGCGCTGCTGCATGACCGGCTGCTGTTCGAGGCGCGGCGGATGCTGACCGAAACCGACCGTCCGGTCAGTCACATTGCGCGGGACCTCGGTTTCACCTCACCGTCCTATTTTACCCGCGCCTTCCTGCATCAGACGGGCAAAACACCCTCGGCCTTCCGGCGCGCGCCCTGACGCCGGAACGCCCGTGTCGCAAACAAGCAGCGGAACGGCGAAGGCGGACGTTGACGCGGCAGGTCATTCTGTGCGGAATGGTCCGGGCAAACATGGCAGGAAGCCGCATCCGGCAGGTCCGCCGGGCCCATGCGGTGACGGAAGACATGTTCTGACAGGGAGAAGACAATGAAAGACGACACACAACTGGGCCTCCGGGTACATCCGGCGGCGCTTATGTATGCGGAAGAAGTGGCAGCCGGAAAGCTGTCGCGCCGCGAGTTTCTGACGCGCTCCTCGGCGCTGGGCGTTTCCGCCGTTGCCGCCTATGGCCTGCTGGGTCTGGCCGTGCCGGAAGCGCGCGCGCAGGAAACCCCGATCACAGGGGGAACACTGCGGATGAATATGGAAACCAGGGCGTTGAAAGACCCGCGTACCTGGGACTGGTCGGAACTGGCAAACTTCAGCCGCGGCTGGCTGGAATACCTGGTCGAATATGAGCGTGACGGAACAATTTTGGGCCGTCTGCTGGAAAGCTGGTCCACCAATGCCGACGCAAGCGTCTACACCCTGAACGTCCGCCCGGGCGTGAAGTGGAACAACGGCGACGATTTCACTGCCGATGACGTGGCCTTCAACATCACGCGCTGGTGTGATGCCACCGTCGAAGGCAATTCCATGGCAACCCGGATGGGCGGCCTTGTTGACGAGACGACAAAACAGGCCCGTGCCGGGGCGGTCACAGTGACAGGCCCGCTGACCGTCACGCTGACCCTGCCCGCCCCGGACATCAGCCTGATCGCCGGGATGAGCGATTATCCTGCGGCAATCGTGCACCAAAGCTATGACGGGGGCGATCCTTCGCTGAACCCGGTCGGCACGGGTCCCTACCTGCCGGAAACAAACGAGGTCGGCGTGCGCCAGACCCTGGTGCGCAACACCAACCACACCTGGTGGGGCGAAGGTGCCTATCTGGACCGGATCGAATACATCGACTACGGCACCGATCCCGCCGCAGTGCTTGCAGCGGCGCAATCGGGCGAGATTGACGCAACCTACCGCACCGAAGGCGATTTCGTGGCGGTGTTCGATGATATCGGCTGGACCAAGACCGAGGCGATCACGGCAGGCACGCTGGCTGTCCGCTTTCACCATGCCGCCGCACCCTATGATAACCTGGCCGTGCGCAAGGCGCTGCAACTGGCCGTTGACAACAACGTGGTGCTGGAACTTGGCTTTGCCGGATTGGGCCAGGTTGCCGAAAACCATCACGTCTGCCCGATTCACCCGGAATATGCACAGCTTCCCCCGCTGACCGTTGATCCGGTCGCGGCAAAGGCGATGCTGACCGAAGCAGGCCATGCCGATACCGAATTCGAGCTGATCTCGCTTGATGACAACTGGCAGGCGGCAACCTGCGATGCGGTTGCCGCACAGCTTCGGGACGCGGGCGTGAACATCAAACGCTCGATCCTGCCCGGATCGACCTTCTGGAATGACTGGCTGAAATACCCGTTCTCGGCCACGGAATGGAACATGCGCCCGCTGGGCGTCCAGATACTGGCGCTGGCGTATAAATCGGGCGTGGCCTGGAACGAAACCGCCTTTTCCAACGCCGAATTCGATGCCGAACTGACCAAGGCCCTGGCGATTGCCGATGCGTCCGAGCGCCGCAAGATCATGGAACGCCTGCAGACCATCATGCAGGAACAGGGCGTGCTGATCCAGCCGTTCTGGCGGTCGGTGTTCCGTCATGCCAATGAAAAGGTCCGTGGTGCCGATGCGCACCCGATTTTCGAGCATCACCATTACAAGTGGTGGATCGCGGCCTGACCAGCGAGTCGTAACGATCCGGCGCGGGCGGCACAGGCCGCCCGCGTTGTTTGTGCGCCGTGTGCGGCATATTTCGCCCAAAGACGGCAAGGCCAAAGCCGGAGATGCCCCCAAATGCCTGTTTTCCTGATCCGGCGCGTTCTGACGATGGTTCTTACGGCGCTGTGCCTGACCTTTGTTGTCTTCTACCTGACCAATCTGCCCCCGAACCTTGAAAAGCTTGCCAAATCCGAAGCATCATCCCGGATGAGCGATGCCGACGTGGAAAGCTGGATCGAACGCAACGGCTACGGCCGGCCGGTGCTGGTGCGTTATGGCGAATGGCTGGGCATCACCCCCGGCTGGACCCGCACCGAAGATGGCGTGACCACGGGCCGCTGCATCGAACGCGGGCAAGACCCGGCAACGGCACCCCTGCGTTGCGGTATATTGCAGGGCGACTGGGGTTTCTCGACGGTGTTCAAGCAGCCTGTTTCGCTGATCATTGCAGAACGGCTTGGCGCCACCGGCGTTCTGATGCTGTGGGTGATGATCGTCATGGTACCGGCCTCGCTCCTGATCGGCGTGCTGTCGGGGATGCGCGAAGGGTCCCGGCTGGACCGGGGCCTGTCGATCTTTTCCATCGCGTCGACCGCCACGCCCGAATATGTCTCGGGCGTGGTGCTGATCGCCCTCTTTGCCTCGACCAGCACCGGGCTGTCGCCCTGGCTGGCAGAGCAAGGCTGGATTTCCGGCAAGACCCTGTTCATGGGCACCGCCACCAGCGCGCTGGACAGCGGGATCACCTTCTGGAACTTCGGCCTGCCGGTGATGACCATCGCCCTTTACGGCATCGGCTATATCGCCCGGATGACCCGCGCCAGCATGACCGAGGTGATGACGGCGCAGTATATCCGCACCGCGCGGCTGAAAGGTGTGTCCTTTGGCAATGTCGTGATGAAACACGCGCTGCGCAACGCGCTGATCGCGCCCTTCACGGTGATCATGCTGCAGTTCCCCTGGCTGCTGAACGGCGTGGTGATTGTCGAGACCCTGTTCAATTACAAGGGCTTCGGCTGGACATTGGTCCAGGCGGCCGGCAATAACGACATCGAATTGCTGCTGGCCTGTTCGGTGGTGGCCGTCTTTGTGGTTCTGATGACGCAGCTGATCTCGGATATCGGCTATGTCTTCCTGAACCCCCGTATCCGCGTTTCGTAAGGAGGCCTCTGGTGGATGCACTTTCCTGGGGCCAGATCTTTGGCCGCATGGCATGGCAGTTCTGGCCGGTCTGGGCGGCCCTGATCCTGACCTTTGCCGTTTCTGTCCGCTTCAAGCGCCGGCTCGGGCTTTACGGCAAGCTCTATGACAGCCCGGTGGGCATGATCGGCTTTGGTCTGGTGATGTTCTGGGTGTTCACGGCGCTCTTCTCTGGGGTCATCATGACGCATGATCCCCTGACCCAGGTGTCGGGCATGAAGAACGCCCTGCCCGGATTTCCGCAGAAGGGTACCGAGGGGGCCTATTACCTGCTCGGCGGCGATAACCTGGCGCGCGATGTGTTCAGCCGCATGGTGGCGGGATCGGTGCTGGTGATCCAGATTGCGCCGATGGCCACGGTCTTTGCCTTTATGGTGGGCATTACCCTGGGCCTGCCGGCGGGCTATTACGGCGGCAAGCTCGACACGGGGTTGTCGTTTCTGGCGAACCTGATCCTGGCCTTCCCGGTGATCCTGCTGTTCTACCTGCTGGTCACGCCGGAAATCGTCCAATCGGGGCTGCCGCAGTACATCGGCGTCGTGCTGTTCCTGTTCCCGCTGATCTTCCTGACGGTGCTGATCAACTCGCGCCTTTATGTCAAGCCGGCCCTGCGCAACCTTCTGGTCGGCCTGGTGGCGGTGATCGGCGGCTGGCTGTACCTGTCTTTGCTGTCGTCGCCCGGCACCAGAATCGACCTGCTGCCGCCGCAGGCCGATGCCCTGGAAATGCCGGGCAACATCCTGATCGTTTTCGTCTCGGTGGTCTTTGTCAACGCGCCCACCGTGTTCCGTATCGTCCGCGGCCTGGTGCTGGACATCAAGACACGCGACTATGTCGCGGCCAGCCAGACGCGCGGCGAAGGGCCATGGTACATCATGCTGTGGGAGATTCTGCCCAATGCGCGCGGGCCGCTGATCGTCGATTTCTGCCTGCGGATCGGCTACACCACCATCCTGCTGGGCACGCTTGGCTTCTTTGGCCTTGGCCTGTCGCCGGAAAGCCCCGACTGGGGATCGACGATCAACGCGGGCCGGCGGCTGCTGTCGATCTTCGTCCACCCTGCCATCGTGCCCGCCCTGGCGCTGATGAGCCTGGTTCTGGGCCTGAACCTGCTGGCCGATGGCCTGCGGGAAGAAAGCCTGAAGGATTGATGATGGTGAATAATCACTGCGGTCGCAACGCTGGCCGGATCGGCTCTGTCGTCTTGGGAATGGCTGTGCCATCTGGCGTGCATTGGGGTCTGATGGTGCCCAAAGTGACCACACCCCTGCTCATTTTCTGTTCAGAAATATCCCACGGGGGTCCGGGGGTGTGAAACCCCCGGTCCACCGGCCAGCCACCCTTGCGAGGCCCGCCATGACCGCCACCACCGACTGGGACCCGTCCAAACCCATCCTCGAAATCGAGAATCTCTCGATCAGCTTCTTCACGCGGCTGCGCGAGATTCCGGCGGTGATGGATTTTTCCTGCACCGTCATGCCGGGCGAGGCGATGGGGCTGGTGGGCGAATCGGGCTGCGGCAAATCCACCGTGGCGCTGGCGGTGATGCGCTATCTGGGCAAGAACGGGCGGATCACCGGCGGGTCGATCCGCTTCAAGGGGCGTGATCTGACCACGATGGATGACGAGGCGCTGCGCCTGATCCGCGGGTCGGAAATTGCGATGATCTATCAGGAACCGATGGCATCGCTGAACCCGGCGATGCGGATCGGCGCGCAACTGGCCGAAGTGCCGATGATCCACGAAGGGATCGGCAGGGAGGCGTCCTGGAACCTGGCGCGCCAGATCGTGGCAGATGTGCGCCTGCCCGACCCGGACCGGATTCTGAAGGCCTATCCGCACCAGCTGTCGGGCGGCCAGCAGCAGCGCATCGTGATTGCGATGGCCCTGATGTCAAAACCGGCACTGCTGATTCTGGACGAGCCGACCACGGCGCTGGATGTGACGGTCGAGGCGGGGATCGTCGATCTGGTCAAGGATCTGGGGCGGAAATACGGCACCTCGATCCTGTTCATCAGTCACAATCTGGGCCTGATCCTGGATGTCTGCGACCGGCTTTGCGTGATGTATTCCGGCGAGGCGGTGGAAACCGGTGCCGTGGCGCAGGTCTTTGACCGGATGCGCCACCCCTATACCCAGGCCCTGTTCCGGTCGATCCCCCTGCCGGGGGCGGATAAGAACACCCATCCCCTGGTGTCGATTCCCGGCAATTTCCCCTTGCCGCACGAACGCCCGCCGGGCTGCAACTTCGGGCCGCGCTGCACCTATTTCCAGGCCGGGCGCTGTGATGCGCAGAAGGTGCCGATGGTGCCGCTGGCGGGCGGCGGGCGGCACGAAACGCGCTGCCTGCGCTCTGCCGAGATCGACTGGGACAAGCCGCCGGTCGCGGCCAAGGCGGTGGCCAGGACACCTGTGGGCGAGGTCGTGCTGAAGATGACCGACCTGCGCAAGTATTACGAGGTGTCGGGCGGTCTGTTCGGCGGCAGCCTGAAAAAGGTCGTGAAGGCGAACGAGACGCTGAGTTTCGAGGCGCGCGAAGGCGAGACCCTGGCCATCGTCGGCGAATCCGGCTGCGGCAAATCCACCTTCGCCAAGGTGCTGATGGGGCTGGAAACGGCGACCTCCGGCAAGATCATGCTGTTCGATCAGGACATTCAGGACATTCCCATCGAAAAACGCGGCACCGATACGGTGTCATCGGTGCAGATGGTGTTCCAGAACCCCTTCGACACGCTGAACCCGTCGATGACCGTGGGCCGCCAGATCATCCGGGCGCTGGAGATTTTCGGCCAGGGTGCCAGTGACGCGGAACGGCACGACCGGATGCTGGAGTTGCTCGATCTGGTGAAACTGCCGCGCGCCTTTGCCGACCGGATGCCGCGCCAGTTGTCGGGTGGCCAGAAACAGCGCGTCGGCATCGCGCGGGCCTTTGCGGGCGGTGCCAGGATCGTGGTGGCGGACGAACCGGTTTCGGCGCTGGACGTGTCCGTTCAGGCGGCGGTGACCGACCTTCTGATGGAAATCCAGCGCAAGAACCGCACGACCCTGCTGTTCATCAGCCATGACCTGTCGATCGTGCGCTATCTGAGCGACCGGGTGATGGTGATGTACCTGGGGCATGTGGTGGAGATGGGCACCACAGATCAGGTATTCTCGCCCCCCTACCACCCCTATACCGAGGCGCTGCTGTCGGCGGTGCCGATTGCCGACACACGGGTGAAGAAAAAGCGCATCGTGCTGGAAGGCGATATTCCGTCGGCGATGAATCCGCCGCCGGGCTGCCCGTTCCAGACGCGCTGCCGCTGGAAGTCGCAGGTGCCGGGCAATCTGTGCGACACCATGATGCCGCCGATTCGCGTGCTGGCGGGCGATCACCAGATCAAATGCCACCTCTCGGACGCGGTTCTTGCAGGGATGGAGCCGGTGATCAGGATCGCGGCGCAATAGCGCCGCAGGCTGTCCGCCGGTCAGCCCCCCATGATCGCGGCGACGTAATCTTCCGTCTCGGGATAGGGGGGAATACCGTCATGTTCCTCGACAGCTTCGGGCCCCGCGTTATAGGCGGCCAGCGCCAGCTTCCAATCCCCGAAGCGGTCGAACATGCCGCGCAGATACCTGGCACCCCCGTCCAGATTTTCCTGCGGATCGTTGATGTCGACGTTCAGCAACTCCGCCGTGCCGGGCATCAGCTGAGCCAGCCCTGTCGCCCCCTTGGTGGACACCGCGACATGGTTCCAGCCGGATTCCTGTTGCACAAGGCGCAGGAACAGATCCTCGGGCACGCCATGCCTGCGGGCGGCGGCTTTTGCCAGTTCCAGATATTCGCCCTTGTACCGGCCCGCATAGCGCGGAAGACCGGCCAGGTCACCACCGGCCCGTTTCGGCTGCAGCCGCACAGAGGCATCGTATTGCCGGGCCAGACGCGTATCCAGCAGCCTGGTCTGTGCCTTGAACATCTCCATCCGGCTTTGGGAAGACGGCATGTGCCGCAGCCCCTCGGCACCGGCCTGCCCGAATATCCCGGCGCAAAGCACCGTCATGATCCCGAATGTGATCCGCCGCATGTCCCGCCACACCTTTCGCGGCAGAACTATACCTGAAACCGCGCCGGTTTCCAGCAGGTTGCGGCCTGCCTGCGCATCCGGGTGAACCGCCTGTTTCCAGGGGTCGCAGCCGATGCCTGCTTGCGGGCGCGGATCACCGCCTGCGGCCGCCGCCGATCCGCGCCTGTGGCCGCCGCAGCGTCAACCGTCAGGGTCCCGGATCAGACAGGGTGGTGACGGGTGCCGGATCAGCCCCGCCACGGCGGTGACGCGGAAAGGGGCCTGTCAGATGCAAGCCGAGTTGCAGGGAAACCGGCGCATCGGTATAGGCTTTGTTAACCATACCGGGCGAGACTGTCGTCAGATCGGTCAAGAAGCACAGGGAGAGGCGCATGGCGGGATCGGTGAACAAGGTCATTCTTGTGGGCAACCTGGGGCGCGACCCCGAGGTTCGGTCGTTTCAGAATGGCGGCAAGGTGGTGAACCTGCGGATCGCCACATCGGACACCTGGCGCGACAAGACCACGGGCGAGCGCAAGGAGCGGACCGAATGGCATTCGGTGGCAATCTTCAACGAAAACATCGGCAAGGTCGCCGAGCAATACCTGCGCAAGGGATCGAAAGTCTATATCGAAGGTCAGCTGGAAACCCGCAAGTGGCAGGACCAGTCGGGTGCCGACCGCTATTCCACCGAAGTGGTGCTGCGCCCCTACAGCGGTTCGCTGACCCTGCTGGACGGGCGTGAGGGCGGCGGCAGCAGCGGCGGAGAGGAGCGTGGCGGCGGCGGTTACGCCGAGGATCGGGGTTATGGCGACGAGCGCGGCAGCGGCGCAAGCGCCCCGCGCAGCGGTGGCGGCGGTGGCCGCAGCGACCTGGATGACGAAATCCCGTTCTGACGCCATCCGGACCGATCTGGCCTGATGCCTTGTCCCCCGGCCGCCCGGCATGCGGCGCAACCGGCAGGGCGCTGTCTTCGGCAGGACCGGCCCGGCGGATGATCGTCACGGCGGCGGGAAAATGCCTGCCGCGCCTTCGCAGGCGCGGCGCGTCTCGCACGCGACGGCGGCGACCGGGGCCGGGGCGACCGGCGGTTTCTGGGGGGCCTGCGGGGCTGCGGTCTATGCCATCTCCGGATTGCGCCGCAGGACGGCAGCGTTCAGCGCGGTCGCTGTGCTGACCCAGGCGATGTAGGGCACAAACAGAAGGCCCGCGATCCAGTCGATGCGGAAAAAGGCAACCAGTGTCGCCGCGACCGCGACCCAAAGCAGCAACACCACGATCAGCGCGGCCCGCATCCGGCGCAGCCCGAAGAACACCGGCGACCACAGCGCATTCAGCGTGATCTGGATGGTCCAGAACCCAAGCGCCTGCGGCGCACGGACATCACCCGACTGGGCAATGCGCATCGCGGCCAGCGACATGCACAGATAAAGCGTGGTCCAGGCCACAGGAAAGAGCCAGTCGGGCGGGGTCCAGTCCGGCTTACGGATGGTCTTGTACCAGTCGCCGGGGCTGAACAGCGCGCCGGTCGCCGCCGCCGCGCCGCAGGCGGCCAGATAGGTGAAGAACAAACCGTAATCCATCGCACGCCTCCGCGCAGAAAGATCGGATGTAGCCTAGACCGCGCCCCGCGACAAGAATGTGCCCCGGTCCTGTCTGCGCCTGTCCTGCGCCTCGAGCTGGGCCAGGACGGACAGCAACGCCTCGGCCCGCCCCCGTGTCGGCGGAACGCGCGCGGCGGCAGCGACAAGGAAGGCCGTTTCGGGCGCGGGCGCGGCGTGCAGGCGTGGCGCGCGCGGCAGCGCAACCGTGGCCGCCGTCTGCCCCAGCGCCAGCGCCAGCCAGCCGATCTTGGCGGCCCTGCCGGTGCGGGCGCGGCGCGTGATGCTGTCAAAGCCGTTCCGCCGCACCGCCCGGCCGATGCCGGCATAGATGTGCCGGGCCGCGAAGATGCCCGGCCGGCAGTCCAGCGGCAGGGCGGCGATGCCGGCCTCGGCACGGATATACAGCCCCTCGGCCTCGGCCAGCAGGCGGCGGGTCAGGCGCGCGATCCGCAGATCGGGCATGGGATTGGCCAGAAAACGTTCCGGATCAAGGCCCTCGTCGCGCAGCCAGTCACGCGGCAGGTAAAGCCGCCCCGCCCGCGCATCTTCGCCCACATCGCGTGCGATGTTGGTCAGCTGCATCGCCAGACCCAGGTCGCAGGCCCGCGCCAGCGCATCGCCGTCGCGCAGGCGCATCAGCACGCACATCATCGCACCCACGGCGGCGGCGACACGGGCGGAATAGTCAAGCACACCCGACAGCGTGTCGTAGTGCCGCCCCGTGGCATCCCAGGCCAGGCCTTCCAGCAGGGCTTCGGGCAGCGCGCGGGGCATGGCGAAATCTTCCACCAGTGCCGCAAAGGCCCGGTCTTCGGGCGCGTTGCGCGGCTGGCCGCGATAGGCCAGATCCAGCCGGTCACGCAGGGTCAGAACCGCGCGGGTCTTGTCATGGCCTTCGTCGACCTCGTCATCGGCAAGCCGGCAAAAGGCATAAAGCGCCAGCGCCGGATCGCGCACGCGCGGCGGCAGCAGGCGCGAGGCGGCATGGAAGGACAGCGACCCGCTGCGGATCGCGGCGCGGCAATGCGCCATGTCGCCGGTGCCGATCATTCTGCGGCCAGCCTTTGTGCCACAGGGCGCGGCGGGGCCGCAGGGATCATCCGGTCCAGCACCTCGGCCGAAGCGATGACGCCGGGCAGGCCCGCGCCGGGGTGGGTGCCCGCCCCGACCAGATAGAGGCCGGGCACCTCTTCGCTGATGTTGTGCGGGCGGAACCAGGCCGATTGCAGGATGCGCGGCTCGATCGAGAACCCGGCCCCGTAGGGGCTGAGATAGCGGTCGCGGAAGGTTTCCGGGGTGAAGACCAGCGATTGCGTCAGATGCCGCCCCAGACCGGGCAGCAGCTGATCCTCAAGAACCGCCTGAACCTTCTGGCGGTAGGGTTCGGCTTGTGCCTGCCAGTCCACGGCATCGGCATGGCCCAGATGCGGCACCGGCGACAGGGCGTAGAAGGTATCCCCGCCCGGCGGGGCCACGGTGGGGTCGGTGACGCCGGGGCGGTGGACATACAGGCTCATGTCATCGGCCAGCCTGCCCTTGAGGAAGATGTCGCGCAGCAGCCCCTTGTAGCGCGGCCCGTTCAAGATGGTGTGATGCCCGACATCGGGCCACAGGCCACCGGTGCCTTCGGTGCCGAAATACCACACGAACAGGCTCATCGACCAGCGCGTGCGCTTCAGCCGGGCCGGGGTCCAGCGCCTGCGCGGGCGGTTGCGCAGCAGACGGTCATAGGTATGCCCGGCATCGGCGTTCGACACGATCAGCGGTGCCGACAGAACACGCCCGTCCGTCAGCGCCACCCCCTGCGCACGACCGTTGCGGACAAGGATTTCGTCCGCCTCGGCCCCAAGGATGATCCGCCCGCCCTGATCTTTGATCACCCGCGCCATCGCCCCGGCAATGGCGGCAACGCCGCCGATGGCATAGTGAACGCCGAATTCCTTTTCGAGGTGGCTGACCAGGATATACATCGACGTGACGTGAAACGGATCGCCGCCGATGAACAGCGGATGAAAGGACAGGGCCATGCGCAGCCGTTCGTCCTTCACCCGCGAAGCGGCATGGGCATAAACCGACCGGTCGGCGCGCAGCCGGGCAAAGGTCGGCAGGACCTTCAGCAGGTCCGTCACGGCATGCATCGGGCGGCGGCCCAGATCCTCGAATCCGAAAAGGTAGCGGCGCTCGCTGTCGGTCAGGAATTGCTCATAGCCCGCCGCATCCCCCGGTGAAAGACGCGCCACCTCGGCCCGCATGGCGTCGGTGCCGCCCCGGGCGGCAAAACGCGACCCGTCGGGCCAGCGGATTTCATAGAAGGGGTCCAGCGGGCGCAGATCAACCTCGCGGTCGAAGCTGCGGCCACACAGCGCGAAGAGATCGCGCAGGCCCTGGGGGACAGTGACGATGGTGGGGCCAAGATCAAAGCGGTGGCCACCTTGCGTGATCGAAGACCCGCGCCCCCCCGGCACGTCCAGCCGGTCAAGCACCGTCACCCGGTAGCCCTTGGCGCCAAGACGCATGGCTGCGGCAAGCCCGCCCATCCCGGCCCCGATCACGATGGCGGTTCCGGGCGCGGGGCCGGTCTGGTCCGGGTCGGGGTCTGTGTTTTGGCCTGTCAGCATGCTTTGACGATACACTGTCCAGTTTCATTTACAATATGGGGATTTCGGCTGCGCTTTCCCGTTGCCATCGCCGCGGTCACGCGGCAATCATATGTCAATTGCGGTTGACACCCGCCTGCAGAAGGGTCGCCCATGCACTGCGCCAGCCTGTCGCTGTATCGCTTTGGCGCACTGACGGCGCGCGCCTGGGTGCTGGGGCAGATGGGGCTGGCGCGCTGGTCGCTGCCGCGCACGCCGGGCCTAAGGTTCTGGAAGCTGTGCGGATCGGGCACCGGCGAAGGCTTCACCCCGGTGCCGAACACCGCCGTCTGGGCGATTCTGGCCACCTGGGACAGCGAAGCGGTGGCGCGCCAGCGCGTCGCCCACGCGCCGGTCTATCGCCGCTGGGCGGACCATGCCGATGAAAGCTGGACTGTGTTTCTGGACCCGCTGGCGGCGCGCGGGCTGTGGGGCGGTGTCGCCCCCTTTGACGGGCTGGCAGCGGCGGGCTGCCCCTGGTCGCAGATCGGGGCTGCAGCGGGGCCGATTGCCGCGCTGACGCGCGCCTCCATCCGGCCCGCGCGGGCGCTGAAGTTCTGGGACCGTGTCCCGGATATCTCGGCCACCATTGGGCGGGATGCCAATGTGCTGTTCAAGATCGGCATCGGCGAGGTGCCCCTGATGCACCAGGTCACCTTCAGCATCTGGCCCGATGCCGCCAGCATGGCGGCCTTTGCCCGCGCCGACGGGCCGCACGCCCGCGCGATCCGCGCCGTGCGCGAGGAAAACTGGTTCCGCGAAGAACTTTATGCCCGCTTCCGCATCCTTGGTGATGCAGGCACCTGGAACGGGCAAAGTCCGCTGGCCCCGCTGGAGACTGCCGCATGAAACAGCCCTTCCCCTTCACCGCCATCGTCGGACAGGAGGCGATGAAGCAGGCGCTGGTGCTGACCGCCATCGATCCCGGCATCGGCGGCGTTCTGGTGTTCGGCGACCGGGGCACGGGCAAGTCCACGGCCGTGCGGGCGCTGGCGGCGCTTCTGCCCGCGATCGAGGTGATCGAAGGCTGCCCGGTGAATTCGGCACGGGCCGAAGACGTGCCGGACTGGGCCGGGCTTGGCGTGCTGCGCAAGGTCAGGCGGCCGACCCCGGTGATCGATCTGCCGCTGGGGGCGACCGAAGACCGGGTGGTGGGCGCGCTTGACATCGAACGCGCCCTGACCCGCGGCGAGAAAGCCTTTCAGCCGGGTCTGCTGGCACGGGCCAACCGGGGCTATCTTTACATCGACGAGGTCAACCTGCTGGAGGATCACATCGTCGATCTCTTGCTGGATGTGGCGCAATCGGGCGAAAACCTGGTCGAGCGCGAAGGCCTGTCGATCCGCCATGCGGCACGCTTCGTTCTGGTCGGCTCAGGCAACCCGGAAGAGGGCGAATTGCGCCCACAGCTTCTGGATCGCTTCGGGCTCAGCGTCGAGGTGCGCAGCCCGCAGGATGTGGCAACCCGGGTTGAGGTGATGCGGCGGCGCGATGCCTATGACACCGGCTTTGACGCCTTCATGGATGCCTGGCGCAAGAAGGATGCAAGCCTGCAGAAGAAAATCCTTGCCGCGCGCCGGAAGCTGCCGCTGCTGGCAACCCCCGATGCGGCGCTGAAGGATTGCGCCGCCCTGTGCATCGCGCTTGGGTCTGACGGGCTGCGGGGCGAGTTGACCCTGCTGCGGGCCGCACGCGCGCTGGCCGCGCTGGACGGGGCGACGGCGGTGGACCGCAGGCATCTGAAGGCCGTGGCACCGATGGCGCTGTCGCACCGGTTGCGGCGCGATCCGCTGGAGGAGGCCGGATCAAGCAGCCGCGTGGCCCGCATCGTCGCCGAGGTTCTGCCCTGACCGGCCCGCTTGCGCCCTTTGACCGCGCCGCCCTGGCCCTGCGGCTGCTGGGGTGCCATCCTGCGGCCCTGGGCGGGATGTGGCTGCGGGCACGGGCGGGGCCGGTACGCGATCGGTTGCTGTCCGGGCTGGGCAGCCTGCCGCTGCCGGTGGTGCGCCTGCATCCGGCGATGGGGCAGGAGGCGCTGGACGGCGGGCTGGACCTGACCGCGACCCTGGCCGGCGGGCAGATGGTGATGCGCGACGGGCTGCTCGCGCGCCCGTCGGTGCTGGTGCTGGCCATGGCCGAACGCTGCCCGCCCGGCCTTGCCGCGCGGCTGGCGCAGCTTCTGGACCAGGGTCGCCACGCCCTGATTGCCATCGACGAGGGGGCAGATCCCTCCGAAGGGCTGGCACCGGCGCTGGCCGACCGGCTGGCCTTCTTTGCCGACCTCGACGGTGTCGCCTGGGGCGACAGCCATGATGTCGGGCCGCTGTCCGGCGGGACGGGCGGTGCCAGGCTTGACCCCGCCATGCTGGAGGCACTGGTGCGCACGGCGGCGATGGCGGGAATCGACAGCTTGCGCGCGCCGCGCCACGCCGCCGCCGCCGCCCGCGCCGCCGCCGCTCTGGACGGGCGCGCTGACGTGACCGCAGAGGATCTGCGCCTGGCGGTCGATCTGACGCTGGCGCATCGGGCAACCGTCGCCCCGCAGGACGGCGATGATCCGGACGAAGACCAAGGCCCCCCCCCGGCCCCCGAAGACACAGCGCAGGGCAGGCCGCCGCCGGACAAGACGCAGGCCCTGCCCGAGGAGATCCTGCTCGAGGCAATCCGCACCGCCCTGCCCGCAGATCTGCTGGCCCGCCTGGCCGCCGGGCGCGCAGCTAGGCAGGCCAAGGGTGCCACCGGCACCGGTGCCACCCGGCGCGGCAACCGGCGCGGCCGGCCCCTGCCCGCCCGGCCGGGCAAGCTGGACGGCACGGCACGGCTGGATCTGGTGGCCACCCTGCGCGCCGCAGCCCCCTGGCAGGCGATGCGGCGCGCCAAAACCGGGCGGCAGGGGCTGCCGGAGCTGCGGCCCGGCGACATCCGCCTGAAACAGGTGCAGGAACGGTCGGACCGGCTGCTGATCTTTACCGTAGATGCCTCGGGGTCTTCGGCGCTGGCGCGGCTGGCCGAGGCCAAGGGCGCGGTGGAACTGCTGCTTGCCCAGGCCTATGCGCGGCGCGACCATGTGGCGCTGATCGCCTTTCGCGGCAGCACGGCCGAACTGCTGCTGCCGCCCACACGGTCGCTGGTGCAGACCAAACGCCGCCTTGCCGCCCTGCCCGGCGGCGGGGCGACACCGATGGCGCTGGGGCTGGCGTCGGCGCTTGAGCTTGGCCTGCAGGCGCGGGCGCGGGGCATGACGCCGACGGTGGCGCTGCTGACCGACGGCCGCCCCAACATCGCGCGCGACGGCCAGCCGGGCCGCGCCCGGGCCGAGGCGGACGCCGAAGCGATGGCGCGGATGATCCGGGCACAGGGGTTGCCCGCGCTGGTGGTGGATACCGGCAACCGGCCCACCCCCTGGCTGCAGATGCTGGCCAGGCAGATGGAGGCCCGCTTTCTGGCCCTGCCCCGCGCCGGGGCGCGGCAGCTGTCGGCGGCCCTGTCTGCGGCGCTGGACGGCTGACATGGCCTTCGCCCCGATCCCCGTGCGGGTCCCCCCCGACTGGCCGATGCGCGCGGCGTCGCGCGCCGTCCATGTCCGGCCCCATCTGTGGCATGTGCAGGGGCTGGGACAGGGGCCGCTTGTGCTGCTGCTGCATGGTGCGGGTGCGTCAACCCACAGCTGGCGGGCGCTGGCCCCGCTGCTGGCACCGCGGTTCACCCTGATCATGCCCGATCTGCCCGGACAGGGCTTTACCCGGCAGGGCAACCGCCAGCGCCTTGGGCTGGATGCGATGGCCGAAGACCTGGCCGCGCTGCTGGCCGATCAGGGTTGGGTGCCCCAGGGCATCGTCGGCCATTCCGCCGGGGCTGCGCTGGCGTTGCGCCTGACCGAATGCCTGACGGCAAAACCGGCCGGCGTCGTCGGCATCAACGCGGCCCTGGGGAATTTCAAAGGCGTGCCCGGCGTGGTGTTCCCGATCATGGCACGGCTGCTGGCGCTCAATCCGCTGGTGCCGTCGGTCTTTGCCCGGCTGGCGGGGGGCGAGGCGCAGGTCGGGCGGCTGCTTTCCTCTACCGGATCGCGGATCGACCCCGAGGGGCGGCGGCTTTACGGACGGCTGGTCAGCGACCCCGTGCATGTCGACGGCACCCTGGCGATGATGGCGCAGTGGCAGCTGGACGGCCTGATCGCCCGCCTGCCTGCCATTGCCACGCCCACCTTGTTCCTGACCGGCAGCAATGACCGCGCCGTGCCGCCGTCCTGCAGCCGCGACGCCGCCGCGCGCATGCCGCAGGCCCAGGTCAAGGACTTCGCCGGGCTCGGCCACCTGATCCATGAAGAAGCCGCTCCGCTCGTGGCCGAGGCGATCATGGCCTTCTTCGCCTAGGGCGTCGTTATGAGGTTAACGGGTTTCGGGCTGGGGTGGCGGGTGGTGGCTTGATCTGGGTCTTGTGGTGGCGGGAGGTGAGCCGCCATGGAACAGGTTTTTGTCACGGATCGTCTTGCGCTGATGCCGGAGCATTTCGGGGCGGTTGGGGATCCGCGCGAGAGCTGCAAGGTCCGGTATCCGTTGCGGGAGGTGCTGTTTTTGGTCACCTGCGCCACGATCGCGGACTGCGACGACTGTGACCGGATTGCGGACCGGGGTATCCTCCACCGGGATTTCCTCAAGGAATACGGAAAGTTCTGCTTTGGAACGCCGAAGGAGGACTGGCTTCGGGTGGTGCTGAACCGGATCGATCCGGCGCTGTTCGAGGCCTGCTTCACGGCCCGGGCGCGGGGCCTGCGGCCCGGCGCCGCCGACCTGATCGCGCTGGATGGCAAGAGCCTGCGGCGCAGCAGCGGGACGGGTGCGCGGATCAGGCCAGTCCATCTGGTCCCGGCCCGGGCTTCGACCCGGCGCCTTGTGCTGGCGCAAGAGGCGGTCAAGGCCAGGGACAGCGAATGCGCCGCCCTGCGGGCGATTCTTGAACGCCTGACCCTCAGGGGCGCACGCGTAACCATCGACGCGATCGCGGCCAATCCGACCATGGCCGGGGCGGTGCTTGCCGGGGGCGGCGACTGTCTGTTGGCGCTCAAGCACCAACCAGCCTGCCCTGCATGACGAGGTTACGGCCCATTTCGAAGACCCCGCCACCACCGGGCTTGCCACCGTCACGGTGACCGACAAGGACCAATGGCCGCATCGAAACCCGTACCACCACTGTCAGCCTTGAGGCCGGATGGCTGACCGGCGACCGCCGCCACCCGGGCGAACACCGCTTCCCCGGCCTCACAAGCCTCGTCCGCTCCACCGCAGAGGGCGAACGCATGGGAAAAATCTCGCGCGAAACCAGATACTTCATCTCCTCCGCCGCCCTGACGCCCGAACGCGCCGCAACGGCCGTCCGAAGCCGCTGGGGCATCAAGAGCCTCCATTGGGTCTTGGACGTCGTCTTCAAGGAAGACCAGTCGCGGCTCAGGCGAGGCCACGGTGCCCGAAACATGGCCCTCGTCCGCCGCCCCGCCTTCAACATGCTCCGCGCCGGAAAGGGCAAGCGATCCATCAAGGCTGCCCGAAAAGCCGCAGGCTGGAACACCGAAACCCTCAAGGCAATCCTGAATGATCCACTACGTTAACCTGGACTCGTTGCCTTGAGCCGAACGCCGATGCAGGCCATGAAGGACTGGCACAAGTCTCACCCTCATCTCTTCGTCAAATCGCCGCGCAATCTTCCGGGACGCGACACTCAAGCAACCCCGCGGCCTGGCCAGACGGCAATCATCCCCCGAGATCAAAGACCATCAGACCCGGGGATGCTTCGTCGTATTCGTGATCGACTGTGACGAATGCTTCGCCGCCCACAATCGCAAGACCCGATTGATCCTGTAGCCCGTCCAGGGCGAAGGCTTGCTCGATGCGTCCCGAGGCCGGATCGATGACGAGGATGTTCGGATAGTGCGCCGTCAGAGCGTAAAGACGGCCCGCACTATACTCGAGGCCCACAATCCTGTATTCGTCGAGAGTTCTGCCTTCACGGACTTCACCGCTCAGGACCAGCGGCTCCCATCCCGAGTCGGACTGGGCTTGCCTCCATAACCCGCCGTCCTCATCCGCGGCGAAGAGGCGTCCCGTGCCCGGCTCGAAAGCCATGGCCGTGACGTCGCCGGACATCGGGAGGCCGGATCCGTCCGTACGCAGCGTTTCGCCACGACGCCAAACGCCGTCTGCCGCTTGCCAGGTGGGCAAGCTGTGGTCACGGCCAGCCACGACCGCACCGCTTTCGAGGGCGGCAACCGTTTCCACGCTGCCCTGCCGGGCGATCAGGGGAGCCCGGCTCATTGTCGTGCGAGACAGCAGCTTGTCGAGGTGCCGAGAAACCGCAAAGAGCTCGGCCTGGTCGGTGACGATCAGAAACTGATCCGCGCTGGCATCCCAAGCGATTCCCGACGGTTGGAGGATTTCGCCCGGATAGGTGAGGCTCCGGGTCAGTGCAGCGGTTTGCACCACTGGCACGGGCGGGTCTTCGGGGCTGGCGACCCATTCGGGAGTGTCACCGCCAATCCCGAAAATCTCGAAGACCGCGTGAACGCCAGTGCGCGTATTGAACAAGAGGTGCCCTGAGGCAATGAGCGCGGTGACCGTCAGGCCGACAATTCCCAGCTTTCGGGCATTTGCTGTTTCAAGGCGGAAGGCCGGGCGGTGGATTTTTTCAGACATCGCTTCTCTCCACGAAGGATTTAGTGGGCAGGGGGTGCCCGGCTGGTACCTGGCCGGGTGGCTTTCTCATCTCGGGGAAGGGATCAGTTCGCGCCGGGGGACAGGCGCTGTTCGAGCCAGTCAGCGATCTGCGGCATCACCGTGAAGCGATCCTGCGGGCAGTGATCGTCAGTACCGCTGTAGATCAGCGTGCCGTCGACGGTGGAGTTGTTCGCAAGCTCCATGTCGAACTCAGGTGCCACGTAGTCGTTGCGGGCGTTCACTGACAGGATCGGTACAACCGTTACCGTCTCGCCCGGCACGATGACGCCCTGGTCGATCAGGGAAAAGCCACGCATATGGGCGACGAAGCCGGCAGGATCGGCCCCGCCGTCGATCTCGGTCCGGTCATAGAGCGCAAGGCGGTACATCAGGCCGACGCTCTCGAGCTGATCCTCCGGCACCTGAAAGGCCGAATGCAGCGGGCCGCAGACATTGACCGAGGCCGCGAAGAGATCGGCCCGCGTATGTGCGAGCTTCACCGCCGCATTGCCCCCGAAGCTGACCCCCATGATGGCAATACGGTCTTCATCGAACCGGTCTGTTGCGCCAAGCGCCTCGGCCAGAGCGACCGGCAGTTCTTCGTAGTCACGCGCCAGCGGGAACTCAGCATTGGTGCCGGTCCCTGCGATGTCATACATCAGGAACGCCATGCCGCGGCTTGCGACGTCCTCCGCGAAGGTGAAGAACTCGCCCTGGTTCACATCGATCCCGTTCGAAGCGATCACCAGCGGCCAGCCGCCCGCCGGGGCTTCCCCCCGCGGTAGCAGGACGTGACCATCGGCTTCGCCATCCTGGAAGGGTACTGCGACGCGCTCGACTTCGAATCCGCGCAATTCGTGGGCGCGGTGGAGCGTCTCGAGGCTGGCCTCGAAAGCCGCCACCTCAGCCGGGTTCGGGGCAATCAGCGGGTACTTGGCAAGGCTGTAGTAAGCAGAGGCGCGCATGTAGAGCGCCGCCGCCGCTCCGGTCAGGCCCAGGGCTTCCTGTTCCTGCGCCAGGGTGCGAAGCTGGTCACCGGCGCTGGCAAACTCTTCGGTCCAGACCGGGGCACCCCCGGCCCCGCTTATGTCCACAAAGTCGGCTCCGGCCCCGGCTTCGGCGACGCGCGCGAGGATGCCCTGGAGAACGAGTGGGTCCGCACCATTCCATGTCCAATGGTTTGACCGGATGTCACGATAGAACTCAACCTCGTCTGCCAGGGCCGGATACGCCGCCGTCTGTGCGGCGAAGAGGAGGGAAAAGACATAGGCGCGTCTCATGGTTGTTCCTTTCTGAGCGTGGGCGCGGATGTGCGACTCCGACGGCCAAGCAATCGGAGCTGGGCCGCAAAGTGACCAGACGCGCCTTCACGAACGGTGGGACTGCCTTCACGAACGGAAATGCCTGGGGATGACTTTCCAGAAAATGACACTGTGGCGGTGAAATCCTGCCACCAAGGCCGTGGTTTCGAAATGACGCAGCCTGCCAGCGGCGGGCTGGATGCGCGGTCCCGGCATCTTGCGGAAGGTGATCGGGCGAAGGCCTTGCGTCCGGGAAAGCCTGACAACAGTGGCGTCGCGCACCGGACGCCCTTCAGCTTGCGGGGCAACAAAGGGGGGCCAAACGGCTGATCGGACGGATGAGGGGTGCATTCCTTACCTACCCCTCCACCCCCACTCCCTTCCCCGCTCCCTGAAACCAGCGCACAATCGCCTCGCGCTCCTGCGGCTCGATATAGCTCAGGTTCGCCGGTGGCATGGCGTGGGTCACCCCTGCCTGCAGGTAAATCCGCCGCGCCTCATGGGCGATCTGGGCGGGGGTTTCCAGCACCACGCCTTTCGGCGGCCACAGCATGCCCGGCCAGGCCGGTTCCACCGCATGGCACATCGAACAGCGGCCCTGCACGATGCCCGTCACCTCGTCAAACCCAGGTGCCGAGGCATAGGTCAGTGCCGCGCCCTGCAGTTGCGCTTCGGGTTCGGCAGTGCGCATCGGCGCGGTGGACAGCCAGGCGATGATCAGGAACAGCACCGCCGTCACCGCCCAGGTCCAGGTCGGGTTGCCCTTCCCGGCGTGGCGGCTGTTGAAGTAATGCCGGATCGTCACCCCCATCAAGAAGACAAGGCTGGCGATGATCCAGTTGTACTGCGTGGCAAATGCCAGCGGATAGTGGTTCGACAGCATCAGGAACAGCACCGGCAGCGTCAGATAGTTGTTGTGCGTGCTGCGCTGCTTGGCGATGCGGCCATACTTCGGGTCCGGCACACGGCCTGCCTTGAGGTCGGCCACCACGATCCTTTGGTTCGGCATGATGACCCTGAACACATTGGCCGACATGATCGTGGCCGTGAACGCCCCCAGATGCAGCAGCGCCGCCCGGCCCGAGAACACCTGCGTGTATCCCCAGGCCATCGCCACAAGAAGGACATACAGCAGCAGCATCAGCCGCGTGTTGTCGTCCCCGAAGCGGCTTTTGCAGATCGTGTCATAGGCCAGCCAGCCGAAGCCCAGCGAGGCGAGAGAGATCAGCACAGCCTGCCACACCGCAATATCCAGCACCGCCGGATCAACCAGATACAGATCAGCCCCGAGGTAATAGACAAGGATCAGCAGCGCAAAGCCCGACAGCCAGGTGGCATAGCTTTCCCATTTGAACCAGATCAGATGGTCCGGCAGCCGGTCCGGGGCGACGAGGTATTTCTGCACATGATAGAAACCCCCGCCATGGACCTGCCATTCCTCGCCATAAGCCCCGGGCGGCAGATCGGGCGATTTGCGCAGGCCAAGGTCCAGCGCGATGAAGTAGAACGACGATCCGATCCAGGCGACGGCAGTGATCACATGCGTCCAGCGCACCGCGAATTCGATCCACGCTTCAAGAACCGCCCAGTCGTACATTGCCTGACCCCGCTGCTTTGCCAAAGGCTATACCGGGGCCGACTGTTCCGCTAATCCTGTTAATGCCGGATCACTTTCAAACCCTTCAGAAGAATGTCCCGCACAAGCCATGTCCTATGTCGCCACGCTCAAGATGTTCGTCCGTGTCTATGAACTGGGCAGCATGAGTGCGGCCGCACGCGATCAGCGCACCTCGCCTGCGGTCGCCTCTTCGCGAATCTCGGAGCTGGAAAAGCATCTTGGCGTGCGCCTGTTCAACCGCACCACCCGCAGCCTGCAACCCACCGAAAACGGGCGGCTGTTCTATGACGGGGCCCTCAGGGTGTTGGAAACCATCGCCGAGGCAGAGGCCGCCGTGGGCGACATCGCCCAGAATCCGCGCGGCACGCTGTTCGTGGCGGCACCCCTGGGCATCGGGCGGCGTGTCATTGCGCCCCATGTGCCCGGCTTCAAGGCTGTCTACCCGCAGGTTGACGTGCGGCTGCGCCTGTCCGACCGGGTGATCGATGTCACTGCCGAGGGGCTTGATCTGGCCTTTCATCTGGGCCAGCTTGAAGACAGCACGCTGAAGGTGCGCCTGGTGGCGGACTGTCCGCGCCTGCTGTGCGCCGCGCCCACCTATGTCGCGCGGCGCGGCATGCCACAGGACGGTGACACGCTGCTGGCCGGACGGCACGACTGCCTCAACCTGCGCTTTCCCGGCGCGAAAGAGTTTCAGTGGACGCTGCAAACCCCGCAGGGTCCGCGCCGCTTTGAAATCACCGGTCCCTTCGAATCGGACGATGGCGACGTGCTGACGCAATGGGCGCTGGACGGGCACGGCATTGTGCTGAAGCCGGTGTTCGAGATCGCCGATCATCTGCGCAGCGGGGCGCTGATTCCTGTTGCCGCCGCCACCCCGCCCCTGCCCGTACAACTGTCCGTCCTCAGCCAGCACCGCCGCCTGCGCGACCCCAAGGTCAGCCTCTTTGCCGATTTCATGGTGGCCCGGATCAAAAGCGTCCTTGCCGATCAGGTCAGGGGCCTGACCCTGCCTGCGCCTTGACCGGATGCGGCACGGCATCATCCAGCGCCAGCCACAGGGCACCGTCCACAAAGCCGCCCCGGATCAGCGCCCCGGGACGGCCCGCCTCGGGGTGCTGATCCAGCCAGTCCCGGAAGCGGTCGTTGGAGACAACCCGCGCGCCCAGGTCGCGCGCCGTCGCCAGAATGGTTGCATCCGCAGGCGTGCCCTTGTCCACCACCATGACGCGGTCCTCCGCCAGGCCCAGCATCTTGCCGAAGGCCGCATGATCCAGATAGCGCCCCGCAAGCAGATGGCCTGCATTGGCATCAAAGGCAACACCGGGGCTGAACCCAAGGTCGGCAAGATGTTCAAGAACCTGGCGCACCGTTTCGATCTGCGGGGTATCGCCCTTCCAGTACATCACGTTGGACCCGTCAACGATCACCCACCTCGGGGCAGCGGCGGCGCGCACCTCCACGCGCAGAAGTGCCGCGCCCAACAGGATCGCACCTGCAAGGGCACAAAGCCCCGCCAGCAGCGCAAGATCGGTCCAGCCGGGCACGGTCAGACCAACCCCGACACCGACAAGGGACGCAAGAACAAGAAACAGCGGAACATGCATGGGCGGATCCTATCCCTGCCACGCGCCCGATCAAGGCGGATCATGGTCACATTGCCGATACACTGTCCGCAGACCCGCCCCGGTGCCGCGCACCGGGCCCCCGGTCAGCTTCCCCGGTAGGTCGAATAGCCGAAGGGTGACAGCAAGAGCGGCACATGGTAATGCGCGCCCGCGTCCGCCACCCCGAAGCGCACCGGTATTTCATCCAGAAACAGGATGCCCCCTGCCCCCTGCGCCCGCTGGTAATCGCCCGCGCAGAAGACCAGCTCATACTGCCCTGCGGTCAGCGCCTTGCCCGTCAGCAGCGCGGCATTCGTGCGCCCGTCGGCATTGGTCACAGCCTCGGTGATCCGGCGGTGGCTGTTGCCGCTGACGCGGTACAGCATGATCTTCACCCCAGCCGCCGGTTTGCCCCGTGCCGTATCCAGCACATGCGTTGTCAGACGCCCCTCAGCCATGACGTTCCCCTTCTGCCGCCCCCGCCACTGTGCCGCGTTTCGCGCCCAAAGGCGACGCCCCGGCACCCGGAAAGGTCTTTCGCCAAGATTTTGATAAACTCTGGCGCGCGCACCGCCTAGAACGGAGATGCAGAAGACCGGAGGCTTGATGACCCGCTATCCCCGCAACCTTCTTGGCTACGGCGCCAGCCCCCCGGATGCGCAATGGCCCGGCGGGGCCAGGATCGCCGTCAGCCTGGTGCTGAATTACGAAGAAGGCGGCGAAAACAGCATCCTGCACGGCGATGCCGCGTCCGAGGCTTTTCTCAGCGACATCGCCGGGGCGGTACCCTGGCCGGGGCAGCGGCATTGGAACATGGAATCGCTTTATGATTACGGCGCGCGGGCCGGGTTCTGGCGGCTGCACCGCCTGTTTACCGGGCGCGGCCTGCCGGTGACGGTCTATGGCGTGGCCACGGCACTGGCCCGCAGCCCCGAACAGGTGGCGGCCATGCAATCGGCCGGCTGGGAGATTGCCAGCCACGGCCTGAAATGGATCGATCACCGCGACATGGCCGAAGATCAGGAACGCGCCGCGATTGCCGAGGCGATCCGCCTGCATACCGAAGTCACCGGCAGCCGCCCGACCGGCTGGTACACGGGGCGCTGTTCGGTCAACACGGTGCGGCTGACGGCCGAGCAGGGGTTCGACTGGATCTCGGATGTCTATGACGACGACCTGCCCTACTGGATCGAGGCAGGGACACGCGACCAGCTTGTGATCCCCTACACGCTCGAAGCCAACGACATGCGCTTTGCCACCGCGCCCGGCTACATCGACGGGGAACAGTTCTTCCGCTACCTGAAGGACAGCTTTGATGTGCTTTATGCCGAAGGGGCGGCAGGGGCGGCAAAGATGTTTTCCATCGGCCTGCACTGTCGCCTGATCGGCCGCCCCGGCAAGATCGCGGGCCTGCAACGCTTCCTTGACTATGCCCAGGGCCATGATGCCGTGTGGTTCCCGCGCCGTATCGACATTGCCCGCCACTGGGCCGCCACCCATCCGCCCGGCCGCCGGGAAAGGCCCAGCCTGATGGACCGGGCCGCGTTCGTGGCACGCTTTGGCGGGGTCTTCGAACATTCACCCTGGGTGGCCGAACGCGCCTTTGCACTGGAACTTGGCCCCACGCATGACAGTGCCACGGGCCTGCACAATGCACTGTGCCGCGTCTTCCGCAGTGCCCCGGCCGGGGACCGGCTTGGCGTGTTGACCGCCCATCCCGATCTTGCGGGCAAGCTGGCGCAGGCAAAACGGCTGACCGCGGACAGCAGCCGCGAACAGGCCAGCGCGGGCCTGGATGCCCTGACCGACGCCGAACGCGAAACCTTTCAGCGGCTGAACGCGGCCTATGTGGCCAGGCACGGCTTTCCCTTCATCATCGCCGTGCGGGACAATACAAAGGCATCGATCCTTGCCGCCTTTGAAACCCGGCTGGCCAATGACCAGGCCACCGAATTCGCCACCGCCTGTGCCCAGGTCGAACGCATCGCCGCCCTGCGGCTGAAGGACATGCTGCCATGACCCCCTATTACACCCCTACGGGCGGCCTGCCGCCGCAGACCGCCCTTCACACCGGGCGCGCGGTCTTCACCGAAGCCTACGCGGTGATCCCCAAGGGCGTGTTTTCCGACATCGTCACCAGTTGCCTGCCGGGGTGGAGCAAAACCCGGCTGTGGCTGATCGCCCGCCCGATGACGGGTTTCAGCGAAACCTTCAGCCAATATGTGATGGAGGTGGCGTCCGGCGGCGGCTCGGATGCGCCGGAAAACGACCCCGGCGCGCAATCGGTGATCTTCGTCACCGATGGCGTGATCGCGCTGACGCTCGGGGCAGAGACGCATGAACTGGATGCCGGCGGTTATGCCTATATTCCCGCCGGAACACCGTGGCGGCTGCATGCCGAAGGCGATGCGCCCGCCCGCTTTCACTGGATCCGCAAGATCTGGGAACCGGCTGCGGGCGTGGACAGGCCCGCGCCTTTTGTCACCAACGAACGCACAATCGCCCCCGTCGCCATGCCCGATACCGATGGCCGCTGGGCCACCACGCGCTTTGTCGATCCGGGCGATCCCGCGCATGACATGCATGTCAACATCGTCACTTTCCTGCCGGGCGGGGTCATTCCCTTTGAGGAGACCCATGTCATGGAACACGGGCTTTACGTGCTGCAGGGCAAGGCCGTCTACCGGCTGAACCGCGACTGGGTCGAGGTTGAGGCGGGCGATTTCCTGTGGCTGCGCGCCTATTGCCCACAGGCCTGCTATGCCGCCGGTCCCGGCCCGTTCCGCTATCTGCTGTACAAGGATGTGAACCGCCACGCCAGGCTGCGCGGCCCCGGCGCCTTTGCCCCGCTGCCATGACCATCCCCTGTCTGCCCGGACCCTGCCCATTTTCTGTTTCCAAATATCCTCCGGGGGTGCGGGGGTGGAAAACCCCCGCCCCGTCCGCCCGGGCCGTGCAACCGTCATGAGGCAAATTCCACCCGAACCGCTGACCGCCGCCGCTTTCGCCCCTTTCGGCGATGTGCTGGACGCCAGCGGCACACCGGACCGGATGATCAACGCGAGCCTTTGCGCGCGCTATCATGACCGCGCCCAGATCGACATTGCCGAAGGCCGCGCCGGGCTTTCGGTGTTTGATGCCGTGGCCCGGTCGCTACCTTACACCTTTGATCTGGTCGAACGCCACCCGCTGGGATCGCAGGCCTTTGTGCCGATGACGCAGGCCCCGTTCCTTGTGATCGTCGCGCCGGACGAACAGGGCACCCCCGGCACGCCCCGCGCTTTCCTGACCAATGGCGCGCAGGGGATCAACCTGCACCGGGGCACCTGGCATGGCGTGCTGACCCCGTTGCGTGCCCCCGGCCTTTTTGCCGTGCTGGACCGCATCGGCGAGGGGCCGAACCTGCAGGAATACCGCTATCCGCAGCCCTGGACTGTGCAGTAACCCAGGCCGGTTCAGCCCATCAGCCGCGCCACATCCAGCATGCGGTTGGAAAACCCCCATTCATTGTCATACCAGCCGAAGACCCGCAGCATCCCCTGCGGTGTGACCCGGGTTTCAGGCAGGGCCATGACGATGCTTTCGGGCCGCGCCCGCAGGTCGCTTGAGACCAGCGGCCGGGCTGTGACCCCGATCACACCGCCCGCCTGCGCAAGAATGCCGGTCACGGCATCCACCGTTGCCCGCCGGTCCGTCATGACGCAAAGGTCGATCGCCGAAACCGACGCCACCGGCACGCGCACCGCAGACCCTTCGATGCGCCCCGCGATCTGGGGCAGCACGCTGTCCAGCAGGCGCTGGGCCGAGGTGGTGGTGGGCACCATCGACAGCGCCGCCGCCCGGCTGCGCGCAAAATCCGCCGCCGGGGCGTCCACCGTGGGCTGACTGCCGGTGTAGCAGTGGATCGTCACCATCGACCCGGTGACAATGCCGAAGGTCTCGTGCAGCAGCCGCGCCAGCGGGGCCAGCGCATTGGTGGTGCAGGAGGCGTTCGACACGATCCGGTGCGTGCCCAGCTGCGCCTCGTTTGCCCCCAGCACCACCGTCACCCCCGCCGCTGCCGAGGGGCCCGAAACCAGCACGCGCCGCGCCCCGGCGGACAGGGCGCGGCCCGCAACCCCGGCCCGGTCGGCCCGCCCGGTGCATTCCATCACCACATCCACACCCGACAGGTCCAACACCGACAGATCGGCTTGGCGGGTCAGCGCAATGCGCCGGCCGTTCAGCACCAAAGCGCCGTCCTCCAGCGCGACCGGGCCCGTCCAGACCCCGAAGATGCTGTCGAATTCGAAAAGGTAGGCGCACATCTCGGGGGCGGCGATGTCATTGATCCCGACGATGTCGATGTCGGGCCATCCGCCCTGCAGCCAGGCCCGCAGCACCGACCGTCCGATCCGGCCAAACCCGTTCACCACCACCCGCATCGCCCGCCCTTCCCCGAACTATCCTGCGCCTGTCAGATCACGGCGCAAGACGGCCTTCAATGCCGCGCATCACGCGTCGGGGCCCGCCGGGCGGATCGGGGGGCAGGGATGCCGGACAAATTGCGGGACGGCGGCACCGGGAATTGCGCCAGGCTTCTGGCGGGTCGTGATACCCCGTCCGCGGGCATCGCACGGGCGCAGACGGCGCAGGCTAGCCCGTGGTGCCGCAAGCAGGATGCAAGGTGCCTGTCATGCCGCAAGGCACGTCTTCACGTCCGGGTTGCAGCGGCAACAGATCAGGCTGATCCGGAGCAGGGTCAAGCCGGGTCATCAACCCATATCTTGACGATCCGCAGATTCGCGAGGGCATATGCAGGGCGTCTTGGTTGACTTGCCGTTCGCCCGGCGCGACCATGTCCCCCCACAGGGGAATCAACGGAACAGGCGGCGCAGTGCGCTTTTCGCGACTTCGGCTCAATGGCTTCAAAAGCTTTGTCGACCCCACGGATCTGGTGATCCACGAGGGGCTGACCGGCGTCGTCGGCCCCAATGGCTGCGGCAAGTCGAACCTGCTTGAGGCGCTGCGCTGGGTCATGGGCGAAAACCGCCCCACGGCGATGCGCGGCGACGGCATGGAAGACGTGATCTTTGCCGGTGCCGCCACGCGGGGCGCGCGCAATTTCGCCGAAGTGTCGATCATCATCGACAATGCCGATCGTCTGGCCCCGTCCGGCTTCAACGATCAGGACCAGATCGAGATCGTGCGGCGGATCACGCGCGATGCCGGATCGGCCTACAAGGCCAATACCAGGGATGTGCGGGCACGGGACGTGCAGATGCTCTTTGCCGATGCCTCTACCGGCGCACAATCGCCCGCGCTGGTGCGGCAGGGCCAGATTTCCGAACTGATCAACGCCAAGCCAAAGAACCGCCGCCGCATTCTGGAAGAGGCGGCAGGGATTTCCGGCCTGTATCAGCGCCGACACGAGGCAGAGCTGCGGCTGCAGGCGACCGAGACGAACCTGACCCGCGTCGATGACGTGATCGAGGCTTTGGCCCAGCAGCTTGTCACGCTGGCACGCCAGGCCCGTCAGGCCGCCCGCTATCGCGAGATCGCAGAACAGTTGCGGCGGGCCGAAGGGATGCTGCTGTACCGCCGCTGGCGCGAGGCCGATGAGGCGCGGGTCCTGGCAGAGACGGATCTGCGCGCGCGCATCCTGACGGCATCACAGGCAGAGGCCGCCGCCCGCGCGGCCGCCCAGGCGCGCAGCCTTGCCGAAGATGCGCTGCCGTCAAAGCGCGAGGAAGAGGCAATTGCCTCTGCCGTGCTGCAGCGCCTGACCGTGCAGCGCGACCAGCTTGCCGAGCAGGACGCGCAGGCCACACAGCGGATCGCGACCCTGCGCGGGCGGATCGATCAGCTTGGCCGCGATATGGAACGTGAAGCCGGGCTGAACCGCGACGCCGTGGATACCATCGCCCGGCTGGACTGGGAGCAGGCCCAGATCGGCAAGGCGCAGGACGGCCATGACAGGCGGCTTGCCGAAGCCTCTGATCTGGCCAGAGAGGCGGCTGCGATTCTGTCAGAGCGGGAAGCCGCGCTGGCCGAAGCGACCGAAGACGTGGCGCGTCTTGCCGCCCGGCACCAGTCGGTCCAGCGGCTGCTGGGCGACAACCGCACGACCGTGCAAAAGGCGGAAACCGAAGCCGAACGATCACGCGCGGCCGTGATTTCGGCAACCGGGGCGCTGGCGGCGGCCGAAACGGCCTTCGAAGCGGCGGAAGCCGCGCAGGCTGATGCCGTGGCACTTGCCGCCGAAACCGAAGCGGCACTGGATGCTGCCGAAGACGCCCGGGGCGAAGCCCAGCGGCGCGAGGCCGAGGCGCGCGCGGCGCGGTCCGAGGCCGAGGGCGAGGCCAACGCCCTGCGCGCCGAAGTTGCCGCCCTTGCCCGTCTGGTGGACCGCGAAACGCTGGCGGGGGCGCAGCTGCTTGACCGGGTGACGGTGACGCCCGGCTATGAAAAGGCGCTGGGTGCCGCCCTTGCCGATGACCTGCGCGCCCCCGAAGTGGACCATGCGGCACGGTCGGGCTGGGCCGTTCTGCCCGACTTTGACGATCCGCAGCCCTTGCCCGAGGGGGCCGTTGCGCTGTCGCAGCACGTGGATGTGCCTGCGGTGCTGCGGCGGCGCATCAGCCAGATCGGACTTGTCGGGCGCGGGGCCGGCGCGGCGCTTCAGCCCCGCCTGCGGCCCGGCCAGCGTCTGGTCAGCCTGGACGGCGATCTCTGGCGCTGGGACGGGTTTCGCGCCGCATCGGAAGATGCCCCGTCCGCCGCCGCCCTGCGCCTGCAGCAGATGAACCGGCTGGTTGCGCTGAAGCGCGATCTTGAAGATGTGGCGGCCCGCGCCGAAGGGGCGCGTCAGGCGCATGAGGCGCTGCACCGGCGCCTGGCCGATCTGGCGCGGGCCGACCAGATGGCGCGCGACGCCCGCCGCGCCGCCGATCAGCGGGTGACCGAGGCCAGCCGCGCCCTGGCCCGGGCCGAGGCGGACCGGTCGATTGCGGCAGGCAAGCTTGATGCGGCCCGTCTGGCCGTGGCCCGCTTTGATGACGAGGCCGGCCTTGCCCGCGCGGCCGTGCGCGAGGCAGAGGCGGCAGCGGCGGCCCTGCCCGATCTTGCCACCGCCCGCAGCAATGTCGAACAGGTGCGCACCGCCGTGGAAGCCGCCCGCACCGCGATGATGACCCGCCGGTCGGTGCAGGATGAACTGCGCCGCGAGGGCGAGGCCCGCGTGAAGCGTAGGCAGGAGATTGCCCGGGAAGTGTCCGGCTGGAAGCACCGCCTGGAAACGGCGGAAACGCGCGGCACCGAACTGTCCGAGCGCCGCGCCGAGGCCGAAAAGGCCCTGTCCGAAGCCATGGCGGCCCCCGGGGAAATCGCGATCCGGCGCGATGAGCTGGCCGGGGCGATTGACCGGGCCGAGGCGCGCCGCCGCGCCGGTGCGGATGCCCTTGCCCTTGCCGAGGCCGCCCTGCGGGCGGCGCAAACCGCCGAGCGCGATGCCGAACGCAGCGGCAGCGAAGCCCGCGAGGCGCGTGCGCGCGCCGAGGCCCGCCTTGATGCGGCGCGGGGCACAGCCGATTATGCCGCCGAACGCATCCGCGAGGAAACCGAATGCTCGCCCGCCGACCTGCTGGCCAGCCTCAAGGAAGACCCGGGTGCCATGCCCGATGCCGCAGCCCTCGATGCGGATGTCAACCGCCTGAAACGCCAGCGCGAAGCGCTGGGGGCCGTGAACCTGCGGGCGGAAGAAGATGCAAAAGGCGTGCAGGCCGAACATGACACGCTGAAGGCCGAGAAAGACGATCTGGAAGAGGCGATCAAGAGGCTGCGTTCCGGCATCGCCGGGTTGAACCGCGAAGGGCGCGAACGGCTGCTGACCGCCTTTGAACAGGTGAACGCCAATTTCGCCACCCTCTTCACCCATCTGTTCGGGGGCGGCGAGGCGCGGCTTGTTCTGGTGGAAAGCGACGATCCGCTGGAGGCCGGCCTTGAAATCATGTGCCAGCCGCCCGGCAAGAAACTGGCAACCCTGTCGCTGCTGTCGGGGGGCGAGCAAACGCTGACGGCGCTGGCGCTGATCTTTGGCGTGTTCCTGGCCAACCCCGCGCCGATCTGCGTGCTGGACGAGGTGGACGCCCCGCTGGACGATGCCAACGTCACCCGGTTCTGCGACCTGCTGGATGAAATGACGCGCCGCACCGAAACGCGGTTCCTGATCATCACGCACCACGCCGTCACCATGGCGCGGATGGACCGGCTGTTCGGGGTGACGATGGTGGAACAGGGTGTCAGCCAGCTGGTCAGCGTTGATCTGAAAAAGGCCGAAGCGCTGGTGGCGTGATGGTGGACGCCGACTGTTCGGGGTCCTTCGGCTGCAGATCTCCGAAAGAGGCACCCCGGGGCCGGACACTGTTCTGTGCCAGCCCTGTCCTGCCGGGGCTTGCCCGCAGTGGCGCGGGTTGGTCCGGTCTTGGTGCGGGCGTCCCGCCACCGTGGGGGAAACGCGGGTTGCGTTTCCGGGTCCCGCCCGGAGGGGCGAAAGGACCTTCACCGCTGCAATGGCAGGGGCCATCGCCCCTGCCACAGCGTCCCGCTGACCTCAGGCCAGCCGCGGGCCAAAGCCCCCGGCCAGCCGCCCGCCCCGCCCACGGCGGGCGCTTCTCGCCCCCCGGGTCGGGCGCTGGCCTCTGTTGGTGCGTGCGTCACGGATCTTGGTGGAAACGTTCCGCGCGGGCGGGGAAATGCGGGTCGCGTTTCCTTCTCCCGGCCGGACCGAACCTTCTTTCGTCTCTGTCATGGCTTACTCCCGCCGAACGTAAGGTGATATCTCAAGATGCCGGGCCAGAACCTCTTCGAAATCCTGCTGCCGTAAAAGCACCTTCTCCTGATATATCGCGCCGAAGTCTGAAAGTGCCGAACCTGAACGATCCCCGCGGCGGGGATTATAACCGCGATCCTCTGGTGTTCTGAATCTGACGCATGGTACCCACTAAAGAGGCGAAATTTTTCGTGCCAGTTCAATCGAACCGCCCCATCTGGGAAGCCGAGGCCGCCTGCGCATCGACAGCCCTGCCGCCGACAACCTGACGCATGACCGGGTCGAGCGCGAGACGGTCAGCGTCGTTGACGTCCTCGTATCCGGCCAGCCGCCCGAACACCGACTGCCGGAACAACCCTTCAAGACGATGGAACGTGTTCTTGCCCGGGCGGGTGTCGCGCAATGTTGCTGCTGCAAGATCGGACAGCCCGAGCGCGTCATCAAGCTCGCGCATCACCAGCAGCCCGCCGTCCGAACTGATCTGCGCGCCCAGGAACTCCACCCGCACCCGGCGGTCGAAATCGACCCGATCTGCCCGCTGCGAGCCCGCACCCTCTGGGTGATCCATAAAGCAAGCTCCCCGCAGCCATCAATGCCATGATTTATAAACAAAATATCATACTCAGGACAGCGAAATCAGCGGTTTACTTGGGGAATGCGGGCTAAGTCTGGCGGTCGTGCAGACCACAGACACCGCTCGAGGCAGAAAAGACTTGTCCAAAGAGAAGATTCGGGTGATCTTTCTCATGTATTGGCCCGCTAGTTGGGGAGAGTGTTCGCGGAGGAATCTGAGATGAAAGATGAATACATCGGTAAGGAACTAGACAAGCCTGTTTCAGACGGTTCTTCACCGCCTGAAGCGGACAGCGAAATTGTGGATGATGAAGCTAATGCCTTATGTTGGCTAACAATAAATGGAAACCGCACTTCGTTCAGTCCCGGTGCCCGTGTATGCTGGGGTGGTAACGTAATAATCTGTCAGAGTAATGGCCAATGGCATAATTCTAGGAAGAGTTGCTGAAAGGAGAGCGCCATGAAGCCTTTTAGAGCCTTGTTCTTCGTCCTTGTCAGTTCCACATCTGCGTTTTCTCAGGAGGCAGTACCGACTTGTGCCCAATATGGGTGTCCGGATTGCTCATGCATTGCAGACAATGCTGAGCTGCGTCAGGCGTTAGCCCGGTCGTACTCAGAGATTCTTGATAGCCTTGTCGAAGCGGGAGTCCCGCCTGAGGCGGTACAAATGAGCATGTCTGGTTACAATGGAATTGAGGTTAACGAGACCATCACTCTTGATGATGGAAGAACACTAGGGTGCTGCTGTGGGTGCGGTTCTCCATCATGCAAGTGGACCTTTGCTGTAAAGCAAGCCCAGTAATTTCCCTGGTACGAGCCGACATTCCCCAAGTGGCGTGCTGTCTGACGCCAAGATCGCGTAAATCTTCTCTCTGGACAAGCGCCTTTTGCCCAGGGCAATCGCGTTTGACCTATGCGCTTGCTAACTTATTAAGAAGGCTGAGAAGAAACGCATCGCTCCAACCTGCGCGCTTGAGTTTGATCGAGAGCGACCCCTTGGAGGTGTCGCGTCGGGCGAGGTCGAGGGCGCGGCGGCGCAGGATGGCGATGTTGGCGGGGCCGTGCTCCTTGCGGTTGCGGGCGGCATCTTCCCGGAACGAGACGTCAAGTTGCCAGTGCAGGGCGTTCTCGATCCCCCAATGGGCGCGGACGGTGGCCATGAAGACCTCGGGTTCGGGCATCCATGACAGGGCGAAGGTGCGGGTTTCGGTCTGCATTTTGCCATCGGTCTCCCGGCGTGCCTCGATCCGGCCGAAGGCTTGCAAGCCGGGGAAATCATGGTGTTCCGCCAGTCCCTTGGCCGAAACGACCATGCCCGTCCTGGTCTCCTTGCGACCATGCCCGACCTCCTGCTGCCGCGCGACCGGATGATCCGGCGACACCTTGCCGAAACAGGAGCGGGCGTCAGACAGCAGCGAGTCCTGGTTGGCCTTCAACGCCAGGCAATAGTCGCCGCCGCCTTCGGTGATCGCTGCAACCGTGCGGCGATTGCAATGCAGCGCGTCCGCCGTCACGACCTTGCCCCTGAGCGCGATCAGGCCGAGCACCTCAAGCGCCGCCTCCAGCTCGCCGCCATTGTCGGCGGCAACGGTCGCCAGCGTCAGGCGCAGGCGGGCGGCGTAGGCCGAGACCATCATTCGGTTCCGCGCGCTCTGCCCCTTGTCGCGCGCGCCCCGGAGCGCCTTGCCATCGATGGCAATCACGTCACCCTCACCGAGCAGGGCGGTGATCTGGGCCAGCACCCGCCCGAAAGCAGCGTCCAGCGCCTTCGGATCGATCATCCGGAACACCGTCGAAAAGGTGTCATGCGAGGGGATGGAATGCCTGAGCTTCAGGAAGTCCCTGAAAACATGCTCTTTTGCCCGACCGAAGTCTGCCATCTCGGCACAGCTGGTTGCCCCGCAGAGCACCGCGACGAAGCCCACGACCAGAAGTTCACAAAGGTCGTGACGCGCGTTGTCAGCACGCGGATCGGGGATGTCATCGAAAGCGGCGAGAAAAATGTCCATGCGGGGAACGGGCTCCAGAAGGGCGATCGCCGCCCAAGAATCCATCCCCACGCAAACCGCAAGACCCCTCAGATCACCTCAAATCCCAAACGCGATTCCCCTGTCGGCCTCTTTCCTGTATCCGGGCAAATCATAAAGCCTTTCTCGCGGAGGAATTTTTAGCCACTTCTCCAGCATGCTTTCCTTTTTCGGTGTCACTTCATTACCTCTGTCCAGTCCGGCCCAAGCCTGCGCACACTTGCCCAGTATTCTTCCGAATAAAGCCCGGAGTCTCCCTTTGCCCTCACCCTTCGTCATAGCCGCTCTCTGTGCCGAGATCCGCAGGCAACACCAGAGAAGCCTTACGATATCTGCTGTCATGCCGCGTCACGCCGGTGGCCGTCGCCCGCGCTGGATCGGTTGGCAGGGCGATCAGGTTGTAGTCGGTGCTGTCCTTGTTCCACAGCCCTTTCGCGACCAGGTTCTTCAAATCCGGGCTGACCAGCGCCGGGTCGGTCGTAGGTATCTCCCCCACCCCCATGGCAATCTTGGGGGCGATGTGCTGGACCTGAAACTTATGCCCGTTGATGATGATGTAGTTGACGGAAAGGGTCGCAAAATCCATAACTGCCTCTTGCTCTTTACGCAGACATCACAGGTCAGATTGCAGGACGGTTGTCCGCAGGTCTCAGTCTTCAGCCATCTCGTGGAACCGGTATTGCCCGGGCGATATCTGTTCGGCCGCCGTGCGAAAGGCGTCATCACAGAACCAGTCAGAGGTATTGCTGTCGCGCCAGACATGCCGGGCGGTCTGGAACCCGCGCCGGATCCTGGCAAACTGGACACCGCCCGGAGTGACGTATCTGTATGAACGGGAATACTTCGGGTTGATCACGTTAAAGACGCCGCTGCGCTCCAGATCAATCGTCGGCTCTGCGCCATAGACATTCGCCAGAAAATACGGGGTGGTGATTTCGGCCTTGTCCGTCAGCGACCACATTTTCGGAATGCGGATCAGTTCCACCTCATCCCCCGCGTAGTGCCGGAACAGGTCCCCCAGTTTGCTGTCCACCGCCTGCAGCCCGCTGAAGTGGTTTCTGTCAAGCCTGTTGAAATATTTGGGCAGGTCCGTGGTGCTGGCATAGGTCACCGCCCAAAGCCCCGCGATGGCATCCTTTACCTCCTGCGGCACCGGGCCCAGCGGAAAATTCTCATTGTCCGTATCGTACCACCGCACCGCTGTCGGGTCGGGCTTGCGCAGTTTCGTGGTCTCTGACCAGTCGAAATTGCGGCCTTTGCCGTCCAGGCCATTTCCCATAAAATAGACTTTCATGTCGGTGCCTTTCCCGGCTTGCGTGCTGATTCTGGTGCGCTTGCGCCCGCCGGGGCCGCCCCGCGCCCGCCGCATCCCAAAGCCTGGCTGATCTGACTTCCTGCCCTGTCAGGGCGTGCAGGCCTGTCAGGGCGCACGGGGCGCATCGCCCCCGCCCCGCACGCATCCGCGCC
>JADCEF010000047.1 GCA_020250445.1 Rhodobacter sp.
CGCAGCCCCGCCGCCGTCAACTCAAGCCGCGTGATCGAAATCCCTGCCATGCCGACCTCCATCCCCTGAGGCACCATTGAGTCAGAGTTCGGAAGCCTTGGGAATCCCCATCAACGAGTCAACCGAGAAGGCCATTGGTATAAGAAGGGCGCGCAGGCTGGGCCAGGCGTGGCGCTCCTGTAGCCAGCCGAGGTCATGCAGGACCCGCGCCCTTCGCGTCTCGATGCGTCCGTGATCGGCGTCGACGCTTTGGTGAAAGGTGGTGCGCACATCGCGCCACTCACAGCTTTCCTGTTCTTCAACAAAGAGTTGCGCATCGGCGCGCAGGGCCCCTTGGTTGCCTTTGAGCCCCAGCAGATAGTCGCCGCCTTTGTCGAGAACCTTCTGGGCCACCGCGCGCTGGCAGCCCATGGCATCGATCGAGACCAGAGCGCCCTCCAGCGAAAGCAGGTCGAGCAGCGCGGGGATGGCGGTGATCTCATTGGACTTCGCGCTGGTCTTGGTCTGGGCGAGCACGAGCCGCTCGCGCGCGGCGAAGGCCGAGACCAGGTGAAGAGCATCATGGCCCCCCTTGCGACCGCTGCGCCGCGAGGTCTTGCCGTCGATGGCGATCAACTCGGGCGGCGCGCCGGTGAGCGAGGCAACCCAGGCCACGAAGCACCGCTGGAAGGCCCTGGCGTCCAGCGCGGCAAAGAGGTCGCCCAGATGGTCGTGCGAGGGAGTGCCTTGGGCGAAGGGGCGAAAGCGACGCAGAAACGCCAGCTTGCGCGCACCGAACCGGGCGATGTCGGTGAAGCCCTCGGCCCCCGCCAGAACGGCGAACAGCGCCAGCAGCAGAACCTCATCCAAAGGATAAGCGACTTTCCCAGCCTGCCGATGATCCGGCATATCACTGAAAAATGAAAGAAAAACCGTCGTCTCAACCACCGAAGCCATGGCCGAACCTTCAAGCTCCATCCCAGATCTCCTCGAAAAAACCCTCTCGAAGATCACTGAGTCAGAAACTCAGACCCCTGTCACCATTCCTTCATCCGATTGCCCTGCCGGTGCGCCAAGGTCGTGTTGACAGGTTTCTCATTCTCTTTAACTCTCCGGTGGGTGAATGACTGCAGTGGCAGGCGCGGAGGGAAGCGTGATCGAAGTGTCGTCCGGCCAAGCCGCGGCAGTCATCCGGGATGGCGACATCGTCGCGATCACCGGAAACGGCGGCGGCATGCTTGAGGCGGACGAGATCTTTGCCGCAATCGAAGAGCGGTTTCTGACCACTGGCCACCCGCGCGATCTGGTGCTGGTCCATGCACTGGGTGTGGGCGACGGAAAGGCGCGCGGGGTGAACCGATTTGCCCATGAGGGGATGGTCCGGCGGGTGATCGGCGGCCATTGGTCCTGGTCGCCGCGGATGCAGAGGCTGGCGCGCGAAAACCGGATCGAGGCCTTCACCCTTCCGTCCGGCGTCATCTCTCTTTTGTTGCGGGAAACCGGCGCAAAACGCCCCGGCCTGATCACACGGGTCGGGTTGGACACCTTTTTTGATCCGCGCCGGGGCGGCGGGGCAGCCAACGACGCGGCGCGCGCCGCCCCGCCGGTCAGCGAGATCGTAAGCCTGGGCGGCGAGGAATTCATCCGCTATTTCCCGATCCGGCCGGACATCGCGATCGTGCGGGGCACCTATTGCGACGAGCAGGGAAACATCTCCTGCGCCGAAGAGGCGGGTGACCTTGACGCCCATGTCGTGGCGCTCAGCGCCAGGAATTCGGGCGGTCGCGTTCTGGCACAGGTGCGCGAGAAGCGAAGCGGCAAGAACTGCCTTGCCCGGCTGGTGCAGATACCGGGCGTTCTGGTCGATCAGGTCGTGCTGGCACCTGACCAGCCCCAGACCCATGCGGGCGGCTACGAGGCAAGCCTTGCGGGACTGCCGCATGCCGGAAAGGAACCGGCCAGAAGGTTCGGCGGGCTTGCCATGCCGACCGGCGCGCGGGCCGTCATCGCCCGGCGCGCCGCAAACGAAATCCTAGCCGGGCAGTCGGTAAACTTCGGCTTCGGCATTCCCGGGGGCATCGCGGCGGTCCTGTCGGCGCAATCCCGGCTCGGGGACATCTGGCTGACCGTCGAGCAGGGCATCCACAATGGCCAGTTGATCGATGGTGCGCTGTTCGGGGCGGCGGCCTTTCCCGGCGCAATCATGCGATCCACGGACCAGTTCGATTTCTACAGCGGTGGCGGTGTTGATGTTGCGTTTCTGGGCGCGGGAGAGGTTGATGCCGAGGGCAATGTGAACGTATCGCGCCTGGGTCAGGATGTGGTCGGGCCGGGTGGCTTTGTCGATATCTCGCAAGGCGCAAAGGCTGTTGTCTTCTGCGGAACCTTCGAAACAGGCGGGCTGGCCGTGCAGGTGGACAACGGGCATCTGGCAATCGAACGCCACGGCCGCATCCCCAAGTTCATCGAAAGCGTCCGCGAGGTGACGTTTTGCGGCCCCGCAGCCCGTCGGCGCCAGAAGCCCGTCACTTACGTGACCGAGCGCGCGGTCTTCAAACTGACCGAAGCCGGAATGACCCTGGTCGAGATCGCACCCGGGATTGACCTGCAACGTGATGTGCTAGACCGCATGGCGTTCAGGCCTGCGATCCCGCCCGATCTTGCGCTTATGGACCCGGCCTGCTTCGCAAAGGACAGCGCCGGTGCCGCCGCCGGGAAAGAACCGGCAGAGACGGGTGCAGGTCATGCGTGATCAGGCAGGGCCGCACTTGCAGACGGCGGTGCGGTGCAGGAACCCTGTCGCAGGGCGGTTCACCGGTGCCGAAGATGGCGATCCTGTCTTCTGCGGGCGGCTGGCTTCCGGTCGGGTCCTGAGCCACCATCCCTTGTGTGCACAGGTGCGGCCCGGGTCTGCCGCCGCGGCGGTACGCGGCAGTTTCACGGTGAACCACCGGGCCTTCACCGCCGGCAAAGCGCGCCTGCCCATCCTGCGCAGGGCGGCAAGGACATTGCGGCGCAGCGGCGGCGAGCGTGCCCCTGTCGACATGCCAGATACCCCGGAACCGCTGGCAACACGGCGTGGCGAGGTGATGGCGGCGGTTGAACTGCGGGGCCATGCAGCGGGCGCAGCGCGCGCCCTGCATGGCGACGGTCACGCGGCGCCCGGTTTCCGGCGCGGGCATTTCCCGGAAACGCCCGCAGCCCCCGGCCCGAACGCCAGGACCCACACCGGCGATCACCCCGCCGCACCCGCCAGTGCCCGCGCCGGGACGCGGCCCGCGCACAAAGACATCATCCGCGCCGACAGCGAAGGCCCGCCGCGATCCGGCATGACGGTGACCGCGACGATCCGGGATGAATGCCGCCACCCCTTAGACGACGGCGGCCTGATCCCCGGCACGTCTGCCCGCCCCGTTCCCGGCCCTGGGGTGGCCACATGACGGACGCCCCTGCATCGCCCCTGCCCGCAGGAAAATACTTCTACGACGACCTTCAGGTCGGTGCCTGGTTCCGCACGGGCCGAATCACGGTGACCGAATCCCACATCGTGGCCTTTGCCGGAATATCCGGCGACTTCTTTGATGTGCACATGGATGACAGGTTCGCGCGGGAACAGGGCTTTCCCGGACGCATCGCCCATGGCCTGCTTGGCCTTTGCCTTGTCGACGGGTTGAAGAACCGCGCCGAGGCGCAGTTGCAGGCGGTCGCCTCGCTGGGCTGGAAGGACTGGTCGTTCAAGGCACCCATCGTTGCCGGCGACAGCATCGAGGCGACGATCAGGGTCGCGGAGATGCGCCTTGCATCCTCGGGCAACCGCGGGGTCGTTCAGCTAGGGTTCGAGGTGCGAAATCAGGATGGCCTTGCGGTGCAATCGGGCCGCAACGTGCTTCTGATGCGCAGAAGACAGCCGGGATAGAGCCTTGGGGAAAAAACGACTTGCCGATGGGGAATGACAGGCAATCCTGCGCCCGGGCAGACGGGCAGGGACGTGGTCCCGCCATCCCGGACGAAGAGCCGGGGTCAATGCATCATTTCGCCAGATCTTCCCGCCGGGTCGCTGGATGCGGCGGTCCCGCCTGTGGTGATGGTCCCGGCGCTGCGGCGGCAGGTCATTGCCCGGCTGACACCGGGCAGCGGCAAGGGCTGATCTGCGCATGACCGGCGCTGGCTTGGACAGGACCGAAGCGGATGGCACCACAGCCAGGGTGCGGCGCAGCGGACGGAATGCAGACGAGGTGAAGTCAGATCTGCTGGCTTCGGCCAGAAGGGAATTCGTGGCAACCGCCGAAAGCTGGTGATGTTTGATCAGGCGGCGGTTTGGGGTTGGCGGATGCTGTCTCGGAATTCAAGCCCTTTCATGACCTCGGGCAGGCGGTTTTGGCCATCGGGCTTGCGCCATTGGCTTTGCGCGGCGATCACATTGGCTTTGCGCGGCGATCATCAGCCTGAACGCCATCGCGAGGCCGGTCTGGCGGCTCAGACATCCCGTGGTGCGTTTCGTGCGATGGCGGACCGTGGCAGAGGTGCTTTCGGTCGGGTTTGTGGTGCGGATGCGCTTCCAGTGCCCGACCGGGCAGTTGTAGAAGGCCAGCGGCACCGCACGGTCCCTGACCGGTTTGGCAACCGCCTTGTCCCGTTTCACGCCACAGGTTTCGGCGAAGACGTCGAAGGCGGCATTGGCCGCGGCCCCGGTTTCGGCCTGCCGGATGTCGTGCAGATGGCCCTTCGCCCTGGCCTGCACCGATTGCGGCAACGCATGGAGAACGTTCAACGCATGGAGAACGTTCATCGTCTTGTCGACACGGCACCGTTGTTCCCCTGTCGGGGCGAAGACCTGCCGCAGCACCGTCCGGAAGCCCCGGGCACCGTCGCCGGTGGCCAGCTTCGGGCCCTGTTTCAGGCCGCGCCGTCTGAGGTCAAGCAGCACCTCACGTCGGCTTTGCGTGCTTTCGCGAAGGCCGTCGGTCATCGCCAACAGCTTCTTGCGGCCATACTCACCGGCCCCGGTGATCACCGGAACGCGTTGTTTTTCCCCGGCCATCCGTGGTTTGCAATAAACACCACCGGCCCGGATGCAGGGGAAACGGTGTGCGCCAAGGTCGCGCTTCTGCCAGGCCTCGCAGCCCTGCCGCCAATCGGCCTTCAGCCGCGTGATGGTCCTGGCTGGCAGACCCCTGGCATCCGGGCCCGGCAGGGCGGCCGACGCCCCGGTCAAATCGCCCGTGCAGACGCCTTTGAGGTCAAGCCAAGGCAGCAGCTCCTCGACCGGTTTCGCCTTATGCAGATCGCGGGGCAGCAGGCCCGGCGTGAAGCTGATCTTGTCTTCGCCGGGCTCTCGGGTCGCGCAGGCACGGCACCTTCCCGGCAACCGGTCCGATCCCGGTCAGCACCTCGCGCTCCGGCAACGACCCGTGGCGCACCAGCCGCGCCCGGCCATCGGCAAGCTTCTCCGCCGAAAAGCTGGCCAGAAGCGCCGCCAGCTCCGCCCCGATCCCCTGTTCACCGAAGTTGCGCGCCAGACCGGATACCCTCCGTCAACGCATCGGGAACGAAACCCGACAGACCGGGCAGGCGGGTGATGGGCTCGTCACCCCTGTGGCATATCCTGTTCTGGGATGAGAACCGGCGGCGTCTGACCACCGCCATGATATGCCGCACCGCCAGGCATCACCAAGTTTCAAGCGATTTTCGCACAAGACGCCCTGCAATCGTTGGTTTCGCCGGTGCCGGAAGGGGGCGTTTGCGCAAATCCTTCTGGAACTGGAAAGACATAAGGCCGAAACGGAAACGATCATGATTGACGTCGTGCCAGGTGTTCGCCATGGTCCGGCAACCCCTGGCGAGGGTGCCACAAGGCTTACCGCACTGCCGCCGCCCTGCGGGAAATACGAGGCGCTCTCGGCTGAACGGGCTGACTAGGGGGGTCGGAACACGAAACTCCACATCGTTTGCGACAGTCTTGGGCGGACTGTTCAGATGTTTCTGAGCGCGGGGCAGATCAGAAACTGCACCGCCAGAGTGGCCCTTTTGTCTGTGATGCCGCAGGCAAAGGTCCTGTTGGCGGATCGGGGCCATGATACAGATTAGGTCCGTAACACATTGATTGAAAAAGGGATCACGCCGTGTAGTCCAGCACGGAAAAAGATCGTGTCCCCCGGCGTGGTGTAGCGCGTCGGTAGCAAGGCCGCCCGCGCAGCGCTTTCACATAGCTGGCGGCGCGGGCGGCTTTGCGGGTGGTCATCGGTGATCCTGGGTAGGTTTGGGTTGCGAACTCAACCTTGAACCGGAGAACCCCGATGACCGAAGCGATGATGAGCCTGAATGCCTTGCTTGAGAAGACCTCTGACGCGGACATGCTGCGGGA
>JADCEF010000048.1 GCA_020250445.1 Rhodobacter sp.
GGCAGGGGCCATCGCCCCTGCCACAGCGTCCCGCCGGGATCAGGACCAGCCGGGGGCCTAAAGCCCCCGGCCAGCGCCCGCCCCGCCCCCGGCGTGCGCTTCGCCCCCGCCCGGTCGGGCGCTGGCCTGCGTCCTTCCCGGACCTGCCTGTCTGCAGGGCACCGTCCCGCGCGGGCGGGGGAAACGCGGGTCGCGTTTCCTGTTCCCGCCCGAACTGACGAAAGCACCCTCACCGCTGCAATGGCAGGGGCCATCGCCCCTGCCACAGCACCACGCTGGCACCAGGACCCGCCGGGGTTCCCCGCCCCCGCCCCCACCGGCAGGTGCTGGCCCGCGTCGCGCCTGGGGGGGGAACGGTCCGCAGGGGACCGTGGCCCTGACCGGGCGGGAAAACGCGCAACGGTTCCGTGTCCGCCCGCGCCACAGTCAACGCGCCCGACACTGCGCCCGAAGGGCAAAGCCAGATGGACCGTCTGACCGGAAAACCGGCACTTCACCCGCAGCCCGCGCAATCGGCCGCAGGGCATCAGCCCGATCCGGGGCAGACCTGTGCCACCCGTTCGCCGGGGGCCAAAGCCGACGGACAGCGCGCACCCGGCCCGGGGCGGACACCGGCCTGCCGCCATCAGCGCAAGAACGGCCCTTCCGGACCGTGGTCGTTACCGCACCGGCAAATGACGCGCGCCGCACCGCCCGCCCCGGCAACCCCCGTCTTTCGGATCAGAACGACGTCTCCATCCGGCAGGTGGCCGGGGTGCCTCTTCAGCATCCGCCTAATCAAACGTCCCCGTCACCCGGCCGAACAGCATGAAGGCCCGCGCGGTACGGGTTTCGGCAAGGTCGGCCATGTCCTGGTCGCTGGCGTTCTTTTCAAACTCCTGAATCGTCCGGTCGAACTGGCGCAGAAAATGATGGGCCGCATCGCGGAACACCGGATCTTCGCGCATCCGGCCCGCCGTCAGGGCAAGGCTGGATCGGTCGCGCACGCCGCCAAGGGCCGAGATCGCCCGCCCCCGTTCGCCCCGGGCAAAGCGGCGCCAGACCTCGGGCCTGGCACGTTCCGGTCTGAGGTCGTCCATATAGATGCCATCCTGGGACAGAAGCGTCAGCACATCCTGCGCGGCGCGGATCAGCTTCGAGGTTGTCCGGTCTTCCAGCGCCAGCCGCAGGGCGCGGAAACCGGCCTTGTCTTCCGCCGTTTCGGGAAAATTCAGGGCACGGATGAAATCGGCCACCGAAAGCGGGGGGCGCAGGTCTTCGGCCGGCGTACCAAGGGCCAGGGTCGGCTGTTCATCGCCTGCCACGGTCTGCGGTGGAACCAGCGCCGCCTTGCTCTCTGCCGAGGGTCCCGCCTGCGTGGCATCGCGGCGCGATGTGAACATGGCCAGCGCGGTTTCCGTCTGGCGCTGTGCTGCGGCAATCTCGTCCAGCTTTTTTTCCACCGATGGTTTCAGACTGCCGGCACCTGCCTTGTTCTGGGCCACGAAGGCATTTCGCATGGCATCCACAGCGGCCTGCAAACGCGCCGCCTCATCCCGAAGCGACCGTACCGACCGCGACATCGACACCGCCGCCCAAAGCAAGGCTATGGGAAGCAGCGCGATCAGACCCGTCATCAACAAACCCAAAATTCCCCCTTCGACCGGCTTGAAAAAGAAGAAAAGTCCGGCAACGCTGATCCAGGCAATGCTGGCGATGACCGCAGCCGGTCCTGCGGTGGACGGCGGGTCCCCGGTCGGCACGTCGGGTTCAGGCACAGTGTTCTGCTTTACATCCGGCATCGTCGCGCACCGATCCCTGGATCGGCCACCTCGTTACAGCTCATCTATACGAATCGAACGCTAACAACTTCGTAGCTGCGCTGCCCGCCCGGCGTCTTGACATCGACGCTGTCTCCCTCGTCCTTGCCGATCAGGGCCCGTGCCAGCGGTGAGCGGATGTTGAGCAATCCGCGTTCAATGTCGGCTTCGGTCTCGCCCACGATCTGATAGGTCTTTTCTTCGGCGGTCTCGTCATCCACCAGCGTCACCGTGGCACCGAACTTGATTGCCCCCGAAAGCTTCGCCGGGTCGATCACCTCGGCCAGCGAAAGCACGGCCTCCAGCTCCTTGATGCGGCCCTCGATAAAGCTCTGCTTCTCGCGCGCGGCGTGATACTCGGCATTCTCGGACAGATCGCCATGCTCGCGGGCCTCTGCGATGGCGCGGATCACGGCGGGGCGTTCAACCGACTTGAGCTGCCTCAATTCATCATCAAGCGCGGCATGCCCCGCGCGGGTCATCGGAATCTTTTCCATCGGCCCCTACAATAACTACACAGCACCCCGGCCGGAAAAGAGCCGCGGCGCTGACCTTCAGTGACAAGGCACCTGACCTTAGGACCAATCCAAATGCAAGAGGCATGGCAACGGGCCGGCGAACGCGCTTTCTTGACGCGGGCGGGTCCGTCCTGTCGCGTCGCGATTGACGCCCGGGCCCTGTTGGGGCAAAGGCTGCGCAGCATGAGCGGGCGGACTTGCCCGGGCCGGCAAGGGGAATGTGATGACGGACCAGATCGAGCGCGAGGCGATGGACTATGACGTCGTCATCGTGGGCGCCGGCCCATCGGGCCTTTCTGCGGCCATCCGCCTGAAGCAGCTGGATCCAAATCTTTCCGTCGTCGTGCTGGAAAAAGGGTCCGAAGTTGGCGCGCATATCCTGTCGGGTGCGGTGCTGGACCCTGCCGGGCTGGACGCGCTGCTTCCCGACTGGCGGCAGCGCGAGGCGCCGATCACCGTGCCGGTGACCCAAGACAACTTCTATCTGCTCGGACCGGCAGGCGGCATCCGCATTCCGAATCTTCCGATGCCGCCGCTGATGAACAACCATGGCAATTACATTGTCTCCATGGCCAATGTCTGCCGCTGGATGGCCCGGCAGGCCGAAGCCCTGGGGGTAGAGATTTTTCCGGGCATGTCCTGCTCGGCGCTGGTCTGGGGCGATGCGGGCGAGGTTGCGGGCGTGATTGCGGGCGAATTCGGCCGCGAACCCGACGGCTCGCCAGGCCCCAACTACGAACCCGGCATGGAACTGCGGGGAAAATACGTGTTCCTGTCCGAAGGCGTGCGCGGGTCCCTGGCAAAGCAGGTGATCGCCAGGTTCAACCTTTCGGATGGCAAGGAACCGCAGAAATTCGGCCTCGGCATGAAGGAAGTCTGGCAGATCGACCCCGAAAAGCACCGCGAGGGCACCGTCACCCATACAATGGGCTGGCCGCTTGGGTCAAACGCAGGCGGCGGGTCGTTCCTGTATCATGGCGCCAACAACGAGGTACACCTTGGTCTTGTCGTACACCTGAACTACGCAAATCCGCACCTTTACCCCTATATGGAATTCCAGCGCTTCAAGCACCACCCGATGGTGGCAGAGTTGCTGAGGGGCGGCAAACGCGTGGCATATGGCGCGCGCGCGATCAGCGAAGGCGGCTGGCAGTCAATCCCCAAGATGGTGGCCCCGGGCGTGGCGCTGCTGGGCTGTTCGGCGGGTCTGGTGAACGTCCCGCGGATCAAGGGCAACCACAATGCCATGCTGTCGGGCAAGGCGGCGGCAGAAGCGGCACATGCCGCCATCGCCGCAGGCCGGTCGGGCGACGAGTTGACCGACTATGAGGCGGCGGTGCGTGGTGGTGCGATCGGCAAGGACCTGCGGCGGGTGCGAAATGTCAAGCCCCTGTGGTCGCGCTTCGGTCTTCTGGCATCGCTGACGCTGGGCGGGTTCGACATGTGGACGAATTCCCTCTTCGGCGTGTCGCTGTTCGGCACCCTCAAACATGGCAGGACCGATGCGGCTTCGACAGGTCACGCAAAGGACTTCGCCCCGGTCGACTACCCCAGGCCGGATGGCGTTCTGTCGTTTGACCGGCTGACGAACGTTGCCTTCAGCTTCACCAACCACGAGGAAAGACAGCCCGCTCACCTGACCCTGCGCGATCCGTCGGTTCCGATCCGGATCAACCTGCCCGATTATGCGGAACCCGCCCAGCGCTACTGTCCGGCGGGGGTTTACGAAGTGGTCGCGGAACCGGGCAAGGACCCGCGCTTTGTGATCAATTTCCAGAACTGCGTCCATTGCAAGACCTGCGACATCAAGGACCCCAGCCAGAACATCGTCTGGACGACACCGCAGGGTGGAGACGGGCCGAACTATCCCAACATGTGACATTTGCGCGAGCGGACGTGTTCGGTCCCGGCAAGGCCGCCGCCCCGCATGGACATGGCCAGGGCACAGGACTAGCTTCACAGGCAATCCATACGGAGGCTGCCCTTGTCCCTGACCCGTCCGCTTCTTGCAGCAGCTCTTGGCGCGCTGCTTTGCCTTCCGCTGGCGTCCCGGGCCGCCGAAGAAGACGCAGGTGCCTATCTGGCGGCCCGTTCGGCAGTGATCGCAAGCGATTACCGCGATGCCGCATCCTGGTTCACCCGCGCGCTTCTGGCTGATCCGGACAACCAGCAACTGCTGGACGGCGCGCTTGTCGGTCGCATGTCCCTGGGCGACTTTGAAGGGGCCAGGTCCATTGCGCAGCGCATCGTGACCCTTGGGGGCAACAGTCCGGCGGCCAACATCGCGCTGGCGGCGGATCAGGCAAAGCGCGGGGCCTTCGACGAATTTCTGACGGATCAGGCGGCAGGCCGCGCCATAAATCCGGCCGTGGACATGCTCAGCCTTGCCTGGGCGCAGGTTGGCGCAGGCAGCATGTCCGAGGCGCTGGAAGGGTTTGACAGGATTTCTGCCACCCAGGGCCTTGAGGCCTTCGGACGCTATCACAAGGCGCTGGCGCTGGCGTCTGTCGGCGATTTTGAAGGTGCAGATGTGCTGATGTCCGGCGGCTTGCGCATGATGCGCCGCGGTGTCATCGCACATGCACAGATCCTGAGCCAGCTTGAGCGCAACGAAGACGCCATCGCCCTTCTGGACAGGGAGTTTGGCACCGAACAGGACCCGATGATCGATGCGCTGCGGGCGCAACTCCGGGCGGGCGGGACGCTGCCCTTTGATGTGGTGCGCAATGCGACGGATGGCCTTGCCGAAGTCTATTTCACCGTCGCCACCGCCCTGAACGGCGAGGCATCGAATGCCTATACGCTTGTCTATGCGCGCACGGCGATCTTTCTGCGGCCCGACCATCTGGACAGCATCCTGCTGGCCGCCGGGCTTCTGATCCGGCAGGGGCAGACCGATCTGGCGATCGAGGTCTATGGTCTGGTTGCGAAGGATCATCCGGCCTTCTACGCGGCCGAGATCGGCCGTGCCGAAGCCCTGGCCTCGGATGACCGAAACGACGAGGCGATTGCCGTTCTGACCGGCCTGACCGAGACGAATGGCGATCTGATGATGGTCTACCTGGCGCTGGGCGACCTGCTGCGCAAGGTTGAACGGTTCGACGAGGCATCGCAGGCCTATGACAAGGCTTTGGACCGCGTCGGCACGATCAACCCCACCCATTGGGTTCTGTTCTACAGCCGCGGCATCACGCACGAACGCGAAAAGCGGTGGGAAAAGGCCGATGCCGATTTCCGCAAGGCGCTGGAATTGAACCCCGATCAGCCGCTGGTGCTGAATTATCTTGGCTACAGCCTTGTGGAACGGGGCGAAAAGCTGGACGAAGCCCTTGGCATGATCCAGCGCGCCGTTGCAGCCCAGCCCGACAGCGGCTTTATCGTTGACAGCCTTGCCTGGGCGCTATTCACCCTTGGGCGCTACGCCGAAGCCCTGGATCCGATGGAACGCGCCTCGATCCTGGAGCCGGTCGATCCGATCGTGACCGACCATCTGGGGGATGTCTACTGGGCGGTCGGGCGCAAGCTGGAGGCAGAGTTCCAGTGGCACCGCGCCCTGTCCTTTGACCCCGAAAAGGAACTGGCAACGCGCATCCGCCGCAAGCTGGAGATCGGCCTTGACGCCGTTCTGGCCGAAGAAGGCGCGCTGCCCCTGGATCAGCGCCGCGCCGCCTTCGACACCCCGGACACGGACGCAGGACCGGGGGATGGGGCCGTCACGGATGGCGATTGAGGCCTTTGCCCCGGCCAAGGTCAACCTGACGCTTCATGTCACGGGACAGCGCGCAGATGGCTATCACCTGCTGGACAGTCTGGTGGTGTTCGCCGACATCGGCGATACCGTTCGCGCCATGGCTGCAGACGGGCTTTCCCTGACCGTGACCGGCCCGCAGGCCGCCGGGCTTGCCGCAGATGACAGCAACCTTGTGCTGCGGGCCGCGCGTCTGTTTCCGCTGGCGACGGGTGCGGCCCTGATGCTGGACAAGGTTCTGCCCGTTGCCTCGGGCATCGGCGGCGGCTCTGCCGATGCCGCCGCCACGCTGCGGGTCCTGTCGCGCCTGTGGGGGGTGGCGCTGCCGGAGACGGCCGAAGTCCTGCGGCTGGGGGCGGATGTGCCCGTCTGCCTTGCGGGGCGCCCTGTGCGGATGACGGGTGTGGGGGATGGCCTGCATCCCCTGGCCCATCCCCTGCCCCCGGCCGCGCTGGTGCTTGCCAATCCCGGGGTGGCGCTGCCAACCCCGGCGGTCTTTGCCGCACTTGACCGGCGCGACCACGCGCCGATGCCGCGCGCTCTGCCGCGTCTGCGCGACGCGGCGGAACTGGCGGCCTTTCTTGCGATGACGCGCAATGATCTGGAACCGGCTGCAACCCGGCTTGCCCCGGTCATCGCGCAGGTTCGCGCGGCGCTGACGGCGCAGCAGGGCTGCCTGATGTCGCGGATGTCAGGCTCCGGTGCGACCTGTTTCGGGCTTTTTTCCGATCCGCTGGCGGCGGCCGCTGCGGCCCGCGCCCTGACGGCGGCACATCCGGACTGGTGGGTTGCCGCAGCACCCTTGCGGGCTTAGCAGGGTGCCGAAATTGTAATCCGGCCGCCTGCCTGTCGGGACACGCCTGATCCGGGGAAAGGGATTGTCCCTTTCGGGCGGGACAGGGAAACGCGACCCGCGTTTCCCCCACCCGCGCGGGACGGTGCCCTGCAGACCGGCAGGTCCGGGAGGGACAGAGGCCAGCGCCCGCCGGGGGGCGGGCACTGGCCGTGGGGGCGGGGCGGGGGCTGGCCGGTGGCTTTGGCCCCCGGCCGGTCCTGAGCCCCGCGCAGCACTGTGGCAGGGGTGATGGCCCCTGCCAGAGAGACCGGGCATCGCGCAATACACA